>CAYOQM010000118.1:0-7292 GCA_964406065.1 uncultured Verrucomicrobiota bacterium
GATAAATATCGGAAATGATACGTCGGGAAACTATGGGTAAAAGCCACGCATTTCCTAATAACTGATAACAAGTAACCAATAACCGGCGTCCCTATGGGACGCCAGTGTGGGGAAATCAACAGGGTATGAGCTACTACAAACTTCTGGGTTTGAACGACGAGCCGTTTTCAACCAGCCCGGATCCCTCCTTTTTCTTCCTGTCCTCGCAACATAAGGCGGCCCTGACGCGGCTTCGCATTGCCCTGAACCTCAAGCGCGGCCTCAGCATCATTGTCGGGGACGTCGGCACCGGCAAGACCACCCTCAGTCGCAAACTTTCCCAGTTGCTCAAGGAAGAGCCGGATGTCTGCTTCTTCATGATCCTGAACCCCTATTTCAGGACCCAGAAACAATTCCTCTCACGCCTGGTGGCCCTGTTTCACGCCCCGATTGATCCCAAGAAAACATCAGGACTCGACTGCATCGAGGCGATCGAACAGTTCCTCTACAAGACGGGTGTGCAGGAAAAGAGGCGGGTTGTCCTGCTGATCGACGAGGCGCAGCTTCTGCCCCAGTATGTCCTGGAAATCCTCCGGATTCTCCTGAACTATGAAACCAACGAATTCAAAATCCTGCAACTGGTGCTGGTGGGGCAAATGGAGATGGTGCCGGTTCTGAGTAAAATGCCGAATTTCTGGGACCGAATTGCCTTGAAATGCGTCATCAATCCTCTCAATCTGGCTGAAACCCGCGAAATGATCGACTTTCGGTTGCAGCAGGCCGGGCATTCCGGGGCAGGTCTTTTTACCGATGAGGCCGTCCGCCTGGTTCATGAGGCAACCCGCGGTTATCCCCGGCAGTTGTCGATGTTGTGCCATAACCTGTTGGAAATGCTGGTGATGCAGGACCGTTCTGTTGTGGATGAGGCGCTGGTGCGGGAGGCCGTAGCGCGCGAATTGCGTCCACTTTCCGGAGTTGTCGAGCCCGTGCCAATAGTATATTAATAAGGAATTCGTTTTACGGGGGGTGAGTGAGCGAAGCCGCAAAAAAAATGACGCCTGAAGAAAAACTGCTGGCACTGATTCAGCAGGACAAGCGACAGACGCCTGTGGAGCCCAAGCCGCACACCCCTGTCGCTGTTGCTCCTGCACCCAGTCCGCCTGCGCCCGCTCCTGCCCCCGCAGCGCCCGTCGCCCCAAAACCGGCTCCAGTTCCCGCACCGGTTCCTGCAGCAGTTCCGGTGGCTTCCGTCCCGTCCCCCGCCACCTCTGCGCCCGGCAAGGAGGCGGCACCCCGTTTGAAACTTGCGGAGCCCGTGCTCCCGCTGGCTGTTGCGACATCTTCCCCCGAGGAGTTGCCGCCTGTCGATAAAGCTGGTTCCGCGGCTGTGGCGGCTCCGGCGTTTGTCAGTCTTTCGACCTCACGCTCAACGGGTCTGCTTCTGTTGAACCGTGGATTGGGCGTCGTCGTACTGGTGTTGATTGCTCTGGTGTTCTATAGCGTCGGAGCCATCAATCCGGGCATCGCCGAGGCCCTCGAGCGTCAAGTCATCGGGGCGGGCAGTCTTTCCATGACCCCCACGGTGTTTCCGCAGGAAGCGCCCCCTGCCTTGGATAGTTTCCTCGAAAAAGTCAAAGACCGTAATGCCTTTGTCGCCAAGCCCCAAACCAAAGGGGAAGGTGATGCGCGACCGGAGGCAACCGGGGCACCGAAAGACCTGAAACTCGTGGCCGTTTCCATGGATTCCTCTTCCGCCGAGGAGTCGATGGCCATCATACGGAACAAGGCCGATGCTAAGACTTATTTCGTGAAAATAGGCCAGACCGTCGGCCCGACGGACTATGTGCTGGAGCGGATTTTCAACGACCATGTCGTCGTGAAACTTCAGAAACAGCTCTTTGATGTGAAATAGGAGAATGATGATCATGAAACTACTACTTAATTCGCGGCATGCTTCGTTTATCGTGGCGCTCATGGTGATGCTGGTGGTCCCTGCAGTCCGTGCGCAGGCGCCCGTCGCCGCTCCGGCAAAACCGCATCTGATCAGCGAGTACAACCTGCCGGGACTGGACAAGAAGGTCTCGCTGGATCTGCTCGACTCGATGGACATTACCGACCTGCTCAAGTTCCTCGCAACCAAGGCGAACCTCAACATCATCATCGGCAAGGAAGTCACCGGGTCGTCCAAACTCATGGTCAAGGATGTGACGCTGGCGGAGGCGCTGGAGATTGTCATGGCTGCCAACGGACTGGCCTATGAGGTCAGGGGGAACATCGTCAAGGTCATGACCGACAAGGAATACCGCGAACTGTACGGCGAGGGATTCTATGAGCGCAAGCAGGCCAAGATCATCGAGTTGAAGTCCGCCGTTCCCAGCCGCATGGCGGCCCTGCTCGCCGAGGTGAAGAGCTCGGCCGGGAAGATTGTCTTCGACGACACCACCGGCAATCTGGTGTTGATCGATACGCCCGAGAAGATCATGGAAATGGAGCAGGTGATCCGCAAGGCGGAAATTCCCACCTACCAGCGCGTCTACCCCACCGTCACCACCAATTTCGTGCTCCAGTATGCCAAGGTGGAGGATCTGGAACCCCAGATTACGGCGATGTTGACCAAGGACAACGGCATCGGAACACTGCGGAGCGACAAGCGGACCAAGACCCTGGTGATCACCGACTTCCCCAACGTCCTGCAACGGATCTGCGACGTGGTGGGCATTTTCGACCGCCCGCAGAAGCAGGTGTTCATCGAAGCCAAGATTGTCCAAGTGGAACTGAATGACAATTATCACATGGGCGTGAACTGGGATTATCTGTTTCAGGGGCTGGACCCTCGCTTTTCCCTGAAGCCAGTGTCGCGAACCTTTTCCGCCTCGGATCTCACCACGGGCGCGGCGGCGGGTTTGGGCGGGGGCATCACGTATCATACGATCGCGGCGGGCGCAAATCTGAACGCGGTGGTCGAGGCGTTGCAGTTTGTCGGCAAGACGAAACTGCTGCAAAACCCCCACATTGCGACCATGGACGGCAAGGAAGCCACCATCAAGGCGATCACGACCCAGCCGTACTCCGAGTTGCAGTACGAGTCCGGCAGTTCCAATATCGTCGGGAAAACCTACAAGTTCGTTGATGTGGGCGTCTCGCTCGGCGTGACTCCGCGGATCAATGAGCTCGGGTTCATCACATGTGATATCCGCCCCGAGGTCAGCTCGGTATTGAGATGGTACAATTCCGATCCCTCCGACCTTACCGGGAATACTGGAGTGCCGGTCGTCAAAAAATCTTTTGCCGAAACCAGTATCAGTGTGAAGGATGGCGTGACGATCATCATTGCCGGAATGATTGATGAACGGCAAGTCAAGGAGCGGACTCAAATTCCCATTCTGGGAAGCATTCCCCTGCTGGGCGTGCTGTTCCGGTATGATTCGGTGAGTTCGGCAAACTCCGAAACCATCGTCCTTCTCACGCCCCGGATCGTGACGGGCGACAAGTTCTTCGAGCGGTCAAAGGATATGAAGAAGCAGGTAAAGGGAGCGCCCGACGCGACCGGCGTCGCGGCATCGGATTTGCTCCAATAGCCGCGATGATGTAACCGCCGCCCTGCGGGGCGAAGGCGGATAAGCGGTGGCCTGAGTTGTCCGAAGGCTGTAGTAGCCGCCGCCCGCCCTGAGCTTGTCGAAGGGGTCTCGGCGGCATCTTGCAGGCCATACCGGCGAGACGCCGGTTACTACAGTGTCGGCACGGTTCTCGCTTTGAGGTCAGGATTCGGAGAAGAAAAGAATTTGAACAGAAGCACACTAAGACCACGAAGGGTAAAGGTATTTCCGCCGGAGGCGGGTAATAGAACTCCTCTTTGTGAACTTCGTGATCTTCTGTTTAAACTCTTCATTTTGGTTCAGGATTCGCAGAGGAGGCAGGAATTTTGAACAGAAGCTCACTAAGATACGCGCTCTGCCTTTGCCTCCTGGCCTCCCTGGCCCATGCCCAGACGCCGGATCCCGCCTCCTCCCCCCGCCTCGACCCCGCCGCCTACCAGCGGCTCATTGATGAAAACCTCACCCTGAGACGCGAGAAAACCCGGGTGGAGGCGGAGGCGGAGGGGCTTCGCCGCCGCAACGCCGCCCTGCTGGTTGACCTCCAGGACATGGAGCGCCGTAAGACCCAACTGACCCTGGTGATGTCGCAACTGAAGACTCCAGAGGAGAGCCGGCTGGAAATCGACCGGCTCCAGTCTGAAAAGAAGGCGCTGCTTCTCGAGGTCGAACGGCTGCACCGCGCCCTTCCCGAGGTCGCTGTGGCCGCGACGAATCCCGCCCCCCCCCTGGTTCCCGCGCAGGGTTCCGACTTGTTCCGCAAGGTCGAGAAGGAAAACTCGGATCTCCGCCAGGAACTGGCCAGCCTCCGCGAGTCTGTCCAGATCGGAGTGAAGACCCGGGATGAACGGGCAAAAGGGGAAGCCCTCTTGAAGGCGGAACTCGCCCGGCTGCAAGAACTTAACCGGCAGGGGGTCGAAGCGCTCGAGGTTACCCGCCGACGTGAGGCGGCCCTCAAGAAGGCGCTGGGAGTCGAGGCGAAAAAAGTCTTCGAGGCGGGGCGGGTTGCCCGTGAAATCAAGGACGCTCAACAGGAAGAGCAACGGCTAAAGGCCGAAGCGGCGGCAAAACGCGAGCCGGTGGTAAAGGAAACCGTCTGGCCGATAAATGCGGAAGATCAGACGGTCGCCGGATTGCTGAATTCCGCCCGCCGGCATCTCGCGGCGAAACAGGCCCGGGCGGCGGAAGCCGACTACCTGCAGGCCTTGAAACTGGAGCCTGATAATCCCCGGGTGAGTTATAACCTGGGTGTCCTTTATGGCGATTACCTGAAGGAGCCCCGGAAAGCCGCCCGGTATTACAAGCAATACCTCAAACTGGCTCCCCGCGCTCCCGACGCCCCCGTTGTCAAGGCATGGATCTCCCAGCTCGAAGCCGACTGGTGATCTTGGCTGACCTGTCCCGCCGTGCGGGATAAGCGGTGGATCTTTGTAGCCGCCGCTGATAAGCGGTGGACGCGGGAAGAAAGAACCACGCCTTAACAGGCGCGGCTACGAAGAGACGGGACGTCTAGCCGCCGCTGACTTGTCCCGCCGTAGCGCCACCCTGCGGGGCGAAGGCGGATAAGCGGTGGATCTTTGCAGCTACGCACGGTTAGGGGATAAGCCCGGCACGACGTCATATGCGGCAGGAAATCAAACTTATCATCCTGGTCTTTGTCCTGGTGGTCGGACCGGCTGTGGCCGTTTCCTTCCTGGCCGCCCGCGTTCTGGGAAGCTGGCAGATTGTCCTCCAGAAACGCATGGAATCCGATGCCGCCCGGATGCTCGACCAGGTCGTCCAGGTGTGGGAAAAGGAGATGGTGGAGGTCAAGGCCCGCATTCCCGAGGAACCCGCCGGCCATGCCACGGCCGCTGCCCTGGCCGAACTGACCCTGATCCATCCCTGGATTTCCGCAGTCTTCATTTTTCAGCCCGGTGTCGGGCTCATCTATCCCCCGGTCGATCCGGTTGGCATTGCCGAGGACGAGGCTCCCCCTCATGGTTCCTCTGAAGCGACGGTTTTGAGGCAGGCGGGGGCGGCCCTGGTATCGGGGAATACCAACCAGGCCCTGATCGTACTGCAGCAGATGGCCCAACGCGATCCCGCCTCTGCCGCACGGGATCCGGACGAGGGCTTTTATTACGACCTGATCGCCCTTAGATTGGCTTCCGAAATCCTCGGAGCCTCCGCCGACCAGACGCAGCAGGAGCTGCTTCGCCGTTATCTGGTGCGATATGAGGAGCTTGCGCCGCTGCAGCGGGAGGCGCTGACCGCCTGGATTGAAAACCGGATCGGCGTGTTCCGTAATCCCCCCCTCCTGCTGATGGCCGAATGGCGGGAACGCCAGCGCGGACGGGCTTTGACCCGGGATCAGCGGCGGGAACTGACGCAAGATCTGGCCCTGTTGTTTCCCCTGTCTTCGCCGGGCGGCTGGACTCGGGGAAAGTCGGGCGGGCGGGATATGCTGGTAACCGGACTCCGCCCGGCGGGCCGGACTTCGTCCCGCTCTCTGGCTCTTCAACTCGATGAATCCGCCCTCATCCGCTTTGTCAATGCCCTGTCCACCCGCGTTACAACCAATAGCGGGATCCGGGTCGAAGCCGGTGTCAGTGAAGGTGAAAAGCCCCTGCCGGAAGAGGTTCCGGAAATGCCGAGGCTGGCGTCCCGCCATTTCCCCTTTCCCTTGGAGACCTTTGTCCTCTCCGCCTATCCGGCGGATTCCCGTGCCTTTTTCCTGAACGCCCGACTCCAATCCAGCCTCTACCGGTGGGGCGGCTTGTTGCTGCTGATCAGCATTGGTGCCGGAGTCTGGCTCGTCTGGCGCCAGGCGGCGGTGGAAATCCGGCAGGCCCGTGAACGCAGCAATTTCGCCGCCAGTGTGTCCCACGACCTGAGAACCCCGCTGGCCTCCATGCGGATGCTGGCGGAAAGCCTGTACATGGGAAAAGTCGGCGATGAGGCCAAGAAACTCAAATTCCTGGGAGCCATCATCAAGGAGAGCGACCGGCTCAGCAGGCTTACCGACCGGGCACTGTACTTCGTCCGATACGGGCAGAATGCCCTCCGCTATCGCTTCACCGAAGGCGATCTGGGGGTACTGGTCAGGAATGCAGTCGAGGTGTTTGCCGTCGGCGTCGGCGCCGAAGTCCATGAGCAGACCCTGCCGAACAACACCCAGGTCTCAGACGAGGGAAGGGGTGAACAGAATGTCGCGAAGGGGGATCATTCTCCCATCATGATGACTCTCCAGGTTTCGGCGGACGTGCCGCCTGAGCGATTTGACGGGGGCGCCATGGAACAGGTTGTCTTTAATTTGCTGGATAACGCCGTCAAATATTCGGATCGGGCGAAAGGAACGCTGATCGAGGTGTCCCTGCATGTGAAGGCGTCATCAACGTGGCTGGGCGTCCGGGGATGTTGGGACTGGCGCGCCAAACGATCGCCGTCAGAAGTCGTCCTCTCCGTAAGGGATAACGGGGTTGGAATGACCGATGAGGACCGGCGCCGCATCCTGAAGCCCTATGCCCGGGGGAGCAAGGCGGACTCGCGTAACGCGAGGGGCGTCGGCCTGGGGTTGGCGGTATGCTACCATGTGGTCAGGGCGCATCAGGGAAGGATCGAGATAGAAAGTCTTCCCGGGGAAGGGAGCCTGTTCAGTGTGGTCATGCCGGCAGGATGATGTAGGATTCAGCAGGAGTCAAGTCAATGAAACGACAACAGACCGTATTGATTATCGAG
>CAYOQM010000118.1:7302-7696 GCA_964406065.1 uncultured Verrucomicrobiota bacterium
GCGGGAAACTCGTGTAGCCGCGCCTGATAAGGCGTGGAGGGGCGCCACCGCTTATCCTCCTTCGTCCCGCAAGGCGGGACTACGGCGGGACAAGTCAGCGGCGGCTACAAGAGGGCGCGCAGCTCATGTAGTAACCGGCCTGTGGCCGGTACTGGCGCCAAGCGTGCCGTCGGCATTCCGCCAGGCGGGATGATGCAGGATTCAGCAGGAGGCAAGTCAATGAAACGACAACAGACCGTATTGATTATCGAGGACGATGAATCCCTGATGCTGGGGTTGGAGGAGAACCTCGGGGTGGAGGGCTATCGCGTGTTGACCGCCGTGACCGGCGCGGAAGGACTTGCGCTCGCCGTCGAGCGCAAACCGGATCTCGTCCTGCTCGATTTGACGCTGC
>CAYOQM010000119.1:0-7671 GCA_964406065.1 uncultured Verrucomicrobiota bacterium
TGATCAACACCCTGGGCCCGGTCTGGGATGGCAACGAGGTGTGGCTGATCACGGCCGGAGGCGCGACCTTCGCCGCCTTCCCGACCACCTACGCCCTCATGTTCAGCTACCTCTACACCGCCCTGCTCCTGCTGCTCTTTGCCCTGATCGTGCGGGGCGTGGCCTTCGAGTTCCGCGGCAAGGTCGACGCGCCGCGGTGGAAAGCCATCTGGGACCGGGCCCTGCTGGTTTCAAGTTTCCTGCCCGCGCTCCTTTTCGGCGTCGCCTTCGGCAATATCTTCAAGGGACTCGAGATGGATGCCGCCGGCTACCATGGCTCTCTGCTCTCCCTGCTTAATCCCTACGGGCTCCTGACGGGCGTCCTGTTTGTAACCCTGTTCCTGGTTCACGGCGCACTGTACCTGTCGGTCAAGACGACCGGCGCCCTGAAAGACCGGTGCGCCGCAACCGCCTCGGCGGGCTGGATTCCCCTGCTGGTGGTGGCGGTCGCATTCCTGATCCACACCTATCCAGCCACGCACCTCTACGACAACTATCTCGCGCATCCCGCGCTGTTGATTGTCCCCCTCCTTGCCGTGACCGCTCTCCTGGGAATCAAGGTCTTCCTCGCCCGGGGTCAGTTGCTCAAGGCTTTCACCGCCTCGTGCCTGACCATTGTCCTGGTGGTGACAACCGGGGTGGTCGGACTGTTTCCAAACCTGATCCCTTCCAGCCTGGATCCCCAATACAGCCTGACCGCCTACAACTCTTCATCCAGCCCCTACACCCTGAAGATCATGACCGTCGTGGTGCTCCTCTTCCTCCCGATTGTTATCGCCTACAAGATCTGGGTTTACCGCGTCTTCCGCACCCCGCTGTCCGACAAGGATGTCCTGGACAACAAGCAGGCCTATTAACCCTCCATAAAAGACCATTGAATCCTGAGGCATTTAAGGCTTCAATGGGCCTTTATGGAATCGAAAGTAAAAGGCCTCGCCCGTTACGCCTCGCGTCTGGCAATCTCACCCTTTGCCCGCGCCCTGTCGGCGGGTTGGAAGCCCTATTCCCGGCTCATCCTGGTGAATGACCAGGGCGACTGGTCCATTGACGAGGACATGAAGGCCCTTTCCGGGATCGCCGGACACCTCGGAATCCGGCAGGCGAACAGCCGCTGGGCCGCCACCTCCCGCCGCCAGTCCCTCTTCTACGGCAGCCAGTTCTTCCTGCTCAACGACGACTGGATCCGATCAACCCATCGCATCGGGGTGGCCTACTTTCACGGGAAGCCCGGCACGGGGGTCAAGGAGTTCGACAACCTCTACCAGCGCGTCTGCCGGCACCATGACCGGATCAGCCGCATTCAGGTCAGCCATAGCGAGATGCGAGACTGCCTGCTGGCGACCGGAATTGCGCCGGGCAAGGTTCACCTCATTCCCATTGCCATCAACCTCGACCCCTTCCCGTTTCAAACACCGGACTCCAGACGCCTGGCACGCGACCGCTTCGGCGTGCCTCAATCGGCCGTCGTGGTGGGATCCTTCCAGAAGGACGGTTCAGGCTGGGGTGAAGGGCTGGAACCCAAACTGGTCAAAGGACCCGACGTTTTCCTAGATGTCATCCGGCGCCTCCACTCGAAAATCCCGGAACTCTTCATCGTGCTCTCAGGCCCGGCACGGGGTTATGTCAAGTCCGGGCTCGACTCCATCGGGGTGCCCTACCGCCATTTCCTGTTCGATCGCCACGCCGATGTCGGGGCGCTGTTCCAAACCCTTGACTGCTACATCGTCTCATCACGGCAGGAAGGCGGCCCCAAGGCCATACTCGAATCCATGGCCAGCGGGGTCCCGCTGGTCACCACACGTGTCGGCCAGGCCATGGACATGGTCAATCAACAGCAAAACGGCTTCATGGTCGACGTCGGGGATGCCGAGGGCCTGGCGTTCTGGGCCGAATATTGCCTTACCCGCCCGGGCGAATTGATGGAACTCCGCAGGGAGGGACGCAAGACGGCCGAAGCCAACACCTACCTTGACCAGGCCGGACTCTGGGCCCGGTTCATGGACGGTTTTGTGGAAACGGGGCGGCACCTGTGAACCGGGTACTCCAGATGTTCTTGAATGACGCCTACCGCCTCTACTCCCGCCCCGCCGCCATCCGCTGTGAACGCGCCCGCTGGGGCAAACAGGCCCTGAAGACAGACGAACCCCGCGTTTACTACGGGATGGAACATCTGCCCGGCCGCAGCGATCTGCTCACCGGCGGCCTGATCAAATGCCAGGATCTTCAGGAGCGCTTCCCCAACACGGCGGCGGCACCCAACCTCCTCTATCTCGTCAGCAGCGCCCTGCCGCTCCACGCCGATATCATGGTTCATTTCGCCGGGCAGGCTGGCGCCGGCATCGTGTGGAACCAGAATGGCGTGGCCTATCCCGCCTGGCACGGCCGGGGATGGAAGCGGGCCAATGCCCCCATGGCCCGGCTCCACGCCCTGGCCGACCACGTGTTCTACCAGAGCCACTTCTGCCAGGTGGCCGCCGAAACCTTCCTGGGGAAATGCCCCGGACGCTCGGAAGTCCTGCACAACCCTGTCAACACGGATCACTTCACGCCGGCCGACACGATCCCTTCGCTTGAAAAGCCCATCCTGCTCATGGCTGGAAGTCATCACTTCCCCTACCGGGTCGAACGCGCGATCGACACCCTGCAGCGCGTTCTCAAGACCCGACCCGGATCCCGCCTGATGATCGCCGGCCAATGCCGCTGGCACCCCTCCGAGGCGGCATGCCAGAGCGACATCCGCGCCTATGCCAAACGGCTCGGTGTTGAGGCCAGCCTGCTCTTCAGGGGCGCCTATACCCAGGCCGATGCACCCCTCATGTTCCAGTGCGCCCATGTGCTGGTTCATACCCAGTACAACGACGCCTGTCCCCGGCTGGTGGTGGAAGCCATGGCGTGCGGCCTCCCCGTTGCCTATTCCGCCACGGGAGGCACACCCGAACTGGTCGGCCCCGATGCGGGCATCGGCGTGCCAGGCCCCCTCGACTGGGAACACGAACACCCGCCTGATGTCGACGAAATGGCCTCGGCCGTAACCCGCATCCTTGACAACTATCCGGTCTTCCGGGCCCACGCCCGCCGCCGGGCACTGGACCACCTGGCCTTGAACCCCTGGATCGAACGTCACGCCGCCGTCTTCACGGATCTCGCGACACGCCGTCCCCTCCCATGACACCCCTGATCTCCATCCTGATGCCCGTTCATAATGGCGCCGCTTTCCTCGGCGAGGCCATCAGAAGCATGCTCTCGCAAACCCTCGGGGACTTCGAGTTCCTGATCGTGGATGATGCGTCCACCGATAACTCGTCGTCCATCGTGCAGGAATTCAAGGATCCCCGGATCCGCCTGATCCGCAGCCCGGACCGGCTCAAGCTGTCCGGCGCCCTGAATCTCGGACTGGACCACGCCACAGGGCGCTATGTGGCGCGAATGGATGCCGACGACGTCAGCCTCCCGGAACGCCTTGAACTTCAGGCGAAGTTCCTGGATGCACATCCGGAAACCGGCCTGTGCGGCAGTTGGATCCGCATGTTCGGGAGTTCCTCAAAGGCCGTTCTTGAACGGCCCGCCGGGCATGAAGCGATACGTGCCTTTACCCTGTTGGATACTCCCTTTGCCCACCCCACCGTCATGATGCGGCGCGAGTGGCTCGAACACCATCACCTGCGGTTCAACGGGGAATACTTCCCCACCGAGGATTTCGAACTTTGGACCCGGGCGCTCTCCTGCTTCAGGGGCGCCAATCTCCCGCAGGTCCTGTTGCTTTACCGCGTGCATGGAAAAAGCCTGACCGGTTCGGATTGGTCCGTCATGGACGACCAGGCGGCGCGCATCATCCGGGCGCAACTGGCCCTGCTGGGGATCATTCCAACCGCGGAGGAACTACGCTTCCACCGCCAGCTTTCCATGGGACGGCTCACCATGACAAGAAAGCATCTCGATGAGGCCGAACTCTGGCTGAACCGGCTGATCACAGCAAACCTGGCTTCGAACTCCTTTGATCACACCGCCCTGGAAGGGGTCCTCGGGGATGTCTGGTTCAGGGCCTGCATGCACACCGCCAGGCTCGGATTCTGGGTTTCAGCGCGGTATTCCGACTCGCCCCTGGCGAAGAACGACAGCAAGCGGTTCGAACGGACATGGGTGATCCGGGCTTCGGCCCTGAAGGGGAAACTCCCGTGAACGTGCTTCACCTCAACACGTTTGATATCGATGGCGGGGCAGCCCGGGCGGCCTGGCGAATTCATCAGGGGCTGCGCAGTCTCGGAACTGATTCCCTCATGCTGGTTCAGACCAAGACCAGCGGCGATGCCAGCGTTATGGAAAGGAATTCTCTCTGGGCCAGATGGCTTGGGCAAAAGCGTCATCTTGCCGAAATCCCACCCCTGCTCCCCTACCGCGGTCGCCCAGCCACCCACTGGGCAACCGGATGGCTGCCTGCCGGCATCAACCGACAGATCACCGCATTAACCCCGGACATCATCCACCTGCATTGGATCTGCCGGGGATTCATGTCGATTCCCGATATCGGACGCCTGACCCGCCCCGTTGTCTGGACCCTGCACGATTCCTGGGCTTTTACCGGCGGCTGCCATGTGCCGGGCTCCTGCCTGCTTTACCGCAGTCAATGCGGGCAGTGCCCTCAACTCAATTCCCACCGGGAAAACGATCTCAGTCGCCGGATCTGGAACCGGAAAAACCGCCACTGGGGACAGACCCCCATTACAGTAGTCGCACCCAGCCAATGGCTGGCGGACTGCGCCCGCCAAAGCTCCCTCTTCCGCGAACGGCGGATCGAAGTCATTCCCAACGGAATTGATACCGGACTCTACCACCCCATCACCAGGCAGGAAGCCCGGGCGAAGCTGGCCCTGCCTCAGGACCGGAAACTCGTGCTGATTTCGGCCATGAACGCCACACGCGACCGGAACAAGGGGTTCCACTTCCTGCAGGACGCCCTGCAGCGCCTGGCGGGTTCAGGTTGGCGCGAAAAAATGGAACTGCTGGTCGTCGGACAATCCCCGCCGCCCGATCCAGTCAACACCGGTGTACCCACACGCTTCATGGGGGTCTTCAAGGATGAAGCCTCCATGGTGCAAGCCTACTCCGCAGCGGACGTCACTGTCCTGCCCTCGATCCAGGAAAACCTGCCCAACGCCATCATGGAGTCCATGGCCTGCGGAACACCGGTCGTCGCCTTCGGAGTCGGGGGAATCCCACAGCTTGTCGAACATGGAACCACCGGTTATGTGGCGCGGCCGGAGGACAGCGCCGATCTCGCGGCAGGGTTGAACAGTATTCTTTCCGACCCGGAACGCCAGGCGGGCATGGGCCGGAAGGCCCGCCTGAAAATCGAACGGGAATTCACTTCCGCCGTAACCGCCAGACGATATCTGTCCCTGTATGAACAACTCCTGCGATAACAGAAACGAGCCGGTTGTCAGCCTCATCACCGTGGTTCGCAACGGTGCCAGCACCCTGGAGGCGGCCTTCAAGAGCATCGCCACGCATATCGCGCCCGGGGTCGAGCATATTGTCATCGATGGCGCCTCCACCGATGACACCCCCCTGATCATCAAGCGGCACGAATCCCAAATCACCTCATGGATCAGCGAACCTGACCGCGGCATCTATGACGCCATGAACAAGGGCGTCGGCAAGGCCCGAGGGAAATGGATTCTATTCCTTGGGTGCGACGACGAACTGTCCGCCCATCTTGCCGACATCATGCCGCTGCTCAAGGAGGACCGGACCGTTTATTACGGAAGCAGTTACTGGCGGCATGCCCGGCGCACCTATGACGGCCCGTTCACGGCCTCCAAACTCGCGTTGACGAACATCTGCCACCAGGCCATCTTCTACCCCCGGCAGGCTCTGCAGAAATATCCCTTCGACCTCCGCTACCGCCTGCAAGCAGACTGGGTCGTCAACATGCAATGCTTCAGCGATACGGACTTCAGCTTCCAGTACATTCCCTTCACTGTCACCACCTACAACGATGCCTCCGGCGCTTCGTCAATCCAGGCCGACCTTGAACTGGAACGGGATTACCTGTCCCTGCTATGGCGGCACTTCCCCTGGCCGGTTGCACTTTGGCGTTCCTGCATCACACTGGGCGGGCGAACCCTGCGAAAACTGGGATGGCAAGGCCGCCCCGCATATACTAAAAGGTAACTTCATGGATTCGACTTCCCCATCCCTGCTCGGCATCTGCATCCCGACCTACAAACGGCCGGATCAACTCCAAGCCTGCGTCGAGTCGATCATCCGGTCCATCGGCGGGCGGGCCGTCCCGATCTTCATTTCCGACGATTCCACGGACGACACCAATTCCGCCGTCCTGGCCGGGCTGCAGGCCCGGTATCCCCACATCGTCCACGACCGGAATGCCGTGAACCTCGGCATTGACCGGAATATCCTCAAGTCCGTTGATCTCTGCACCTCCCGCTATGCCTGGATGATCGGCGAGGATGACCGCATGGTGCCCGAAGCCATCGACACGGTGCTGGGGGTGCTGGACAACGCGAAAGACGACCTCCCCTTTGTCTATGTCAACTACGCCTCGGTTGATGAAACCCTGACCCTCGTACTGCATGAGGAATCCATCTCGCTCAAGAAGGACACACGGCAGGCGGCGGAGCTATTCCTTGAAACCGAGGCCTGGTCCATCGGGTTTATCGGCGCGTGCGTCATCAACCGGAAGCTCTGGGAAACCGCCAACCGCACCCCGTACCTCGACACCTATTTCGCCCATGTGGGCATGATTCTCGAATACCTGAAGGGCCGGGAACTGTATCTGATCGCCAAACCACTGGTCTTGAACCGGTGCGGCCGGGCCCGCATTTTCACTTGGACCCATACGGCCTTCGAGGTCATGTATGGGTGGTCGCGGATGACCAAAGCCCTGGAGCCTCGCTACGGGATTGAGGCCTGCGAGAAATCAAACGACGCCATGGATGATGCGCACGGCACGGGAACCATGCTGTGGTACGGCTACCTGCGGGCTGATCACGCCTTTTCGCTTCCCGTCTACCGGAAACACGTGCTTCCCGCCCGGCATCACACCCGACTCCACAAGGCGGGGGCCTGGCTGATCGCGGTAACGCCGCCGCAGGTCTTCCAGTCCATCCGATGGATCTTGACCCACGTGAGGCGCAAGACCTGCCGCACCATTTCAGGATATTGAGGAGAGCATGCCCAAACTGGTCCATAACGGCAGCACCTTGGTACCCGACCTTCAGATTGCCGGCAGTTTTACAGCCCGGGCCAAAGGCCTCCTCGGTCGAAACGGCTTGCCGCCGGGCCAGGGGCTCCTGATACGCCCCTGTCGCTCGATCCACACCTGGTTCATGAGATTTCCAATCGATGTGATCTTCCTGGATACTCACTGGCGCATCGTCCGGGTTGTCCTGGACCTCGACCCCTGGCGGCTGGCTTGGGGGGGACATACGGCTGCCGCCGTTGTGGAAGTCCAGAGCGGTTGGCTCCCCCCGCTTCAGCCCGGAGAAACCCTTAAGGTTGAACTTACGGCCTGATAGACACGTTCAACGTAAATTGATTCCATGGCTGCGCGCGCCTCGGCTGAATCGCGGGCAATATCCCGGGAACGCTTGATTCCCTCGGCGGCCAGAACAC
>CAYOQM010000120.1:0-7669 GCA_964406065.1 uncultured Verrucomicrobiota bacterium
GATGCTGGGTGGGTTTACCGAAATCCGTTCCCGGATGTTCATGGTCGATCCCTTCGGCGGCTCGGATGCCGCCGCCCAGAACGTGGCGCCGTTGCGCCAGTGTCTGCGATGGGTCCGTAGTGGGGGCGCGCTGGTGATCTTCCCCGCCGGCGAGGTGGCGCATTTCGACTGGGGTGTGCGCCGTGTCCGGGAGTCCGACTGGAACGCCACGGTGGCCCGGCTGGTCAGGCATGCCCACGCCACGGTGCTGCCGGTGTTTTTTGAGGGAGCCAACGGGCCCCTTTTCCAGACCGCCGGCCTGGTGCACCCGCGGTTGCGAACAGCGTTGCTGGCGCGGGAACTGGTCAACAAGGCGAACCACTCGCTGAAGGTTCGACTCGGCCGGCCCATCCCCTTCGAGAAACTGGCCGGGATCGAAGGCGATGGGGAATTGACCCGTTATCTGCGACTGCGCGTCCTGCTATTAGGAGTTGCCAAAGAGGGCAACCGGAACCCCGCCCGTTCGGTGTTCCAGTGGGCGCGCCCGGCGCCTGTGGCCTCTGCGGAGTCGGAGGACAAACTGGCCGCCGAGGTTAAGTGGTTGCCGCCCGAGGCGAAACTGGCCATGAGCGGGGATTATGACGTCTATATCGCCGCCCCCCGGCAGATTCCCGGAATCCTGCGGGAAATCACGCGCCTGCGCGAGGTGACATTCCGCGCGGCTGGAGAGGGCAGCGGATTGGCGTTGGATCGGGATGTGTTCGATCAGATCTACCAGCATCTTTTCGTGTGGAACCGCAAGACATCGGAAGTGGTTGGCGCCTACCGGTTAGGCCTGATTGACAAGATCCTATCCCAGTACGGCCTGAATGGGCTCTACACCAACACTCTGTTTGCCTACAAGTGGGAAGTGATCGATTCACTGGGGTTCGCGATCGAGATCGGTCGTTCCTTTGTCCGACAGGAATACCAACGCAAGCATCTTCCGCTGCTTCTGCTGTGGAAGGGCATTGGGCGGTTCGTGGCTCAGAATCCGAAATACCGGAATTTGTTCGGCACGGTCAGTATGAGCAACAGCTACTCCGAGACCTCGCGGCACCTCGTGGCGGGGTATTTTGATCAGCAGAAACCCCATAAACTGGCCCGCCAGACGGTCTGTCCTCGCAATCCCCTTCGCGGCACGGCGATTCCAATGAAGGACGGGAAGGGGAGGCCTTGCAGGATTCCCGATCTGGCGACGCTGTCCGAGATGGTGAGCGAGGCGGCGTCCGACGGCAAGGGGATTCCCGTCCTCATGCGGCAGTATATGAAACTTGGCGGACGGGTGCTGGCGTGAAATGTCGATCCCAAGTTCAACATGACGCTCGATGCGCTGCTGGTGGTGGATCTGCCCCGAACCGATCCGCGCCTGCTGGAACTCTATATGGGCGACTTGATGCCCGGATACCTGAAGCATCACGATGAGGCTGTGATGTCGGGAACCGGCGAGTGGCAAGGGCAGGTCAGGTGTGCCTGAGTTCCTCAGCCGGTGGAACAGGAGTGAGCGGCGACAGTTAATATGGCTGGGAATCTGGCTTGCGGTTTTGGCTGCCGTCTTTGCCCAGGTGGAAATCCAGATCGAGGGGGCGGACGGATGGGCTGCCCGTTTGCCCACCTGGCGGATTGAACATCATTGGCTGCTGGAGGTCTTTTGGGGAGGCCGCCCCCTGACGGGATATCATGCATGGGTCTTTCTGTTCATGTTTCTTGTCTTTCATTTTGCCCTGGTGATTCAAGGCCGGCCTAGCCTCCGCCTGGAACTGCGTGTGTTGGGGTTGCTGGCCGTATTCTGGATTGTGGAAGACTTCCTGTGGTTCATGATGAATCCCGCCTACGGATTGTCAAGGTTCAAGCCTGAACACATTCCCTGGCATCATCACTGGCTGCTCGGCATGCCGGCGGACTATGGGATATACCTGCTGGCCGGGGCGGCCCTGATTGGACTGTCCTTCCGTCGCAGGCGGCGCACCGTTATGGCGGGGGAAACCCGATGAGCATCCTGATTCTTCATGCCTCGGCGGGCGCCGGGCACCAGCGGGCGGCGGAAGCGCTTGCAGCGGCCTGCCGGGTGGAGGGTGCGCAACCGATCGTGCACGACATCCTGGATTTCACGCCGCCGCTGTTCAAGGCCACCTACGCGGCGGGATATCTCAACATGGTGCGATCCACGCCTGAACTCTGGGGATACCTGTATTCCCTGACCGATCGCAAAAGCCACATGCCTTGGCAGCGGCGTGTCCGGACCACGTTGAACAAACTCAATACCCGTGCGTTCGAGCGATTCTATAGGGATGTGAATGCGTCGGCCGTGATCTGCACCCATTTCCTTCCCCTGGAAATCCTGGGAAGGCGAACCGAAAATGAACCCTGTTCCAGGCCGCTGTTCGGAGTCGTCACGGATTTTGCCGCGCATTCCTTGTGGTCATGTCCGAATGTGGACGGGTATTTCACGGGCTCGGAAGAGGCTCGGCGCCAATTGATCCGACGGGGACAACCGGCCAACCGTGTCTGGGTGACCGGCATACCCGTTGCGCCCGAATTTATCCCGCCTTCCGACGTCGATGACCTTCGGATCCGGCTTGGCTTGATTCCCGACCTACCGATGATCCTTGTCCTCTGCGGCGGGTTTGGCGTGGGGCCGATTACGGATGTGCTGGACGCTTTTGCCAGGGAACCGTTGAGGGCGCAACTGGCTATAGTGACCGGAAAAAACGAAACCCTCCACGAAAAGGTCAGTTCGAAAGCCCGGGAGGTTCAGATGCCCGTCATGGTATTTGGGTTTGTTGATCATATCCATGACTTGATCGGTGCGGCGGATGTCGTGATCAGCAAACCGGGCGGGTTGACTTCCGCCGAAGTGCTGGCGATGGGGCGTCCCCTGGTAATGCTCGATCCCATTCCCGGCCAGGAACAGCGCAACGGTGAATATCTGCTTGAAAACGGTGCGGCGGTGCGGTTGGTCGAGCCTCAGGACGCTCCATTCAAAGTGTGGCCGATCATCGAGAACTCTGAGCGGCGACGCGTGCTGTGCGAGACGGCCTTGCGCCTGGCCCGGCCAATGGCGGCCCGGCTGATTGTGCAACAGGTGATGAAGCATGCCGCCGCCCTAACATGAATCTAATAATCCCCTCATCATTCTCTTACCTCTAAATGTTCAAGTACTTCACACAAACCAACAACCCAAGGAGAAATAGAAGATGAATAAAGTTGTAGCAGGAGTATTGATGGCCGCGGGCATGGGCAGCATGTGCCTGGCGGCGGAAACCAATGTGACGGCGGCTACGCCTGTCCCGGCCCCGAAGACGTGGGCGGATTCAGTGACCTTGAAGGGCGACCTCCGGTACCGGCACGAGACGATCAATGACGATGCCAAGAAAAACGCCAGCAAGGATACCTATACCCGCCAGCGCGACCGGATTCGCGCCCGCCTGGCCGCCGAGGCCAAGTGCAATGACAACCTGAAGGCTATTGTCGGCTTCTCCACGGGACATAACGATCCTATTTCCGGCAACCAGACGCTTGGCGACGGTGCCCAGAAGAAGGACATGAAGCTGGATCTGGCCTACCTGGACTACAGTTTCATCGGCGACACGACCGCGAGCGAAATCCACGGGTTTGCCGGCAAGATGAAGAATCCCTTCATCACCATGAATGACGACCTGATGTGGGATCCCGACCTGACTCCCGAAGGCGTCGCCCTGAAGGCCCAGACGGGGAACGACTTCCTGACGGCCTACGGCAATGCGGGCTACATCTGGATCCAGGAGCGCGACAGCAAGGATCCCGGGCAGTTGTATGCCGGGCAGGGCGCGGTGAAGTTCCAGTTCATTCCGGAAGCGGCGCTGACCGTCGGCGTGAGCTACTACGGCTTCCAGAACCTGAAAGGATATGACGTCATCGACTGGGAAGGCAAGAACAACGCCTACGGCAACAGCACGCAGAAGGGCGCCATTGCCAGTGGCGTGACGAACAAGGCCTGGGCCACGGAATATACGCCGGTGGTGTATTTCGCCTCCCTGGATCTCTGGCTGGCCGGGTTGCCGGTCTCGATCTTCGGGCAGGAGCTTTCCAATACCGATGCCTCGAAGCTTGACCAGGGGCACTTATACGGGTTGTCGCTCGGCAAGGCTAAGAATCCGGGAAGCTTTGAGGTCGGCTACAGCCACGCGGAGCTCCAGAAGGATGCCACGCTGGGCATGTGGACGGACTCCGATCGCTGGGGCGGCGGCACCGACGGCAAGGGCGACAAGTTCTACGCCAAGTACCAGATCAAAAAGAACCTGCAACTGGGCGCGGCCTATTTCACGGATGACAAGGGCATCGCCTCCGGCAAGGCGACCAACTACAACCGCATGCAGATCGACCTGCTGGCGGCGTTCTAAGGCTGTAAGAAAGTGACGAAAAAAACAAAGGAATACAAATGAACAAGATTAAAACAATGATAGCAGTGGTGGGAATGGGCGTCGGAGCGGCGATGGCTGTGGCCGGCGATGCCAACTCCATCGTGGTGGACGGATCCACCACGGTCGGGCCGATTGCCAAGGCATTCGCGGAATACTATATGGGCAGGCACCAGGGCGTAAACATCACGGTGAGCGAGTCCGGTAGCGGGAACGGGGCCAAGAGCCTCATCAACGCCGCCTGCGATGTGGCCACCATGTCGCGTCCCATGAAGAACTCAGAAAAGAAGGCGGCCCAGGAGGCGGGCGTGCTGGCCGTCGAGAAAGTCGTCGCGCTGGACGGGCTCTCGGTGATCGTGCACCCGGGGAATTCCGTAGCCGATCTGACGATCGAGCAGGTCCGGGACATCTACACCGGCAAGATCGCCAACTGGAGTGAGTTGGGCGGGCCTGACCAGAAGATCGTGGTCATCAGTCGCGACACCAACAGCGGCACCTACGAGAGTTTCAACACGCTGGTGCTCAAGGATGCCAAGCTCAAGGGCGGGGCGGAATACGTGGGCAGCGGCGGCGCCATCCGTCAGCGTGTGATGAGCACGCAGGCGGCTATCGGCTATGTCGGCCTGGCGTTCACGGAAGGGGTCAAGGTCGTGAAGGTCAACGGGGTAATGCCGTCCGTGGAAACCGTGGTGGCGAAGACCTATCCCATCGCCCGCCCGCTGTACATGTACACGAACGGCCGGCCGAAGGAAGGTACGGCCCTGTATGGCTTCGTGAACCTGTGTGATACGGCGGAAGGCAAGCGGATCATCGAGGATACCGGTTTCATTCCGTTGAAGTAATCCCCTGGCGGGAAGGTTATTGGTTGTTTGTTGCGTGCTATTGGGAATGTCCAATAACCACTAACAAACAACCCATAACTGTTTTATGAGCTCGGAGTCATCAAGGTGGATGGAATAACTCAAACCTCAGGTTCGTCCCTCCTGTTGAGCCACCGGGCCCGGCGGCAGCAGCGCCTGGCCGGGATCCTCGGTTCGGGCTTCCTGCTGGCCGTGACGTCGCTCTCGATGTTTGCGGTTCTGTTCATCTTCTATTTCATTACACGGGACGCCCTGCCGTTCTTCCAGCTGCAGGGGTTCCGGGAGTTTTTCACCAGCTCGCACTGGTATCCGTCCGCCGCCACCCCTGAATTCGGGGCTCTGGCCATTTTTGCCGGGAGCGGACTGGTGACGCTGGGCGCGGCGCTTGTGGCCGTTCCGCTCGGCATCACGGCGGCGGTCTGCCTGAGCGATGTGCTTCCCTTTTCGGTCAGGCAGGTGGTCAAGCCGGTGATTGAGATATTGGCCGCCATTCCTTCGGTGGCCTACGGGTTTTTTGCCCTGGTGGTGTTCGCCCCCCTGCTACAGGAGCGGGGCGGGCATATTCTCCAGGTGGCCAGCTGGGTCATTGGCGCACCGGTGGCCTTACTTATGCTGGTCGTCATCAGTGACCGGGTAACGGACCGCGTTTCGCCGAGCCGGCGGGACTTGGTACGCACACTGGCCATGGGGGGGCTGGGGGCTCTGGCCTTCTGGGGGCTCTGGAAACTCGGCGTCTCGTTGGGCGGGATCACGGTCAACAGCGGCACCAATGCCTTGAATGTGTCCATCATTCTCGGGCTGATGGCCCTGCCGACAGTGGTGAGCGTGGCGGAGGATGCGATTCAGGCGACGGGTCGCGAGTTGCGGGAAGGCAGCTACGCGCTCGGGGCGACCCGATCCGAAACCATTCTCAAGACCATTCTGCCTGCCGCCAGCAGCGGCATCATGGCCGCCGTCATCCTTGGGGTGATGCGGGCGGTGGGAGAAACCATGGTGGTGTGGATGGCGTCGGGCAATGCCGCCCAGGTTCCGACCCCCTGGTACAACCTCCTGCAGCCGGTCCGCACTCTGACCGCGACCATTGCGGGCGACATGGGTGAGGCGGATCAGGCCACTGGCTCGTCACGGTTCCATGTGCTGTTCGCCATGGCCCTGTGTTTGCTCGTGTTCTCGTTCATCTGCAACCTGACCAGCGAATGGGGTATCAGGCGTGCCCGCCGGAAAGTCGGGAGATAGGCCATGGAACTTCGGACGCGCAAAATGATGGATCACGCGTTTACCGCCTCGGGGGTGATGGCGATCATCCTGATGACGGTGGCGTTGGTGCTGTTGCTGGCTCCGATGTTTGTGCGCGGGGCGAAAGCCATGGTCTTTACCGCCACGGTGGAGCATCGCCGCCTGATGATGGAAAAATTCGAGCGCGGGAACCGGCAGGAGGTCGAGGCTGAACTGGCCGCCGCCCGCGCCGCCCGCGCGCCGGTCTACCGCATGGTGGCGGAGTTTGAATCGCAACTGGCGGCCATGCCCGCTGCCGAGCGACAGAAGTATTCAGCCTCCTTCAAGGACGTCAAGAAGGCGCTCAAGTCCCTGCTCGGACCATCGCCCGGGGTGCCGCGTCCCATGCTGATGCGCGACCAATTCGGGCAGAACCGCTGGGATCGTGCGCTCGTGAAACGGGATTTGGTGCTCAATCGTGAGGACTGGGATTACAGCCAGCCCGGGCGGGCCGGGGTGAAGGTCGTCAGGCCGCGCGCTCCTGACTTTGCCGGCACTGCGCTGGCGCCGCTGTTTCCCTGCCTGGCGGCCAACCTCGACAAGATGCTGCTGCCCCGCCGCACTGTGTACTGGCAGTTCCTGACCGATGAATCCTTTGATTCGCATTTTTTCGGCGGCATCTGGCCCGAGTTGCTGGGAACCTTCTACCTGACCGTTGGCGCCATGCTGTTCGCGATCCCCATGGGGTTGATCGCGGCCATCTACCTGACCGAGTATGCCGCCGAAAGCCGGTTCGTAAGTTTCCTGCGAACCTGCATCAGCACCCTGGCGGGCGTGCCGAGCATCGTGTTCGGGTTGTTCGGTCTGGCCTTTTTCATCAACACGCTGGGGATCTCCCATTCCAAGAGCGTCCTGGTCGGGTCTATGACGCTGGCCCTGATGATCCTGCCCACCGTGATCCGGGCCGCCGAGGAGGCGATTCTTGCGGTGCCCCGCACCTATAAGGAGGCGGCGCTCAGCCTGGGCGCGGGGCGCTGGCACACGGTGACGTCCGTCATCCTGCCCGCCGCATTGCCGGGCATCTTGACCGGCATCGTCATCAGCATGGGACGGGCGGCGGGCGAGACGGCACCCATCATCTTCACTGCGGCGGTCAGTGTCGGCACACCCCTCGCG
>CAYOQM010000121.1:0-6716 GCA_964406065.1 uncultured Verrucomicrobiota bacterium
TGACCGTGCGGCCAAATCCGCCATCAATTGGCTCCGCCTGGAGCTCCCTCACTTTCAATAAATATATACGACCCGATCGGCAACCGCCGCACGACCACGAACAATTCTGCCGTTTCGGAGTATCTGGCTAACAGCATTCCCAGATAACCAATGACCAATCCGCGTCGACCGCGACGGTGACGGTGTCGGCAGCCAATCCCATGATTGCCCTGGATCCCATGCGCAACCCAAGGTCACGGTGCGGCAGGCCGTCAAGCGGACAAGGAAGAGTGTCCGTCGCCCCGCGGTGAAGGCTAAGGTCCGCGGCAAATCCGCTGCCCAAAGGCCAGGAAGTAAAGAGCAGCCGGACCAGCGACCCTTTTGACTCAGTCGCTGCCATATTAACCCCTGGCCTCGATGTTCGCTGCCGAGGCTGGGAGTAGCGGCTCAACGGGTCTTCAGTGTACAGTCAGGCGGTAACTGCGGCCGGGGATGGTGGGGAATCGCAGCAATCCGTCGGGTCCCGCCTGAACAGGACACGCGGAGCCGGTTTTCACCTCCTCTATGCTGACAGCCCGGCCCGGCCAGGGCTGGTGGAGGACACAGGCGGCTCCGGATTCACTGGTGATTTCCAGCTTCGTCACCGTCCCGTTCTGGCGTGCGGCGGTAACGAGGAACGCGCCTTCGGAACGAAGGTTTTCGAACGATGCGTCGAGTTCCTCCGGCCAGGCCGGGAAAACGCGAATGACGCCGTCCCAGCTTTGCAGCAGAAGTTCCTGCAGCGGACCATTGATTCCGAGGGTTTCGGTCCACGCACCGGCGTGGCCGTAGCGGGATACGGCCATGGCCCAGATCAGGCCGTTCGCGTGCCGCCAGCGCTGGAGCAGGCGGCGGATGGCAGGCAGGTCGCGCTCAACGCAGAAGGTGCCGGTACGCAAGGACTGCATCCAGATGTAAGGAAATTTGCCGGCATACCATTCCCACAATTCGGAGCCAGGTGCGTCAAAGACGGATGGCGCGGAGGGATCTGCCTGACGAGGAGCCGGAAGACCGTCAAAGGCAATGAACTCCGGCGGTTGATGTTCGGCCTGCGGGGTAGGGTATACCCGCCGCTGTTGGTCCCATGAACCCTCTTCAGGGGCAAGGTGTTCGAGAATGTCGGTCCATTGCCGTTGCAATTCCGGATCCTTGCCGAGCGCCTCGGCCGCGGCGATGGCGTTGCGCAAACTGTACCGGGCATGTCGCATGATCTGCGGCCGGTCGGTGAATTCCTTCGTCCTGCCTGTAAAACCGTCCTCGCTCTGATTCGACGGGAACGCGTGATACAGTGAATCGGAACCCATCTTGAGGAAATCGGTGTAGAACAGTGCGGTGTCGCGGATGACGGGATACCCGGTTTCGCTCAGCCACTGCAGGTCGAGGGTGTAGAGGTAACGCCACCAGAAAGGGTTGGTCGCCCAGCCGGTCATGTAAGCCATCCGCCCCATTGGCGCGCACCCGAGCGGGTCGTCCTCCACCAGCAGCGGGAATCCGCTCAGTTGAATGAACAGGCCCCGGCAACCGTAGTAATCGCGGGCGATTTTGCGGCCGACCGGCAGGAAATACTCCACACCGCGGAAGTAGGCGTCACCGAGTTCGGGATGGTTGGCGGGGTAATCGCCTAGGAACGGTGACTGGAAGTTGTAGTTGGTGTGGTAGTCGCTGTGCCAGTGCGAATAGTCATTTACGGTACTGGGCAGGAACAAGCCCGGCGGAACCGTATCGGAACGGTACACGCAACGTTTGGCGTGGAGCGTCTCGTGCCAGAGGTTCTCCAGGAGAGGATCCTCGAGGTGGATGCGCGAGCGCGACCAGAACACCTGAGCGGAGACGCGGTTGACGATGGCCAGTGAATCAAATGAAAGCGGGTGTGGAAGCGAATCGCGCCCGGTCACAACAGCCACCATCAGTCGGCCCTCAGCGGCCTCGGGGGGGGTGATGTGCAGCCGCGCCTCACGTGTCGCGCCCATGTCCACGGGCTCGACCGTGGCGTCGCCAGCCAGAGGGACAAGGCGGTAGCGAAAGCCGTCCGGAAAGGTGCCGTCCGGGGGGAAGGTCTGCTCGATCGCCGTCCACCCATCCGCGTGCGTCACGGTAGGAGGCGCCAACGGGGTGATGCCTGGATCGTTGGGAATCAGGAAAGCCGCGTGGCGGTAGTGGGCAAAGAAGGTCTCCCCGAACTCACGGATGGTTGGATCCGCCCATCTGTAGAGTGAAAAGCGCAGTGGCAGGGCGGCGCCCGTTAGCACCCAGTTCACAGCCAGTACATTCGTTGTGGTCGGGATGAAACACTCGATTTGCATCTTCTCTCCCGAGGCCCACAGGCAGGTGATACGGATGATGGCTTCTTCAATGGAGAGTTGCTGCCGGATGTCCAGACCCTGCAGATCCGCGGGCAGATGCAGCGCCAGTTCGCCGACCGGTTTCGGGCATGGGAACGGTCGCCTGGAGTAGCTCGGCGGCGTGCCCTGACAGATGTCGCGCATGCGCCGGGGATTGGCTGTGCCGTGGGCGGCCTCGACCGGCCCTCCGTACGGGCCGCATGTCCAGCCTTCATCGCGGATTCCGTGAGCGATCTCCTCAATATGCGCGGGTTTCGGATTAATGCTCAAATCCAGGCGGCGGTCCCACACATCTCCCTTGCCGAATCGCCAGACGATTTCATCTTGCCTTTGGTAGACGCTGACGGACAAATCGCCATTCCCCAGCAACAAGCCGTCCTCGGGCTGCAGCACACGGCCCGCGATTGTTGTGACATGCGGAGTCTTGCTGTGATCGCCTGTGTTCATGGTTTGACTCGAGTCACTCACTGCGCTTGCATGTTCAGAACATTCGCTGCGGGCGAACTTTGCATGGTGTGGTCCGGCCATGGTCCGACAGGTTCGCCACAGGTGAGCAAGTGAGCATCGGCGAAGGGCTAATTGCGGAGAGGGAGGGATTCGAACCCCTGGAGCCTTGCGGCTCTCCGGTATTCAAGACCGGCGCGTTAAACCACTCTGCCGCCTCTCCAAATATATGTATATCAACGTAATGCGACAAGTTACGCTCAAGATCGATTGACATAGCGGGACGTTTTTGGGACGTTAATTAAACAACTTTCAACAATATTCCAAAAGTTGAAACACATGCCCAGCACAAGAACCTATCGACGCACTGTGAAGAAATATGGATTCATCATACGCCAATGGGGAAAATCATATCAAGTTGAAATATATCGGGCTAGCAAACGGCGTGGGTGGCCGACTGGCTGACTTCTGGTCGCATCGCCTCCAAACACGCACTAATCCCCTGGCTCGCGCCGCTTAACCGAAGAATTTTGTCGGCCACCCGACCGGTCCCGTCCCCAATAATAACGGTTTTGTTTTGCCTGAAAGTTGTTAGAATCACCCCTTCTTATTGAATCCGGTACGGTATTTTACATGGGTTTTGGCGGGATGCGAACATGGGCGCTGCACAGGCAAAATTATTGGTAACTAGCTGGAGCACAATTCGTTACGAATTGCTGAATACGCGTGTCTCCGACCTCAAGTTAAGAATTGAGGGTTCGCCGGTTCAGTCCCTGATCAAGCAGGTTAAGCGTGAACTTGAGATCAAGGGCATCAAATTCATGCCGACCTTCTATCTGACTGACAGTTGGGGGTGTCCTGACGAAGTTCCGGCGGTGGGGTTGCCTTTTTATCTGGCCGACCGGCGTCTGGCCCGGATTGAAGAGGAGCAGACGGGCGAAATCGAGGATGTCCGGACGACCCTGATGTATCTTCGCCATGAAGTCGGGCATGCCCTCAATTATGCCTACCGGTTGTGGGAATGGGAGGGGTGGAGCGAGACCTTCGGAAAATTCTCCAAACCCTACCGGGATGTATTCCTGCCGGATCCCTCGAGCCGTGATTTTGTGCGGCATCTTGTCCATAGCCAGTACGGACGCAGTTATGCCCAGAAGCATCCGGATGAGGATTTTGCCGAGACCTTTGCCATCTGGCTGACGCCCCGCTCGGGCTGGCGTCGCAAATACCGTTTCTGGCCGGCCCTGCGAAAACTGGCGTTTGTTGCCAAGTTGATGCGGGGGGTCAGGAACCGGTCGCTTCCGATGGTGGCGTCGGGGCCACTGGTGAATCCCGTTTCCGGGATGACCATGCCGCTGGCGGAGCATTATGGGCAGCGGGCGGAACGCTACCGGGCCGCGGCGCAGGGCTATGTGGATGACAAGTTGAGCCACGTCTTTCCCCGTGTGCGGGCCAAGGCGTTGATTCCCTCGGCGCAGTTCATGCGGCGGCATCGCAACCAGCTGGCCGCCAGCATCAGTATCTGGGCCGGGCTGGAGGCCGAGGAAGTGCAGACCATCCTGGACAAACTTGAAGACCGCGCCCGTTTCCTGAACCTGAAGATGCCGCGCCGCAAGGGAAGCGAGAAGCTCGTTGAAATCACCTCGCTGGCCACCTCGCTGGCCAAGGATTTCGCCTATACCGGACGCTTCACCGGCTGATCACAGCATCGGGATGCCGACATCGAAGGACGGGCCTTCCATGGCGACCTTGATAATCTGTTGCAACAGGTGAGGATAATCAATGCCCGCCTTCTCCGCCGAGCGGGCCAGTGCGACGGCTTCATCCAGCGAGGGATTGCGGTTGACCTCCAGCACGCGCGGCTGGCCGACTTCATCAAGCCGGATATCGACACGCCCGTAGCCCCAGCCGCCGACCGCCCGGAAGGCGCGCAGGGCAATGGAGCTGATCTCGCGGGCCAGGAAGGGCTCGACCTGTGCCGGACAGCTCACCGAGGTGTGCTGGTATTCCACGCTGTTTTCCATCCACTTCGCGGCATACGACATGATGGGCGGGATTTCGGAGGGCAGTTTGGTGTAATCCACTTCCGCCAGCGGCAGGACCGTCAATTTCCGGCCCCCGAGAATGCCGACGTTGAATTCCCGCCCGGGCAGGAAATGTTGGGCCAGGGCAGGCTGGTGGTAATGCTTGAGGATCTCGCGGACCTTGTCCTTGAGTTTGGATTTGGTGGACACCACGGAGTCGCGTGACAACCCGATGCCCGCGTGTTCCCGGCTGGGCTGGACGATGACGGGAAAGTTCCACTTGCACCGGTCGACGTCCCCAATGCGTTCCAGGAGCTCAGTGTTGGGCGGCATCGGGATGCCGCCGCCTTGAAGGAGATTGGCGGACATATACTTGTAGCGGCTCAAGCCCAGCGCCAGGGCCGGGGAGCCGGTGATCGGGAACCCCATCATCTGCACCAGGGCCGCGACGCGCATCTCGTAGAGCGCGCCATGGACGACATCGTCATACTGGTTGAACACCACATCGGGACGCAACCGGCGGAGCTTGCGCTGGAAGGCCAGCAGGTCGTTGGCAAGGGGAACGATGGTGACCTTGTAGCCGACTTTGCGCAGGACATGCGCCATGTGGCGGATCATCTTGCGAAGGTCATCGGTGCTGCCGGTGTCCTCCGGAACTTCGGGTGAAGCTGATGCTCCGGCATTATAGACCAAGGCCACATGATATCGTGTTGTTTGCTTCATCCGGGTTTCCTTCCGTCACATCCCGTCGATCACTTTAGAGAATGAAGGGAGAGAAAGCAACACTTGCGGTATATCAATGGCACGGGCGAACAGGGATTCCCCTCTGGCGCAGGGGTTCACTCCGCCAGTTCCATCACTGCGTGATTCCAAATGTTGTGTCCCCATGCCTGTAGCGGACGGAAGGCATAAGGCGTAAACTGGCCATGGTTTCGATCCAGACGGACCAGCATGAAATGAAGGCGTTCGCCCGCCCTGGGTCCGATGCGCGTGTAGCCGGGCAGTTGATTGAAAGGGACGGCGACTTCCACGGTATAGCCCTGGTCGGCATCATCGGATTTGTTCAACGTTCCACGCACGATCTCTGCATGTTTCAAGCCGATGATGTTCTGGGCCGGATCCACGGTGGCTCCCCATTGCTGGGGCGTTTTGCATTCCACCGAGTCGAAGAGGCTTCCATTGGGAGCGATGACAATTTCCCAGTAAGTCCGGAACCGGAAGTCGGGCAGGATGAACATCTCGACGCAATCGTCGAAGAATACGTCGCCGTCACGATTCCGGGCCGGTGCCACCACATCGGTATCCGCGCAGTCGAAGGCAAAATAGAGATAGTGGTCGTCCCACAGCATGCGCCAGGTTGTGGCCGGGCCGCTGGCCTCCGTCTTGTTGAATGGGTAGATCCCGGTCCAGGTCGCCGCCTGTTTCCAATCCTCGTCATCGAGCTTGCCGTCGATCACCGGTGGCTTGGCCGCTTTGCGGATCTTGTAGTCCCCGGGCTTGGGCCAGGTCTTTGCCGAGTCGATCAGGTCAAGAAAGCCTGTGATCTGGGTAACGGCGGTTTCCTGGCGCGGGTGGTTTGGCTTCCGGCCTTTTCCGCCGAAATAGTTCAGCCACTCAGGGAAGTTTTCACCACGTAGCCTGTTGGCGAATTCCCGGCTGACGGTGTTGCCGGCGGTATCGATTGCGATGGTGGCCCGTGCTGCCAGCGCTGCGAGTGCGGGATCCCTGCATGGCGTTGTGTCCGCCGGGGCGATCCCGGTTGTGCTGCGGCAGCCGCCGGCCAGGAGTCCCGCAAGCAGGAGGGATGCGACAACGAGGCGGGACGACCGCACGGTAGATCTCTTGATTCCGGCGGGGTTCTGTATTGTAATCATCGTTAGGAACTCACTTT
>CAYOQM010000121.1:6726-7479 GCA_964406065.1 uncultured Verrucomicrobiota bacterium
GGGTCATGGTGCCACGACCGGCAGACTGGACGCCGTCACGGCCTGGCCGTGACGCTTGTCGGTCTCATCGGGCATCACCAGCCGGATACTTTCCGCCAAGGCGGGGGCCGTGGCCTGGATCACCTGCCGTGCGCGATCCAGGAGTATTTCCCCGCCGGGCCCGGTCGTCACGCGCCCCAGCACGAGGACATTCCGGAGCGGGTAGAATTCGCGGTATTGGAGTACTGCAAAACCGAACCACGTCCCGATGGTCTCATAGATGCGGCGGGCTCTGGGATCATGGGTCGCCATCAGGGACTGCACGGCCACCAGTTTTTCAGGCAGGGGCATTTCCGCCGGCAAGTCAATTCCGGCGGCCCTCGCCAGTCGCGGGATGGCCTGCTGCGAGAAATACTGCACCCCGCAGCCCCGGTCGCCGGACCATTCGTCCGCCGGCGCGTCCAAACGGCCGTCAATCGGGGCAAACGCCAGTTCATTAAGCCAGGGCGTCAGGGATCCGTCCGGTGTCACAAATCCCCCCGCTTCGCTGGTCCCCATTGAAACTCCCAGCACGGCGTTGTCCTTCAACGCGGAGGCTCCGGCCAGCGCCGTGACTTCGCCATCGTTCATGACCACGAGGGGGATGTTTCCCCAGTCCTTGCGGATGCGGTGGAAAAGCGTTTTTACATGGAGGTCGAAATCGGCGGGGGAGACCCCGCGGAACAAGGAGGCGAGGCGCACTTGATTTTCGACATACACTCCGGCGGCGCTACC
>CAYOQM010000122.1:0-2875 GCA_964406065.1 uncultured Verrucomicrobiota bacterium
TTATGGGGCTGAGGTCAACGCTCGTGAAATTGGCCCCCAACTGGGTGGTGGGCGAAACGCTGCCGGATCCGGCTGTCCACCCATTGCAGCGGTAGCGCCTGCTCCCGGTCTGCTCCGCGAAGGCGGCCGGGATCGGAAGGTTCGTGGTGATGTTGTCGCGCAGGGAAATGACATAAGGAAGCGCGGCGGAAGGCCCCGTGCGCTTGGATTGGGAAACCGTCCACAACCTGATGAAATTTGCCTCCAACCGCTTCGATGTGTCCATGAACACGGTCGTCGGATTGGCCGGGGTATTCGCTGCGCCGGTCCAGCCCGTAAACTCGTACTGGTTCGATGTCGTGGCGGTAATAGGAGGCGTCGTGGCGCCGAGCGCATACCAGTTTGTCCCCAGTGAGGGCACGGTATAACCGCCATTCGTGGGAACGGCCACAATGTTCAGCGCAACGCCGCGCGACTTGTACATGGCGTTGATCGTTACATTGCCCGAATTGGTGGACACCACCCTGACGGTGATAGCCGGGTCGTTGGTGGTCTGACTCCCATCATCCGGAAACAACACAACGTTCGTTGACAGCAGGGCCCATGAGTCAAAGTAGTAGGCCGGGTTGCTTTCAACAGCCGTCAGCGTGACAGCCTGGGGAATAGTCGTGACCACAAAACTATTGGTCGGTGAAATCGTCCCAGCCCCCGGTGTCAGGGTTGTTCCCACCCGGATATTGACGTTGAGCGAGGCCGCTTGCACGCCGGCCGCGGTCATGATACCGGCCAGAACCAGGGACCATGCCAGCCGACTGCCCACGGCACACATGGATTTATTGAGACTGCATTTAATCGATTTCATATCATCGCTCCTGCTTGATGTCATTGCCTCGAAGTCAAATCTTTGATGCTGGACGCCGACTCGTCCACTTTCCTCTTTGCCTGAACATACTCGTCATTCTTCAACAACGCCTGCTGATACTCAGATTGCGTGGTCATCACCTTGACAAAAGCCGTTCCCGCGGGTGAATCAGAGGCATTTGCCGCCGTCCGCATCCGGCTGATCTTCGACAAGGTCTGGCTCAATTTCCTGCGAATGTCACCGATTTCCTGCTCCCCGCCGGCCTGTCCCCCACCCTGTCTGGCCAACGCCGCATCCAACTGGTCGCGCAACTGGATGGAGTCCTTGAGCAACTCGTCGTAACCCGGAATGGTCTTCACGCAGGTTTCCTCATAGGCAGCGTTGACTTCCTCGACCTTGCCATAAGCTGCCTTGAGCACGGGATCCTTTTCCCTGACTTCAATTTCCTTTTTCGCCAGATCCTTCACTTCCCCTTCGTAAGACGCCTCCGCAATCGGCAGGTACTTCCTGATCCACACCTTTGCTTCCTCCCGCTCCCGCTCGCGCAGGGCTCGCTTCGTCTCCGGAGTGCTCGTCGGCTTGGGCGTGATCGGGAAATTTCTCCTGTTGCGGGCTTCCTGCAGGGATTTGGAATCGGACGCCTTGTCGACATGCTGGGTTGAAACCGGTGACGGCGCATTCGTTGCCACGACCTTCTCGCCGGTTTTCACTGGCACCTTCGCAGGCTCACGCTTCGAACAGGCTGTCAGGCCAGTCAACGCGACGACTGCCGCGAGCGTCAGCGGGAAGCCCGTCGCTGTCAATGTTGTCTTGCTCTTGAACATAAATAATACCCTGTTCAAACCCTGTCTGATCCAGCCGGAGACTACGGTGTCACTCGACGCACCCTGATGAATTCGACATCATTCGTACCCGTAAAGGCATTCGTCAGGGCCACCGCGCCGCGCCAGGCCGATGTGAGCGTGGCCGCATCCATCCAGAAGCCGTCCACCAGATTGGTCGTCCACTGCACCCTATAGATTGTCCCGGAGTCAGCCAGCCAGGTCAGCACCGGCGGCACGCGACCCATGCCCGTGATGCGGAGGGTCATGGGACCACCCAAGGCGGTTGGATCCGACCCGGCCATCAGTTCAGCGCCGTCATACAGGCCGTTGCCATTGGTGTCGAGGTTATGGGGATCTGTTCCAAGACGATATTCCCCGATATTGGTAACGCCGTCGCCATCGGGATCCAGCGCCGCATCGGAAGGATCCAGGGGATTCAGGCCATGCATGATTTCCCAGACATCATCAATGCCATCGCCATCGGAATCGACCAGCACCCTGAGACGGAGCACCCGGTTGTTGTAGGTGTCGGCGACATACAACGCATCGCTGTCAGGCGCCGGCGCCACCCCGCGCGGGAGATTGAGTGTCGCCAGGGGCAATCCGGTATTCGTCACCACCCCCGCCACGGTCCGGACGGGACTCGTGTTCACGATCTGGATGCGGTTGTTGTTGAGATCAGCCAAATACAACAGCCCCCCCATTCCGGGTTGCGCATCCCAGACCCAGTTGAACTTGCCGGTCGACGACCCTGATGAGCCATAGATCCAGCCAAAGCCATCATCGGATCCGAAGGTCTGCACACGGTTGGCCTGGCCATCCGCGGTGTAAACCTTGCCATCCCGACCTACCCCCACTCCCAGAAGCCGCACGAACTGGAACACATTCGTCCCGTACTCACCGAAAGTTCGCAGGAATCCGCCGCTCGAATCGAACACCTGCAACCGGTTGTTCCCCTGGCCCACGGCCAGGTTGTCCGCCACATAGATGTCACCTCCAGGGCTGAACGCCACGCCGAGGGGCGCCTGGAAGGTCGCCTCGCTGGTCCCGTGGGAGCCGAAATTGAACAGGGGAGTCAAGACGCCCGATACCGGGTTGACGGAAAACACCCGGACACGATAGTTAAGCGTATCAGCCACCGCCACGCGCGACCCGTCATGACTGACAGCAATCCCTGCGGGCTTGCTGAATTCCGAGAGGCTGACCGAGC
>CAYOQM010000122.1:2885-7419 GCA_964406065.1 uncultured Verrucomicrobiota bacterium
CACTCATCGCCGAGCCCGGCTATCTCTGTCGCGGTCAGGGCACGGTTCCAGACCTGGACGCGGTTGTTCTCGGTATCCGCAACGAACACGAAGTTACTGCTGACCGCCACGCGGTTGGGTTTGTTGAAATCCGTGATCGCCTTCGCTTCCACCACCTTGCACCCCAGCGGCACAATCGGCTCACGCGCATCCCGGCCGTGCAACACGCACCATCCATCAGGAATGGAATCCCCGTTGAGGTCCCGGCTGAAACTTCCCGGGGTGGGCTGCACGACCCCCCACGTCGCGTAACTGTTCGTCTGGGCGGGGAACCGGTTAAGTGCCATCGGGACTGAATCCCCATAGGCGACAGAACTCGCAAACGCCGAGGAGTCCCAGGCCCGCACATACACCAGGTCATTCGATCGAAGACTATGGGCGAACACCTTGAAGAACGCGCCAACATCGGTATAGACGTCGGGGCCCTCGCCGATTCTTCCGTAGGTGGCGCCGCTGTCCGCCGAGTAAAGGACATGGTCATCACCGGTCGTCTGGCCGTTCGCCGCCGGCGCATCCGCCACCCCGTTGGTTCCTGCCCAGATGACCTGGAAGAGGCAGGAAGTAGGCCCGCCATTCCCGATCAACTTGTTACCCAGCCAGTTCGTCACGGCCGCTCCAGGAGACGTCCGCACCGTCAGCAGGTTGGTCGACGGCATCACCATAACCCCATTGACGGCAAACTGGGCACCATCAATCTCAGGATCCAGACTTCCCGCAAAGGATTGATGCTGCAATTCGATGAGGGACGTCTTCCAGAAAGGATAGTCCGCCGCGGCCAACTGGACCGACACGGGGGCGCCGATCGACCATCCGCCCGGCGCAAGGGTTCCATACGAGATGGGCGATCCTCCCACGATGGCGACACCGTCATCGGCGGAGGAAACCTGACCCATCACACCGGCCAGCGTGGAGGTGGTGGAGTTGTAAACCGCAAACGAAACCGGAACCGTGGTGCCCGCGTCGCCGTTATCAGGACTGCGCCAGATGGCCCAGACCGAAGGCCTGCGTTGGCTCTCCACCTGAACATCGTCAATATACAAAGCGGCGGCGGCGCCACCCACTTGCGCCCGGAACCGGATCTGAATCGTCCGGCTCCCGAACATCCCGTTGCTCAGAGCGATCGCTCCCTGCGCCCAATCCCCTGACGATGTCTGAAAATAACCCTTCTTGTTAGGGGTGACATTGATCCAGCCTGACCCGCCGTTCACTTCCACGCTGCCAGCTCCGTTCAACATCCAAAAACTGAATCGCACGACCGGATTCTCGCCAACGGGAATGTCCGGCGACTGGATCCAGGCATCCACGAACCGGTCAAAGGGACCAGTCATGATTCCCCAGCAATTGGATCCGCTATAGGCAGCGGCAGGCCCGATCCAGTTGGTCGGGTCAAATACGGGGGGCCCCCACTGCCAACCATCTTCCCGCACGATTTCATACACATTGGTGGACTTGGTCCAGGGCGTTGAAGTCCCGTCAAACGAATCCCTGAAATTAACCTTGACCCACGGGATGGTATAAATCGCGTGATAGGTCTTGTTCACGTTGTAGTTGGTGCTCACATCCGTAAGGCTGCCCTCCGGGACCGTGATATCGAGGGCGCCCAGGACTGCGGCGCTGTCGTAGCGCGCCCGGTAATACAGCCCGGTCGTTATCGTCGTGAAATCACGAAAACTCACGCCCCCGGAAACATTATCCGACACCAGGATGTCGTCGCTGGTGAAGTTCGTAACGACTTCATCAAATTGGAAATCAATCGAAATGATCGTCCGGTCCGCATTCACAGAGCCCGTAATCAGACACTCGGGCCCGACCAAATCGCCTCCGTCCACCTGGATAACCGGAAACACCCGGCTCCCGATGTCGAAGTTCGTGGTGGCCATCATGAACATCGCCGTGTCATTGGTACTGTCTGAATCAAACAAGGCGGCCATCGTAACCATTTGGGGGATATCCAAGTTTGAAGGAGTAAAGACAAGGGTTGCGGGCCCCAGCAGTTGAAGCTTCGAACTGCCCGAGATCTGCGACATCGTCACGGTGACGTCCTCTGAAGGCTGAGACGCAAGCGTCACCTCAATATTCGTTGTACCGCCTTCGGTGACATAGACAGGATAGGGACGCTCCAGCGGAGCATTGGCATACCCCACTCCCACGGCCGCCCAGGCGGCAATCACGGGATACACGGTGTTCGTTGTCAACCCGGCCTCGTCAGCCTCCAGCGCGGCTGAAATCCAGGCCTCACGCGCCGCGCCATAGTCCGAGCCGGGAGTCAAATACTTGGTCAGCGCCAGATAGGCCAGAATCCCCGGGGCCATGTTCCCGTCCACCGGGGCGCCGATGCCGGGAACCGAATAGACAAGTCCGTCGTTTGTACCCGAGCCACCCTCACAGAGCAGATAGAAGAAATAATTCTGAACTCCGTTATTATCATGCACCCCGCCATTATCTTCCGGGCCAACATACCAATTCGTACCCCCATACCGGCTGGGCTGCGCATAAAGATTGGGATTGCGCATATCCCGAATGATGCCGGTATTGGGAATGTTAGTGGAGGAGTCTTCCCCCATCAGCCAGTCCGCCGTCTCCGGAACACTGCCGGGAACGTTTTCGACATAGGGAACACCTTGGGGATCGCCTGCGACAAAGTTGGTATAGTAAGACCGCCCGTCAGGCTGCGAATAGAACTCAACCAATATGCCAAATATATCAGAAAACGACTCATCGAGCGCGCCAGACTCGCCCTCATAGATCAAGCCGGCGCTGTATTCCGTTACCCCATGCGTCATCTCATGAGCCACAATATCCAAGGCGCAGGGCAACCCGTCGTACAAATTAATCTGGTCATTATACCAGTTCGCGTTATCCCCCAATAAATGAATGTTACCTCGCACCATCACTCCCATGTTATCGACGCTATCGCGTCCGTGAACCGTCTTGTAATAATCGAGGGTCGTATCAAGATTCCGACCGGCCGACATCTCTACCCGGTTGGAAACACCCCAGTCAGCGGTGCCGCGATAGACATAATCCCTGATAGCCATATCAACGAGATACCAGTGATTGGAAAAGTTCCACATAAAGTAGTTCCCTGTATTCTCACGCCAGCCGGTGACACTGCGGACCGCACCGCCCTCCTCAAGGAGAATACGGCCTGAGATCGTTGCCGGAGCGCCAAAGAACGGCTGATTAATATGTTTGACTTGATCAACACGCAGGAGAATATCGCCGCTCGCGGCATTGATCCAATAACGCCAGCCACCGGGCCCGCCCTTGACGCTTTGGAATGAAACCTCCAACTGCCAGGCCAACGTGGGCACCGTATCCCGCGCAAAAACAACCAGCGCGGGCGCCTCCGATACCGTGCCAGCGGGATTCCCCATGGTCTGCTGGTCGTCCATGGCGGTTTTGACGGCTGCGGCGGCATTGATGGCCGGGTTGGTATCAACTCCTGAAACCGGCTGATACTGGCCGTTCACCCCGCGGGATACGCCTGCCGCATCAAAGTGGATGATCACTTGAGAGCCAACGACGGGCAACCCCTGATACACCTGATTCAACCGCACGTGCTGGTAACCAGACGGGCTGCTCTCAACCGCGCCGGCCTCGAACTCCGCGCCAACCTGCTTGATCCCGTAGAGATCCGCCAACGCCCCCATGACGCGCGTCGCCTTCTTCCGGAAGTCCTGAACGCCCCCCGCCCCCTGAACCTTTCCCTGAACCTTCGGGAGGTTCTCCTGTAAAAGATCATTGCCCCGGACGACCAGGGGAACGCCCTGCTGGTGGTTCCAACTCACCTTGAGATCAGGCCGCCGGGCCGCGGCCGCCATACGGGATTTCATGACAGAACTCGAGACGGCAGGCACGGCGGCGGGATTGGCTTTTCCCAGACCCGACTGGGAACCCGTCTGTTTGGCCGGAAGAGAATACCCCGTGCTTCCCAACGCCAGAACCATGGCCATCAGGATCCAGAGCCGTGATAAAGGCGAAATAATCAGGTGCGTTATGCGCGTACAGAATGTCACCGTGCAACCCTCCATCGTGGCGCCTTCAAAAAACATTTCTTACCATGTCAGCTGATAAATTTATCACCAATGTGAAAACGCAACAAGGGAAAAGAATAAAATCATGCCTAAATCAGCGAAACAGCATCCACGTCAATTGAGACATTGACCCCTGCCGGCCAGCGGAATTCACGGACCGCGACCCGTAGCGGTCCGGTGATCGCCCTCGTCGCCGGCCCCCGGAGGATGATTTGCAGGCGGTATTGCCCCTTGGCCTTCTCCAAGGGAGCCGGCGCGGGTCCGGCCACCACCACCTTGGCGGGCAACCGGGGACGTAATAGCTCTGCGAACTGCTCCGCCGCCCGGGTCACCCGGCCCTGGTCAGTCCCGCGAATGGCCACACATACCAGGTGGCCGAAGGGAGGATACCCCAGTTCACGCCGGAATTCATATTCCTGGTCGCAAAATCCGTCGTAATCGAGCCGCCGGGCCGCCTG
>CAYOQM010000123.1:0-7395 GCA_964406065.1 uncultured Verrucomicrobiota bacterium
ATACCAGATCGCAGTCCCGCCGTCAATTCAATGGCGCGTTCCGGCTGGCGGTTGTCAATCGCCCGACCGACCCGGGCATAGCGGCGGAGGCGCCCGGCCAGCGGCACGGCGGCCAGCGGATTGCGCGGCGAGAAAAGCGCTAGATCCGGATCGGCCGAGGCCAGCTTCTCATGGGCGATCAGCGCCCAGGTGGCCTCGGTCAGATGCCGGAACGGCGGGGTCAGGATGATGGGGCAACTGAAACTCTGGCGCGAGCTGTTGATGTCCACCCCGCTGATCTCCATGAGTTCATGGGCGGCGCAGAGCCGCTGCAGCCGCTGCAACTGCTCCAGCGTGTTGCGGGGCGGCATATAAGTCACCGCCTTGAATCCGATGCGTTTCAACTCGGGAACCAGTTCATCCAGATACTCATCCTCGAACTTTTCCGCCTTCTTGTCGCCCGTGGGCGATTCGCCGACATCCCCCAGGTAGGCGTAGGCCGGTATGGCGCCGATCTCATTCGCGAACCGAACCGCCTCATACACCGGAATGCATTCACTCCCGTCCGGCTGGATGAAAAAGCGGGGCACCAGCCCGGCCTTGAAAAGCCCCAGCAGATCATAGGCATAGTGCGGATTGGCGGGATCATTCAAGAGGCTTTCCAGTTTGGTGGGCACCTCGGCGCCCAGGGTCTGCCTGACAAACCGGACCAATCCAGGCCCCTTCCCGCAGAGCGCGATCAGTTTCAGGGAAAGCGCATACAGGATGTGCCGCTCGGTGATCGATCCTCCCGCCGCCGCCTCGGATATCGCCCGCACATCGCGCTCAAAATCAAGCGGCTCGATGCCCCGCTCCAATAGAACCCCGTTCAGACGCTCCACCTGGCGTCGGTCGCGCCGGATGCGGGCCTCGTTCATGGGCTGGAGGAACCGCCGGGCCTCCTCCAGACGCGGGGAGGGAATACCGTGAACCGCCATATAGCTGTTGTTGAGCGTGTCGGGATTGTTGGTCCGCCGCCCCTCCACCGCCGTCCCCGTCATCTCCACCCGCATTTCAAAACCCACGGTCGAGGCAATATTGATGGCCTTGCAGGCCTCGAGCATCTCGGCACCGCCGGACACGGAATCGTGGTCCATAATACCGACAGCCTGGAGCCCGGCGCGGGCCGCCATGACCGCCGCCATCACCGGACTATAGGGGCTGAAAGAGTAGATGGTGTGGACGTGGTTGTTGACCTCGTCGGTGGGGACCACTCCCTCCCTGACGGATTCGCCGAGCTCACGCAGGGCCGACAGGCGCGCGGCCGCATCAGGATGGTTCAGTGCCGTCAGGTTCATGCCCCGCCTATTTCGTCTCGATGTCCGGCATGACGACTTTGGCCTGTTCCTCAAGGCTGGGATTCCCCTTGAGGGCGTCACCGAGATACTTGGCAACCTGCTTCATGGCGGTCTCATTGCCTCTCAGGGTGTCGTAGACGTAAAGCGCCATGGCAAATTCGTGCTGCGCCTTTTCCCGCCGCAGGAGGTTGCCGTTTTCGACGTAATGCTGGTACAGCAGGATCATCTCACGGGGTGGCACGGCGTTCCAGAGGACGACCTGCCCGCCGCGCAGCGTCAACTTCTCCTCGGACGCGCCCAGGATATCCGCGCTCTTCAACCATCCGTAGGAGTATCCCTTCTCGGGATCGGCCTTCACCTCGGCGCGGAGGCCCTCCACAAAGAGGGTTTTCAGTTCCACCAGCTTCTGGTAGGCGGACACCGCCTGCCGTCCGGCCGCCTTCCCTGCGTCGGTCCTCAATCCCCGCGCCACCCGCTCAAGCACCTCGACCGCCGTTGTGAATTGATGTTGTTGAATCAGCGCCACGTTCGCCTTGCGGCTTTCCTCGATCAGCTTCACTTCGGCCTGTTCCCGGGCGACTTTATCCGCCGCCGCCTTCTCCGCCGCCGCACGCTCCGTCTCCGCGCGCTCGGCCACAGCCTTGTCTGCGGCGTCCTTCGCCGCCACAGCCTGGTTCGCCTTCACGGCCTTGTCGAGTTTCTGCTTGAGCGCCTCCAGCGTCTCCAGCGCCTTGCGGGCTTTCGTCTCGGGCTCCACCAGCGATTTCCTGAGATCCGCCGACCGCAACGGAAGATTGGTCACCGCCGCCAGCCGGAGGGCGGCGGAGGCCGCATTGGTCACCGCCTGCACGGCCTGCCGGTTGGTCGCCACCTGTTCGGACATGTCCCTGACGGCGCGCAGCGCAGCGGCCAGCGTGTCGTTTCCGTAGCGGTCCACCACGGCGGCACAATCGGATGCCTGGGTTCCGGAGTTGCTGTACTCCCCCGGATCGGGCAACTGATCCAGCCCTGCCTTGATCACGGTCACGGTTTGAACCGCGTTGGATGACCACGCACGGGCCACCCCCACGCGATTCGACACCTCGGTCGCAAAGCCCTGCAGGCCGCCCAGGATCGCGTCGAGTTCCTTCCGGTATCCGGCCATCTGCCGTTTCTCCTTTTCCCTGGCGGCCTGCTCCAGGGTGGCGCGATGCCAGATCCATCCCCCGGCCACCAGCCCCGCAAGCAGACAGACCCCGAACACCGACCAGCCAATCACCCTGCCGGTTCTGCGGGAGGACTTGACGACTCCGCCCGCCGATGATTCCGCCAGGGCTTCGGACGCCGGATGGGACAGGCCGGAAGCGGAGCCGGTTTTCTTTTTGGCCAGTATGATCTTGCCCCCCTTCTTCGTCGTCGCCCCGTACGCGGCAACCGGGTGCGGATTCAAGGACGGCATTGCCCGGCGCAGATCGGATATCGCCGAGGCATAATTCGGGTAGCGCCGGGCGGGATCGGCTTCCAGCATGCGCGCGACAATGGCCTCCACCTCGTGATTGATTTCGGGACGGATCGACCGCACGCTAGGAGCCGCCTGCTTCAGGCGGGCCTTGACCACATCCATGGGAGTATCCCCGTCAAACGGCGGCTTCAGAGTCAGGGCATGAAACAAGGTGCCCCCCAGGCTGTAGATATCAGACCGGGCATCCGCTGGATGCCCACGCAATTTTTCGGGAGCAATGTAATACGGGGTTCCCCAAATTCCGTGGGCCACCCCTCCCTCGCTCCGTTCCTTGAATCGCGACAAGCCGAAGTCCACCACCTTGGCGACCCCGTTGTTGTCCAGCAGGATATTCTCAGGTTTGACGTCCCCGTGGATCAGGTTGATATTGGCGGCCGCATTCAATCCCTCCGCCACATCGGCGCCAATCTTCAGCACCAGCCACTCATCCAGCATCTCCCCCTTGGCGATCATCTGGTCGAATCGGCCCCCTTCGAGCAATTCCATCACCATGAACGGCTGGCCGTGAACCACGCCGAAGGAGTAGATCTGGACAATGTTCGGATGATTCAGCGCGGCGGCCGCCTGGGCCTCGCGCCGGAAGGTTTCCACAAACTCGGGATTCACCCCGAAGGACGACTGCATGACCTTGACGGCAACCCAGCGGTCCAGGATCGTGTCACGCCCTCGGAACACGGCCCCCATCCCGCCTTTTCCCAGCAGATCCACCAGCAGGAAAGACCCCATCTTGCCGGGCACACGCTGCTGGACTCCACATTCAGGACAGGCAATCTGCAGGAACACAGGCAGACGGGTGACATCCATCAGGTGACCACACTTAAGACAAGTGGTCTCGTGAACGGGGTCGGTTATGATGTCGGGAAAAACGGTCTCCATTTTCACAATGCCTGCAGGATCATCAGACTGCTATTGTTTATGGGGCGCAATTCTGCCTATTATCATTACCCGTGTCTATAGAAATTGAAGTCAGGGAATAATATGGATCCAATTTGTTTCCACATCGCCGGGCACCCGGTCTACTGGTATGGCATCATGATGGCGCTGGCGTTCCTGGCGGCGATCGGCCACTGGCAATGGCTCGGACGCCGGACCGGGCAGAACGCGAATCTCGCCGGGGATCTGGCCTTCTGGCTCATGGTCGGCGGCATCCTCGGCGCACGGCTGGCTTATGTGGCCGCCAATCTGGATTACTACCGGGCCGCCCCCCAGGAAATCCTCAGGATCGACCAGGGCGGCCTGATCTATTACGGCGGCTTTCTCGGCGGACTGCTGACCTTTTTCATCTTCGCCCGATGGCGCCGCCTCGCGGCCCTTAACCTGATCGACTTCACGGTCACCGCGCTCCCGCTCGGCCACGCCATCGGCCGGATCGGCTGTTTTCTCAACGGCTGCTGCGGCGGCTGCCAGGCGGCCCACCCGTCGGCGTTGACCGGCGGGCTGGCCCACTACCCCGTCCAGATCTACGAGGCCCTGTTCAACCTGAGCCTCTACGCCCTGCTCACCTGGTTCCACCTGTTCCGCCGCAACGCAAGATATGGGGCGACGCTGGCATTATACCTGATCATCTACCCGGTCTTCCGCTTCCTGGTGGAATTCATCCGGGGCGACGCCCGCATGCGGATCGGCATGCTGGATGTGGCCCAGGAAATCAGCCTGCTCATGCTGGCCGCGGGACTGCTCCTGTGGTGGGTTTCCAACCGGCGCCATGAAAACACTTCTTGTCACACCTGAGGGCGCCGGCAACCGGCTCGACACCTGGCTCAGCGGCCGGGAGCCGGACCTTTCACGCGCCCGCATCCAGGCCCTGATCCACGGCGGCCATGTGACACTGGACGGCAAGGCCGCCAAACCCAGCCAGAAACTTTCGGAGGGTCAGACCGTTACCCTCACCACCCCGCCCGCCGTCGAGACGGCCTCGCGACCCGAAGCCATCCCGCTGGAGGTTTTGTTTGAGGATCGGGACCTGATCGTGATCAACAAGCCCGCCGGCCTGGTCGTGCATCCCGCCGCCGGGCACGCCTCCGGCACGCTGGTGAATGCCCTGCTGGCCCGGTGTCCCGACCTGGCTGGAATCGGCGGGGAAATCCGGCCGGGAATCGTCCACCGGCTGGACCGCGACACCACCGGCGTCATGGTGGTGGCCAAGAACGAGACGGCGATGCGATCCCTGGTCAACCAGTTCCGGGACCGGCAGGTGACCAAGGAATACCTGGCGCTGGTGTGGGGCCATCTGAATCCGCCATCAGGAAGAACGGAAACGCTCATCGGGCGGAATCCGCATGACCGGAAGAAGATGAGCGCCAAGCCCGTCATCGGCCGTCCCGCTGTGACCTTGTACGAGACGGCGGAGACCTTCGCGGCCACCTCGCTGCTGCGGGTTCGCATCGAGACCGGCCGCACGCACCAGATCCGCGTGCACATGGCTCATCTCGGTCATTCGATCGTCGGCGATCCGCAATATGGGCGCCCCCGCCGCGAGACCCTGCCCGTCCCCGTTCCCGCCCGGCAGATGCTGCACGCCGCCAAACTGTCCTTCATCCATCCGGCCACAGGACAGCCTATGACCTTCGAGGCGCCGCTCCCGGCCGACATGCGGGAACTGGTTTCAATCCTGGGCACGCACAATCCCTCTTAACCTAAAAAGAGCAGTTCAATCAACAACTTGTCGACATCGGCTTGATCAGTAACGTGTCCTGTGCCATTCTTTTGGTTTGACTAAAATGAATGATCATATATATTAGCCGACATGATTACCCGTGCGTTGGAGTCGGTCGCGTTTTCGGAGAACTGGGGACGCCAAATGCGGTTCATCTGCGGACCGCGTCAATCAGGAAAGACAACACTGGCCAAAGCCCGGTTGCGCACCGCGCACTGCGAGGCGCTTTATTACCTCTGGGATCGGCGCGACGTGCGCCAGCGCTACAAGGACGACGAACTGTTCTTCACCGCCGACTTTCCCCACGGACATTCCCTCCCCTGGGTCTGCATGGACGAAATCCACAAGTATCCCCGGTGGAAAAACATCCTGAAAAGTGTCTTTGACTCGGTCGGCGACCGGTGCCGGTTCATCGTCACCGGGTCGGCCAAGTTGAGCCTGATAAGACTGGCGGGCGACAGCCTGGCCGGCCGCTATTTCACGTTCCATCTCCTGCCCGTCATGCTGGGTGAATGGGCCGGCCGGGCGGCCGGCCTCGCGGAGTGTCCGGCCTCGGCCGCGGACTTCCTGCGAGCCCGGGCCGATTCCTGCCCGGCAGCCGACGAACGGCTCGAAACCCTGCTCCGGTTCAGCGGCTTTCCGGAACCACTCCTCAGTGCCAACAGCGCATTTCTCCGGAAATGGGCCGACGACTACATCGAAACGGTCATCCGCGAGGATATCGGAACCCTCACAAGGATCGTGGATCGGGAGCATCTCTACGATCTTTACCACCTGCTTCCGGGTACCGTCGGAAGTCCCCTGTCGGTCGCTTCCCTCGCCGGGCATGTCCAGGTGAGCCCCGTGACGGTCAAGCATCATCTCCGCCGCCTGGAGGATTTCTTCCTGACGTTTTCCCTGCGCCCCTACACGCGCAACATCAAGCGGTCGTTGCTTAAGGCGCCCAAGTTCTATCTGTACGACTGGACGCGCATCAGCGATCCCGCCGCGCGGTTCGAAAACTATGTCGCCTGCGAGTTGGCGGGCCGGACGAAGTTGTGGACGGACGGCACGGGGCAGGCCCACGACCTGTTCTATGTCCGGAACAAGCAGAAACAGGAAACGGATTTCCTGGTGACGCGGGACAAGACCCCCTGGCTGCTGATTGAGGCGAAGCAATCCGATCGCCCGGTGGAGGCGCATCATCTGGCCACGCGGGAAGCGTTGGGGAATATCCCGCTGGTACAAGTGTGTGCCCAGCCCGGAATCTGCTCCCTCCAACGGGAAGGCGTCTACAGGATGTCTGCCACGCGTTTCCTGGCATAATCCTAAAAAGAACAGTTCGACTGCGAAGCAGTTGAACTGCTCTCTCTAGGTGAATGGCGCTTACTTAAGGGACTTTTCTGATTCGTAATCTTAATCGTAATCTTAATCGTAATCCCCTCTGGGGCAATTGATTACGATTAAGATTACGATTACGATTAAGAGGGGGGTCCTTGCTCCATGCGTTCCCGCCCTTCCCATTCTGGATTCTGGATTCTGACTCCTGAATCCCTTCCTCATTGGCACTCCTCTCCCCAACCCCCTAATCGTTTCCCCTAATCGTCTCCCCTAATCGTCGACAAAGGGAAACGAATAGGGGAGTCGATTAGGGTGAACGGCGGAATCGTCCACCGTTCTCGTCGCCGTTATCGTGATCCGAATTCTCTTTGCCCTGGAGCCGGGACGATCAGGGGTCTGTTCCCTGTCGGACCCATACCCTTAATCGTCCCCCTTAATCGTCCACCGTTCTCGTCGCCGTTATCGTGATCCGAATTCTCTTTGCCCTGGAGCCGGGACGATCAGGGGTCTGTTCCCTGTCGGACCCATACCCTTAATCGTCCCCCTTAATCGTCCACCGTTCTCGTCGCCGTTATCGTGATCCGAATTCTCTTTGCCCTGGA
>CAYOQM010000124.1:0-3373 GCA_964406065.1 uncultured Verrucomicrobiota bacterium
CAAAGCCACAACCGCATCCAGCAGGAAACGACCCCGCCACCGGGTGGTGGCCAGCCAATAGGCAAGGGGCAACCCCACCGCGGTCAGGATGACCGTGGTCAGGACAGCCAGTTTGAAGGTCACATAAATGGCGGGCCAAGGCATCATAATGTGGAGGCTCTCGGCAACTCATACCCGTATCGCTTGAGACAACCCGTGGCCTTGCCGTCCCGCAGCAGAAACGCGCGGAAGGCGACTGCCGAGGCCCGGTCTTTGGCGCCCTTCAGGATGACCCCCGATTGCACGATGGGGGCGTGGGCCTCCGCCGGAACTTCCGCAAACTTGCCGATGGCCTTGTAGGATGGCGCCAACGCCAGGGAAAGGGGAATCAGCCCGATATCAGCCGCCTTGGATTCCACAAACTGTCCCGCCTGCATGACATTATCGCCTAGTACCAGTTTGCTTTTCACGCCTTCGTACAGTCCACATTTTCTCATGGCCTCCTCGGCCGCCCGGCCATAGGGCGCCTTGGCGGGATCGGCTATGGAAACATGCCGGATCGAGGCCGCACCCATCGTCTGCAGCCCCGTCTTTACAGGGTCCAGCGCGGAGTCCTTGAGCGTCCACACGACCAGTCGCCCAACCGCATAGTTGAATTCATCGTCCTGCGAGGCGAGTCCCAGCGCAACGATCCTGTCGGGATAAAGCGTGTCTGCGGAAAGGAATACATCAAAGGGCGCCTGGTTCACGATCTGGGCGAAGGCATTCCCGGACGCGGTATAGGCGACCCTGACCGCAATCTCCGGGTTGGCATGGGTGAAGCCCTGGATGATTTCATCCAGGGCTGGCTTAAGGTTGGCTGCCGCGACAATCGTTACAGCAGGGCGTTCAGGCGCCGGCGCGGCCCCGCACACGGAATCCGGGAAACCGACGGCGGCAAAAAGGCCGGCTATCACGAGCCTGAGGACATCAAGGCAATTACGGTTGTCGGGCATTAAGGTCATGTTGATCATCCAGCCAGCCCTTTTCATGACTCTACTCAAGGCGGATGACTGCAATCATTACATGTCATGGTATATTCGGCAACAAGAAGCCGTCGCCGATCCAGGGCAGACGGCGAGCATACCGGATCACTTCCTGTTCAATCGCGCGAACCCCGGAGCAAGGCCACAAGGGCCGGGGTCAGGTCGGTCAGCGACTTCACCCGTTCCTTCAGGAATCGGCTTCCTTCCCCCACCGCGACCAGCGGGACGGGGTTCATGGAGTGGGTGCGGGATGCCATGTCCTCAATATTCCCATGATCACTGATCATCACCAGCAAACAGCCGGGAAGATGCGCGAAGGGAAGCACCGCCGCCAGGAATTCATCAAACCGGGCGAGCACCTGGAGGATCTCCTCGCGCCGCCCCTTGTGGCCGACCCGGTCGGTCTGGAAATACTCGAATACGGTCACATCGAATTCCCTCGCGAGGCCAACCAGGTCCCGGCCGGATTGGGCGGGTGTGCTAAGCGGTCCCGTATAGCCGCGTTCCCGCAGGCTCTCCCGCGTCAGATCCTGGTAAACCGCCTTACCCGCGTTCATCAGGGTCATGTCACGCACATGGCCAAAGGCCTTGAGTGCCGACACTGTTGTCACGGACTGGATTTTCCGGGACTCCACCTCGGCCATATCAGTGACGTAATAGGCGTTGGCGAAGGTGGACGAAAAGCCCGACTCCTTGAGTTGATCGTAGAGATTGTGTGCCCGGATGATCTCCCGGAGGGCCGGACCCGGGAAGCCCTCGACATGCCGACCCATCTTCTGCGCCGCATTAATTCCCGTGAATAGGGCTGTTTGCCCGGTTGCACTCTGGGGCAAGCCCGGCACTCCGAGGGTGGCATCGACGGGAACGGCATGCCTCGCCAGGAGGTCGACCAGTGTCGGACAGGCTCCGGCATGAACAGGATTGAGCACGGGATCAGAAGAGCCAAGCCCCAATCCATCAACCAGGATGAACAGGATGCGCGGGGTGGAGGAGGACACTAAACCCCCAGGCTTAACCTGACGGCCAGGCGCTCGGGCAACCCGGCACTGGCAATCTTCTTTTGCGCCGCAGCGATATCGTAATCGACCCGACGCAATTCAATGTTCCGGCTGGTGGTATCGTAAATCCCGTAGGAGGCCCGGTTATCGCCATCCCGCGGCTGTCCCACGCTGCCCACATTGATGAAGTATTTCTTGCCAAGCACAATCGGCACTTTTCCGCCCCCGCCGAGGCGGCGGACATAGCCGGACTTCTCGAACACCACCGGCTGGTGGGTGTGCCCGTAAAAACACACCGTGGTCGACTGATAGTTGAAGTTCGACTCAGCCTCCAACTCGTCAAACACATAGCCCCATTTCTCGGGCATATCCAGCGTACTATGAACCAGCGTAAAGCTGCTGACGACCCGAACCAATTTCAACTGCTTGAGAAAGGTCAGATCCTCCTCGCTTAACTGGTTGCGGGTCCAATCCACCACATTCGCGGCCAGGGGATGGAAATCACGGATACATTCGTCATGGGAACAGTAATGATCATGGTTGCCACGGACACAGATCGCATTCAGGTCGCGGATTTTCTTGAGACACTCGGAGGGATTGGCGTTATATCCCACCATATCGCCCACGCAGGTATAGTTTGTCACCCCTTGCGCCTGGGCATCCTCCAAAACAGCCGAAAGGGCCTCCCAGTTGCCGTGAATATCACCTAGAATTGCATATTTCACATTCGCCATACGGCCGTCAGACTTTCAGTATCATTGCCGCCAGTGACAAATCCAGCGGGTTCGTAATCTTGATATTTACCGCCACCGAGGGAACCAGATGCACCGCCTCCCCGATCGCCTCCACCGCCGACGCCTCATCCGTCATGGACAGTTTCTTCTTCACGGTATGGGCATAGGCCTTGTTCAGCCAGTCCACCCGGAAAGTCTGGGGCGTCTGTACCGACCATAGTTTATCGCGGTCCACCGTTCGGGATACCAGGGTTCCGCGATCGACTTCCTTGATGGTATCGGTCACCTTGACCGCCGCCACGCCGGATCCGCACCGCTTGGCCGATTTGATCGTCTCCTCAATCAACCCCGGCGTCACGCAGGGCCGGGCGCCATCGTGAACGGCCACAATCTTGACTTCATCGCCAAGTTCCGCCAGGCCATTCATGACCGAAGCCTGACGCGAGGCTCCCCCCGCGACCACGGCACGCACCTTGGCGTACCCGAACATCTGAACCATGCTGCGAGCCGATTCAACCCGATCCTTGCGCACCACCAGGATCACCCCATCGATGAGCGGGCATTGCTCAAACGCCCGCAAGGAATAGGAAAGCACTGGCCGCGTCCCCACTGAAAGAAACGCCTTGTCAACATCGGG
>CAYOQM010000124.1:3383-7341 GCA_964406065.1 uncultured Verrucomicrobiota bacterium
ATCGGGGCCCATCCGTTCGCTTTTCCCGGCCGCGACAATGATACCGTAAATCATACAACACCAGCCTTTCAGGAACAGCTGAATACTACTCGCAAGAACAGTCGGTGTCAAATTATCCGGCAAATTTGACTTGTCGGTTTATTTCCAGTAAATAGACCTGAAATGAGGACATCAACATCCCGCAGCGGATTCGCCTTGCTGATGGTTATCCTGCTTCTGGCGCTCCTGACTGGAACCGTCCTGCAATCGCTGGTCTCGGCCCGTCTGTTATTGCGCGCCGGGGATGCGCGTCAGGGTCGACTGGCGTTGCACGCCGCCTTGCTGGATTCGGCATGGAATGCCCTGCGGCAAGGCATGAGAGCAGGCACCTCGTCTTCCGAATATCAGGTTTTCACAGATCGCCTGCCCTCCGGAATCCATACCCGGATAGCCTTGCAGGGAATGGCGCGCGAGGCCCTCCCCACCCCGCTACAACGTCCCGACCTCCCGGTGTTCGGGCAGGTGTTCACCCTCGCCGCGAAAACGGAATCAGGCTCACAACACCGCGAGGCTCATGCCATCGCCTGCCGACTGCCAACAGGCGATGTGAGAATCCTGGCCTGGGCGGAGCATCCCTGACATGAACACCTCCCTCCCCCCATTCCGGGCGCGACTCGCTTTCGGCATAGATGAAAATGCAGGCTCGCCGATTATCGTCAAGGCCACCGGTCACGGCCGGCGCCTGCGTTTCACGGGCGCCGATATCCATGAACTTTCCTCCCCGCACCCCCGCACCGTGATCGCGGGATGTCTCCTCCAGAGGGAGAGTTTTACACGCTGGCTCTCCGCCCCCATGCCTGCCGCCCGGAAAGCCGCGACGGTTTTTCACACGCTGTTGGATATCCAGCTCCCGTTCTCCGTCGAGGATTGCGAAGTCGCCCTTCTCGGCATGAAGCCAACCCCTGACCATGCCGGCACAAGGGGCTTGATTGCGGGAGCCCGTAAAACCGACATTACCCGGCGCCTTGAAACCCTGGCCTCACTGGGTCTTCATCCCCATCTTCTGGACCAGGAAAGCATCGCCTTGTGGTCCTATGCCGCCACGGAATTCCCCGCCAAGGAGGGAGCCCCGGGCGCCCGGATCGTGGTTTACTCGGGACAGGACCGGGTCACTCTGGCCATTGGCGAGGGCCGTGAATTCCTTGCGGCCTGCACCATGCGCCAGGCGGACCCCGACGAGGTTAACCGCCTCCTGAAGTCCGTGTTTCCAATCCAGCCCGGAACGACGGAATGGATCTGGACAGGTCCGGGCGCTGAGGCGGCGGACTCCCTCCAGGCCTGTCATGCGGCACTTTCAACCCGCTGGCCCGGCACCTTTAAAACCTCGTCTGATCCCAGAACGTTTCTGGCCCGCGCACTGGCCGCAAGGGCGATGAACACCAGCCTGTATCCATGCAACCTGCGAACCGGTCGTTTTCTTCATCCCTGCCTGGCGCAGCACCTCGAGCGTCAACCCGTCCGACTGGCAGGCGCCTGCCTGGCGGCAGGGGTGCTCCTGTGTTTGGTCAATCTTTCATGGAACTGGGCCGCCCAATACCGACTGGCACAGGGACAGCAATGCGTCAAGTCCCTGGCAACCCGGATAACTGGAACCTCCCTCGGCCTCCCCCCGCGCCAGGAAGCCCTCGCCGCCAGGCGGTTCAGCGAGACGCAAGAGCGTGACATGGAACCGTTTCTCGCGGCTACGGAAGCCGTGCTGCCGGAAACCTTGAAAAGCATTCTGGCTATGGCCCGGGATGAACGCGTCGCCATTGAGGCCATGACACTCAACCTGAAGAGCGGCGTCATTCACGGGTTTGCGCCGAAATTCACCCAGGGCGAAGCCCTGGCCCGGCGCCTGAATGAAGGCCGATGGATCTCCACAATCGAACGCAAGGAATCCGTACCCGGCGACGATCGCGTCGCCTTTGTCATCGGAATAGGCCCCTCTCATGGAAAAGAATAACTCAACCCTGATCCTGCTCTGGAGCCTCGCAGGACTGAGCCTCGCGACCGGAGTCCTGCTGACCCTCCGCTCCGTCAATGCCATCCCGCGCACCACCGAACTCTGGGAGAGGAAGGCCGCCGACATCAAGGCGCTGACCGTCCTGCAAACCCGGGCGTCTCGGAACCGCGCCATCCTGGATGGATATTCCCGCTACCCGGCCCTGCCGGTCAGTCTTGATACACTGACTCAAACCACACAGCCCGGTCGCACACTGACAACCCGGATGACGGAATCGCGGCCCTGCGTCCCGGGGTGGAACCTGCGGAAAGTCAGCGTGGATCTGACCGATATCGCGGGAGAGGACTTGGGGAAATGGCTCGCGGCAGGCGCCCAAGCCAGGCCCCCCTGGGCTTTGGTGGAATGCACCCTGACCGCTGCATCGACCCCCGGCCGCCTGGCCAAGGCAACCCTCGTCATGGAAACGGTCGAACGCACGGGGCCATAACAGGGGCGGCTCAAATCCCCTTAAGCATCTCGCGGGCGTGCTTCAAGGTCACGCTGGTAAGATCACGACCGCCCAGCATGCGGGCGACTTCTTCAACCCTCGCCTCTTTGCCAAGGCGGGCGATCAAGGTGCGGGTGCGGCCGTGGGCCACTTCCTTCGCCACGGCGAAATGAGTCGTCCCGAAAACCGCCACCTGGGGCAAATGCGTAATGCACAAGACCTGATGCCGCCGGCCCACCCTGTCCAACTTCGTCCCGATTGCCGTCCCCATGGAGCCGCCGACATTGGCGTCGATTTCATCAAACACCAGGACGGGAATACAATCGTGATCGGCCAGCACCGCCTTGACGGCCAGCATGACGCGGGATATTTCACCGCTGGAGGCGATGGCACGAAGCGGACGTTCCGGTTCCCCCGCATTCGGCGCAAAGGCAAACTCAACCGCATCGAGTCCGGAAGCCCCGGGTGGGATTTCCGACAATTGGACCGCAAAGGCGCCATGCGGGAACCCGAGATCTCTCAACTCTTCCGTGATGGTTTTGGCCAGCTTTGACGCCGCAGACCGGCGCGCCTTTCCCAATTTCAGCCCGGCCTCTTTGACTTTGCCCAAGGTCAAGGCGATCTGGACATCCAGCTCTTTCAATCGCTCGCCCCGGCCCTCGAGATTCCGGAGGTGGGTCTTGGTTTTTTCCAGACGGGCCAGAATATCCCTTACGTTCGCGCCATACTTGCGTTTCAGGCGATGGTACAACGCCATCCGCTCTTCAAGCCACTGCAACCGGGCGGGATTCCCCTCGATATTCCTGGCCTGGTGCTCGACCGTCTCGGCAAGATCCTGCGCCTGAATGGCAAGAGATCGGGCCTGCTCCCTCCATTCCTCCGCAGCCGCCATCAGGCCCGCCAGCTCTCCCAGATGCTTCTGGGCGTAGGCCAATCCATTGAAGACGGACGCCTCTCCTTCAATCAGGGCCGACTGGATTCCGGACGCCAGCTCCAGAATGCGCTGGGCATTGGCCACCTGCACCTGTTCGGACGCGAGCGCCTCATCCTCGCCCTCAACCGGGGCCACGTCCTCGATTTCCTTTACCTGGAATGCGAGCAGTTCTATCTGCGCGGCCACCTGCTGTTCATCGGCCCCCTCCAACTCCTGCCGCCGGCTCTGCAAGCCCCGGAAATCCCCGAACACTGTTTCATAGGCACCCCGGATCTCCCGTAAATGGCCGAAGGCATCCAGGATATCCATCTTGAACGCCGCACTGAGAAGGGATTGGTGGTCGTAGGGACCATGGATATCGACCAGATGTTCCCCCACCCGTTTGAGTATCTGCAGCGTGACGGAACTGTCATTGATGAAATTCTTGCCTGTCCCGTTGGCGAGCAAGGTCCGCCGGAGCAGCAATTGCCCTCCCTCGCACGCCGGGAGTCCGGCCTCCTCGAGGATGGCATCCACAGGCGCCGGTGTTGCAAGTTCGAAAACCGCCTCGGCA
>CAYOQM010000125.1:0-7297 GCA_964406065.1 uncultured Verrucomicrobiota bacterium
TCTCCCGCTCCAATAGCGTCAGGGTGGCGAGACCGGCGGCCACAGCCACGGGATTCCCGCTCAGCGTTCCCGCCTGGTAAACCGGCCCGAGCGGCGCCAGCTTGGACATCACATCCCTGCGTCCACCCACCGCGCCGATCGGCATCCCGCCCCCGACAATCTTGCCAAGGCAGGTCAGATCCGGCCGGACTCCGCACACCACCCCATAGCTGGTGGGCGCCATCCGGAACCCGGTGATGACCTCGTCGAAAATCAGCAGTGCCCCGCACTGGTCGGCCACCCTGCGCAATCCCTGCAGGAACCCGGGCGCGGGAGCCACCAGCCCCATGTTCGCCGCCACCGGCTCAATGATGATGGCCGCAATTTCATTTCCCTGTCGTGCCGCCAGTTCCTCCACCGCCGCGAGATCGTTGTAGGCGGGTATGAGCATTTCCGCGGCCATCGCCGGCGAGACCCCGGCCGACGACGAAATCCCACCGGTCAGCAGGCCGCTCCCCGCCGCCACCAGCAGGCCGTCGGAATGGCCGTGATAGCAACCCTCGAACTTGATCACTTTCCGTCTTCCCGTAAACCCACGAGCCAATCGCAGCGCCGTCATGGTGGCTTCCGTTCCCGAACTGACCAGCCGCACCATTTCCATGGTGGGCACGAGCCTGCAGAGAAGCTCGGCGAACTCGACCTCGCGCGGGGTATTGATGCCGAACGAGGTCCCTTCCGACGCTGCCTTGGAAATGGCCTCAACCATCTCCTGGCGCGCATGTCCAAGAATCAACGGCCCCCACGAGCCGCAGAAATCAAGAAGCTCGGCGCCATCGGCAGTCCTCATGCGCGCACCCTTGCCGCTGACCACATAGACGGGGTCGCCCCCCACCGCATTGAATGCCCGCACAGGACTGTTGACGCCGCCGGGAATCACCCGCTTGGCCCGTTCAAAAAGCTGCTTCGATGTCATCGTTTCATCCTTCCTTGAAGATCTCGTCATACCGGCTCGCCCAGTATGAAATCAGCAAGTCCGCGCCTGCTCGTGACAAGGCAGCCACCGATTCGCGCACCATGCCCTTCAGGTCGCCCCACCCCCGGTCCGCCGCCGCGATCAGCATGGAATATTCCCCACTTACGTTGTAGGCCGCGACCGGCAGGTCGGTGCTGTCCCGCAGACGGGCCAGCACATCGAGATAGAACAGCGAGGGCTTGAGCATCAGGAGATCCGCCCCTTCGGCCTCATCCATCGCCGATTCACGCAGGGCCAGCCGGAGGTTTCCAAAAGAGGTCTGGTATCCGCGGCGGTCGCCCTTCTGCGGCGCCGATTGTTCCGCCTCACGGAATGGCCCGTACATGGATGAGGCGAACTTGGTGGAGTAACTCATCAGCAGGGTCTGGCTGAAGTCGGCGTCATCAAGGGCGGTTCTGATGGCGTTCACCTGCCCATCCATCATCGCGCTGGGCGCCACGATATCCGCCCCGGCGGCGGCGTGCGACACCGCCATGCGCGCCAAAATCTCATTGGAGGCATCGTTATCCACGTCGCCGGTCTTCGTCAGCGGTCCGCAATGACCGTGCGTGGTGTAGGCGCACACGCAGACATCGGTGGCGATCACCAGCTCCGGGAACTCGCGGCGCAGCAACCGCACCGCCTTCTGTACGGCCCCCTTCTCGTCATAGGCAAAGGTTCCTGCCCCGTCCTTCTGGCCGGGCTCCGCTAGCCCGAACACGAGAACGCTTCCGATCCCCATCCCCGCCACCCGCGCCACTTCCTTCACCAGGCGGTCAGGACTCATGCGGCACTGACCGGGCATGGCCTCGATGGGCTCGCAGATCCCCTTCCCCTCCTTCACGAACACCGGCCACATGAATTTCTCCGGACCCGGCAACGGAGCGTCAAACATCTTTCGCAAGGACGGTGTGCGGCGCAGGCGCCGCAATCTGATTTCAGGGTAGTTACTCATGACATCTCCTTCCCAACATAATACGCGGCCAGACATTCCAGACTCGACTCCACCGTTGCCTCCGGTGGCTCAAGATCGGCGCCGAGTCCCGCGCACTTGAGCGCGGCCAGGGTCGGCTGACCGATGGCCAGCACCAGCCGGTTCTTCAGCGCCGCAGCACCCCACTGGGCGAGAAAGACGTCGACCGCCGAGGCGCTGGCAAAGAATACGGCATCAAACTGCGGCTGCTGGGCATAGGCAACAGGCTCATTGCAGTAGAGCAGGCAATCCTCCACCACCCCCCCCATGGAGCGAAGGGAATCGGACAGCGTTGCGCCGGCCTTGTCGGAACGCAGACGCAGCACGCGCAGTCCGGGCTTCACATGCGGCTTGACCGCCGCCAGAAGTCCGGCGGCACTGAACTCCGAGACCGGCTCAATGTCCGCCATTAACCCGATTGAACGTAGTTCCCGCGAAGTCCCGCCGCCACAACTCACCAGTTTCGGAACGGTTCTCAAATCCACACCTGTGATCCGCAGGAGTTCACCGAAACACCGGACCGCCGAGGGCGATGTCAGGACGATCCAGTCGAACGAACTGAGCCTCCGGACATGCGCGAGGGCATCCTGAGTGGTTGTCATACGGATCAGCGGGCGGCAGACTGGAATGCCGCCGAAATCCGAAACCAGGGCGGCGGCCTTTTCCTGCAACGCCTCGCTGGCGGTCAGCAGGATGCGTCGTCCATTCAAGGCGCCGCCAGGCCGGTAGAGATACCGCGCGGCCTCACCGACGATGAGGAGGCCGGGCTTATCCTCGCCGGTATCCTTGATCTTCGAGGCGATATCCGCCAGCGTTCCGGTGACCACATAGCTCTGGTCGCTACCCGCGCCGTAGGCAACGGCCGCCGGAGTCGCGGGCGACTTCCCCTCGCCGATCAACTGGCGGACCACTTCGCCGGACACTGAAAGCGCCATGAAGAATACAATCGGCAAGGTCTTGCGCTCCTCGATGTCCACGGAGCCCACACCGCCGCCCTCCTTGCGGGGGGTCATGACGGTGAATCCGCGCGACACGCCCCGCCGGGTCAGCAGCATCCCGGTACCGGTCGTGGCCGCGCTCAAACTGGTGACACCGGGCAGGACACGGTACGGAAGCGAGAGGGCATCCAGGGCGTCCACTTCCTCGGCCAACCGTCCGAAGATGCCAGGATCGCCCCCCTTCAGACGCACCACCTTGAGTCCGCGGCGGGCATATAGGGCAATCAGGCTGGTGGTTTCGTCCTGCGGCACACTGTGCTGACCACAACGCTTGCCAACGTCGATGCACTTCACACCCGGCGGTATCAAATCCAGAAGTTCATGACCCAGAAGGGTGTCGTGAAGCACGATATCGCACCGCTTCAAGGCGGCCAGGCTTTCGAGCGTGCAGTGGCCCGCGGAACCCACCCCGGCCCCGGCGAAGGTTACCGCCCTGACAAACAATTTGCGCAATTTGAGGAACCGCTCATCGCCGGCACGGAAGGTGATGGCCAATGAGCCCTGGCCATCCGGCGCCGGTAGTTCGTCATCCGGAATCCATTCGGTGATGCGGTCCTGGAGGCCGAGCCGGTTGAGGGCCGCCCCGGCCATGATGACGAGGTCGAAATCGCCGTTATCCAATTGCCGCAGGCGTTCCTCGATCGTACCGCGTATGGGCATCTGCTTTGCGCAGGGAAAACGCCGGCGGCAATAGGCTTCACGGCGGTCGCTGCTGACGCCAATCCGCACGTGGGGCGGCATCCCGCCCATATCCCTGCCCTGAGGCCGGATGAGGGCGTCGCGGGCATCCTCGCGCCAGGGAAGCCAGCACCAGTCTAGCCCCTCCGGGATGGGCTCAGGCACATCCTTGGCGCTGTGGATGGCGCAATCCAAGATTCCGGCGCGGACGCGGTCGTCAAGATCGCGGGTAAAGAAATCGGCAGGACTTTGCCGCAGATCCATGGCCAGGTCACGGTCGCCGGGCGAGAAAATGGCCTCCACATCCCAGCGTGTAGCCGGAAGGATCCTGCCAAGTTGTTCCACCACCGTACGGGTTTGAAGGAGGGCGAGCGGACTGGACCGTGTTCCAACCCTGAAGACAGTGTTTGCGTTGTTCATAGGTCTTGAGCCGCCAGGAATGTCGCCAGTTTTTCCTTCACCATACGGGCTCGCTTGCAGGACTGCCCGCCCGTGGACACCGCCACGGTAACCTGGGGATGCCGGATGATGGCCGGCGTGAGGAAATCCCCCTTGTCCCAATGGGCATCGACCGAGCAACACAGGATACGCACCCGGCGGCACGCTCTAAGAATCCGCAAATTCACGGCATTGTCGTCCGTCGCCGCAAAGACCAGAACGTTCCCTTTGACATCAGAGACCTTGAAAACCCGTGAAATCTGCCGCAGCCGCCGAGCCTTCCGCCAGGCGTCGATTTCCGGGCACAGCTCCGGACTGACCACCGTCACCTTCGCGCCGCTGTCAAGCAGATGGCCGACCTTGCGGACCGCAATCGTTCCGCCGCCCACCACAAGACACGGCCGGCCTTCCAGGAAAAGGTCTACCGGCAGGATCTTCTTCTGTCTGGATTCATCACGCATGTCTCAACCCCGCATCACTCCGCCAGCAACCGCCGGCACCGGTCCACCCACAACGACACTACGCCCTCGAACTGGCCCAATCCCTTGGCCACGGGCAGGCACTGTATCCCGGCCGCCTCAAGACCGGACTTCCAGGATCCCGGGGCTGGCCCGCCGATCTCCTCCCGGGCTGAAAATCCGGCGGCCACCATCGCCGGCAACAACCACACCGTTGAAACTCTGGCCGCCCGGCAGGCGTCAATCACGTCCGCCATGGATGGCAAGCCCAATATCATACCCAGAAACAGGCGCGGGTCAACCTGCCGGCACAAGGCCACCGCCTGCCGGTAGGTGTCCGCCGCCTGAGGCTCAAGGCTTCCATGGGCCACCAGGACGACGCCCTCCTCCGGTTTGCGTTCCGGCAAGCCCGACCTCAGCATCACAGCCAGTGTCCGGCGCCATTCGTCGGGGTCAGCCAGCAAGGGCACGCCGAAGGTCAGGTGCGTGAGGGTTCCCGTTCCTTTGCGGAAGGATTCCACCGTCTCGGCCAGCTCGGTGTATTCCATGCCGTTGGCCAGATGCAGGGGCACCACCGCCACATGACGGATCCCTCCCGCCTGCATTTGCAGAAGCGCCTCGTGCGGGGATAACACCGGACGCCCCTGTTTTTCAAGTTTCCTCCTGATGCCAGAGGATGTGAAGGCCCAGCGGAGGGATATACCCGGGAAGTGGCCGGACAGGGTGTGAAGAAGCTGGTCAAAAACCGCCAACGCCTCGGGACAGGTTCCCCCCGGCGCCGCCAGCAGGATTCCGCGACTCCCCGCCGGCGCGGTCATGATGACGGAGTCCCCAAATCCGGCGGCGTTTCACAGAAAAAAACGGGACTCGACTTCTTGAACTCACGCACGGACCACATCATGCGTCCACCCGTCAGTCCGGCCGTTTTCCCGAGATCCTCAAAAATCGCAACAGCCTCCTTGCGGCTCTTCGCATGGATCATCGCGTAGAGATTATACGGAAACACACTGGTGGACGGGCGTTCATAGCAATGGGTTACATGCGGACTGGTGGCCATCGTCTTCCCTGCGGCCTCAATCACGTCCGCTCCCGCCGGCCAGACGCACATGCTGTTGGCCGAGAAGCCCATCTTGTGGTGCCGCACCACCAGCGCAATGCGCCGGATGACGCCAATCTTGAACCACCGTTCCAGGAGCGCCAGCAACTCGCCGGGCTCCATATCCGCCTGCCGCGCCACCTCGCCGAAAGGGTCCTCCACCACGGGAATCGACTGTTGCAGGCAGCGGACCACCTGCTGTTCACGGGGCGAGAGCGGAGCGATCTGACAGCGCCCTGCGTTTGCCGCTGGTTTCGAGGAAAACACCTCGTCGCCCTTGCGTCCGAAAACTGCCTCGATCTTGAACTTCTGCAGGGCGGGCAGGTTGAAAACCGGATAAGGGCCAAGGGCTTTCTGGACCCGGGCGATCTCGGTTTCAAGGTCCGCCGCGGGCGCCGTCATGGTGAACCAGAGGTTAGGGTGTCCCTCGCGTTCATAACAATGCGTGATGCCGGGATGGGGATTGATGCGGGACGCGGCAGCTTCCAACGCATCGGCGGGAATATCGACCGCACAGAGGGTGCTTTCGTAACCCAGGCTCCGGGAGTCAAAAACGGCGCCGAAACGGCGCGCCACGCCGGACTCGAACAAGGCCTTCACCCGGGCCAGGACCTCCGCCCCTGAGAGACCAACCTTCTCGCCCACACGTTCGAAAGGCCTGAAATCGACCGGCAATCCCTTTTGAAGAGCCAGAAGCAGGGCTTCGTCGGCGGGAGCTTCCTTGGCCGGCGTTTGTTTCCTGACAAGCGCAACCTTGCGAACCGGCGGCTTATGCAGCATACCATCCACCATGTGCCCCACCGCCATGAGCGGATGCCTGATCATCATCCTGGGGCCGGAGTGGCGCATCACATTGCGGATGGTCTCACGCATGGCCGGCTTGTAGCAGTGGATCGGGCAGTCGGCGCACTTGGGCTTGTCTTCCCCAAATGTACAGCAATCCAGTCGGGCCATGGCGTAATCCCGCAGCGTGGCGCAATCCTGGCAGAGTGTCCCTGAAGTGCCGTGGAGATCACGACAATAGAGGTCGATCATCGCCCTGAGCGTTTCCTTCTCCCGTCTGAATCGTGAAGTTTCACCCGTCATGACTTGAGCTGTACCGGTTGGTAGAAGCAATCGGGATCCTCGGCCAGGAAATCCTCCGTGGCGGCGAAGGCCCGCGCACGGCACCCCTCGCAGACAACGCGGTACCCGCAGGACCCGCACTTCCCCTTGAGCTGATCAGGATCTCGAAGCGAAGAGAACACCTCTGACTCCCGCCAGATATCGGCAAACTTCTTCTTGCGGACATTGCCGACCTGGATGGGCAGGTAGCCGCAAGGCTGAACATCGCCGATCCGCGACACAAAGCAGACCGCCGAACCGGCCAGACACCCGCGCGTCATGGCCGACATGCCATTGGCCGGGGTGTGTCCCGGCGGAGGGATCCCCGCCCCGCCGTGGCCGGGATGTGACCCTCCATGACCCGCCGAAGGCAGGGCAATCCCCTTCTCCCGTGAAACCTCGCGCATGATCCGGTAGTACTGCGGGGCACAGGTGGCCTTGATATGAATCTTATCGCGCAACTCAATGGATTTCTCGAAGAGCCAGCGAAGGAACACTTCCAATTGCTGGGAATCGAGGCGCATATCATCGCTGATGGTGGCTCCGCACCCGACGGGAACC
>CAYOQM010000126.1:0-5732 GCA_964406065.1 uncultured Verrucomicrobiota bacterium
GGCATTGAGGAAGGCAAGCAGGGCAAGGAAAGCATCATCATCACCGAGATTCCCTATGCCGTCAACAAGGCCACTCTGATCACCAACATCGCGTATCTGGTTCAGGAAAAGAAGCTGGAAGGCATTTCCGATCTGCGCGACGAGTCGAACAAGGATGGAATCCGGGTGGTGATCGAGCTTAAGCGCGGCGTGGTGGCGAAGGTGGTGCTGAACAATCTTTATAAGCACACCCAGTTGCAGACGACCTTCGGCGCCATCATGTTGGCGATTGATCACGGTCGGCCGAAAGTCATGAATCTCCGGGAATTGCTGGAGGCGTATCTGGATCACCGTTACGACGTGATCAAGCGCCGGACCCAGTTCGACCTCGATAAGGCCGAGGCGCGCGCCCACATCCTGGAAGGGCTGAAGATCGCGCTCGACCACCTCGATGAGGTCGTCAAGATTATCCGGGGTTCCAAGGATCGCGACAATGCCCGGGCCCAGTTGATGTCCAAGTTCGGCCTGAGCGAGATCCAGTCCAACGCCATTCTCGATATGCGCCTCTACCAGCTCACCGGGCTGGAACGTGGCAAGATCGAGGCGGAATATCTGGAGTTGATCAAGCTGATCTCCTTCCTGCGTGATCTGCTGGCCAGTCGCGAGAAACTCTTCGCGGTGATCAAGGTCGACTTGCTCGAGGTCCGGAAGCAGTATGCCGACGAGCGGCAGACCAGTCTGGTGCCCGACGAGGGCGAAGTGAACATTGAGGATCTGATTGCCGACCGCGGCTACGTGATCACGATCAGCCACACCGGTTACATCAAGCGCACGGCGGTGAGCACCTACAAGGCCCAGCGTCGCGGCGGTAAGGGCGTGGCCGGGATGGAGACGAAGGAGGAGGATTACGTTGAGCACCTCTTTGTGGCCAATACCCACGATTACATCCTGTTCTTTACCTCGGCCGGGCGCGTTTACTGGGAGAAGGTCTACGAGATTCCCGAGGCGTCGCGTGCGTCCAAGGGCAAGGCGATTGTGAATATGCTGAACGTCCAGAGCGGCGAGACGGTAGCCGCCATGGTCAAGGTTCGCGAGTTTGCCGAGAATCAGTTCATTGTCTTTGCCACCGAAAAGGGCGTGGTCAAGAAGACCAACCTGGCGGCGTTCAGCAATCCCCGCAGTGCCGGGATCATTTCCATCGCCATTGATGAGGGCGACCGGCTGATCGGCGTGAAGCAGACGGACGGACACAACGAGATTGTGCTGACGACGCATGACGGGATGAGCATCCGCTTCAAGGAAGATGCGCTGCGTGATCAGGGACGCGACACCCGCGGGGTATGCGGTATTACGCTGACCGATGAGGATCGCGTGATTGGCCTGGAGATTGTGGATCCCCGCGCCACGTTCCTGGTGTGTACCGAGAACGGGTACGGCAAGCGCACCGGGTTTGACGAATACCGCGTCCAGAAGCGCAGTGGCAAGGGCCTGATGACGATCCGGACGTCGGATCGCAACGGATCGATTATCGGCGCCCACGCCGTGCAGGAAGGCGACGCGCTGATGCTGATCACGGCCCAGGGCCAGATGATCCGCATGCCCGTGGCCGACGTCAGGACGATCAGCCGCGTGACCCAGGGGGTCCGCCTGATCAATCTCGATGCCGGCGACAAGCTGGTTGCCGCCACCACGGTGGAGCCTGAGGATGACGATGTGGTAGCGGAATCCGGGGAAGCCCCGGCAGCCACCTGATCAGGCCGTTTCAGTAACCGGCTAAACACGCCACGCCCTCCATCCAACGGAGGGCGTTTTTTTTGACCATGATATTGGCTTGCCTTGTCATAATCATAGTGGTTAACGAGTTAATCATGAGTGATTTTGTCAGCATGCGAGATATTGCGGAGGTGGCCGGAGTGAGTAAGGCGGTGGTGTAGCGGGTCATTAATGGCCGCCTGGCGTTGATATGTTTTAATTTTATTCATCCCACTATTGACAACTGAATCAGAACTTGCTCAAATCGCGCCATGTTAAACGTGTAACGTCTTGCGTTATTGTCTGTTTCTCTAAACAAAGGAACAAAGAAAACTGACAGATGATCTATGAGTACAGACGCCATTAGATGTGAGTCGGTGTTGCGTGCGGATGAAAAGGCGGAATTGGATTCGTTTTGCCGGATCCATCAGGGAGTTAAGTTTCTTCCTGAATTGGCTGCATTCCTTGGCACTCGGTTTGATGTTGCGATTGAGTGTGATCCTGATGTTGTCGCCGGGTATGTCTCTGACAGCTCTCATCTTCCAGGCTCTGCGCAAGCATTGAGCCGGCCTTCCACGCCCCGTGAATGTGCGGTAGTGTTGCGGGCGTGTTTCCGATGCAACATACCGGTCACCATTTCTGGAGGTCGGTCGAACCTCACCGGTAGCGCGACCCCGGAGGGAGGTCTGGTGTTGTCACTCTCTCGTATGATGAGCGCGGATGGATGCGGCGGTTCTCCGGTGATGGTTGATCCTGCCGTCAAAACCGTTCGGGGTGGGGTGGGAATGATTTTGGAAGATTTGCGGCGTTCGGTTCTGAGGGAGACGGCGGGCAAGTTGTTCTACCCGGTCGATCCTACCAGTCGGTCTGATGCTACTGTGGGAGGAACAGTTGCCTGCAATGCCTCCGGATTTACCCCGGGCTCTGCAGGTGCTACTCGGGATTGGGTTCGGGCGGTGGACTTGATTCTTCCTGATGGAGACCTGATTCGAGCGGAGCGCGGGCAATACATCTCCGTTAACGGTCGATTTGTCCTGGAGGAGGGGCTGTCGCGTCGCGACTGGCCTATACCCCGATATGCGCGTCCTCTGATCAAGAATGCTGGTGGCCCATTTTCGGCGCCGGATGGCGTCCTGGATTTCGTGGATTTAGTGGTCGGCAGTGAGGGGCTTTTTGGGGTCGTGACCGGCTGTACACTGGGTCTGCGCAAGAGTCCTGATGGGAATTTGGACTTGTTCTTTTCCCTGCCTGGGGAGGACTCGGCGCTGGCGTTCCATCGCCAAGTCCGGGAACACCTCCATGGCGAGCTTGGGCGCCTTGGGGCGTTGGAGTATTTCGGAAATAATTGTGCACAGCATATGAATCACCGGGACGTGCTTTTTAAGGGTTCGGACCAGGTGGGGATATACATCCAAGTGCCATTGTATGGCCGTTCAATTGAGGATGCGGCCGAAGAGTGGATGGATGTGATCACTACGAGCGGGTGCGGTGTAACGGAGGATGCCATTCTGTTGCTCGACTCGGAGCGGAGTTGGGCATTGTTCATGGAGTCGCGCCACTCCCTGCCTGCCAATGCGTTGGAAATCGCCAAGCATCGGGGAACGTTCACGATCATGACCGACACCGTCGTGCCGCCAGACCGTTTCGAGGAGTTTCTGGGATTCACTCACTGTGCCCTAAATGAATCCGATATGGAGTATCTGGTGTTCGGTCATCTTGGCGACTGCCACCTCCATTTCACATTGCTCCCGTTTCAGGAACAGATTGACAGTGGGATAGCCCTGTACGATGCCATTGTGGCCAAATCAGCTGAATTGGGAGGGGTGTATTCGGGTGAACATGGCACCGGGAAACGCAAACGCCGCGATTTTCTTCGATGCTACGGCCCTCGTGCAGTCGAGGACATGCGGCGCTGTAAAGCGGCTGTGGATCCGGCATTTATACTCAACCGTGGCAATGTGTTTGAGTCATTTTGATAAAAGGGAAAACCATGAACAACTTACATATCATTCCGCAACCCAAAAAGGTGGAGCCATGCTCAGGCATATTTATGTCCACGTCTCCAACGCTGATTTTTGCTTCCGCCGAATTTCAAGCCACGGCACAGTACCTTGCACAATTATTGGCAAGTGTAACGGGGGCACGCTTTGGAGTGGGCGAGAGTGGGTTATTGGAGAAACCCGTAGGATCCATTGTCATTCTGTTTGCAGCCGAGCAATCATTTCTCGGGGACGAAGGCTATACGCTCTCGGTAAAGGCGGATCAAATTATCATTCGGGCATTCCGCGCTGCAGGCGCCTTTTATGCCGCCCAAACTCTCTGTCAGCTATTCCCTGTACAAGGTGGACGCCGTATGAAAGTTCACGGAACGGAATGGTCGGTGCCTCAGGTTGAGATTGAGGATCATCCAAGATTTTCCTGGCGTGGGTTTATGCTCGACAGCGCCAGGCATTTTCAAAGCAAGGAATTTATCATGCGTTTTATAGATGCGCTGGCGTTCTATAAAATCAACCGCCTTCATTGGCACCTTTGTGATAATCAGGGGTGGCATATGGAGATAAAAAAATATCCTGAGCTGACAATGGGCGCAACCGGTGGGCAGAAAAATGAGTTCTATACGCAGGATGATATTTGCGAAATTGTCGAATATGGAAAAACGAGACATATTCAGATATATCCGGAAATGGAAATGCCAGGGCACTCTCAGTGGGCGCTCAATGTCTTTAAACACCTTCGCTGCGAAAAGGCGGAAGATCCTGTAAATGAATATTGTCTCGGATCTGATCAGACGGAAGAATTCTTCAGGAATGTGCTGGACGAGGTAATGGCGCTGTTCCCGTTAGCCATTATCCATTTGGGAGGGGATGAGGCTGATGCGGCCCACTGGCGAGCTTGTTCACGTTGTCAGACCTGTATCACAACGAACCTTTTGGGCGACGAGCGTATGCTGCAAAAATGGTTTATGCGGAAAATATCCGCCTATGTGCATGCGCATGGCCGAGAAACCACTGCATGGGCTGAACATCAGGAGTTGGGGTGGCCGGCCGGTCAAATAGCTCAAGGCTGGCGGGCTGGAGAATCTGACTTCGCCATTACTCACGGCATAAAGACCATTAATTCGAACAATGAATATGTGTACTTCGATTATCCTGCCGGAGCGGATGATCCTATCAAGGCGAACTGGATGCCGGAGTTGTCGCTGGAAAAAGTTTACTCCTTTGATCCCGTGCCCCTGGGAATGACGCCCGAGCAGTCGGCGCTCGTGTTGGGAAGTGAGGCGTGCTTGTGGACCGAAGAAGTCCAGGAGAACAAGGTGTTCCAGAAAACATTTCCCCGGCTGTTGGCTTTTTCAGAAACAGTTTGGTCTCCGAAGGAATCGCGTGAATGGGGTGAATTTGAACAACGGGCTTTGTCACACGCCTATTGGCTGAAGCAACGGGAGTAAAGCCGGAGTAATCAAGGAGGAAAACTCATGATTCAATGTGGCAATTTTATGAAATGCCTATGCCTCATGGGCGTGATTCTGGGTACAACCGGGACTGCCCGCGGCACAGCGCCCATTGAAGTACTCCTGTGGCCTGAGGGACGGATGAGCCAACTCGGGGAACCGGAAAAGATCATTGATAATAGCAAAGACCCCGCCAAACCCTTTCGAACCATTTTTAATGTAAGTATTCCCTCTATTACAGTGTATCGGCCTACATCCACTAATTTGTCGATACCTGCCGTTGTGATTTGTCCTGGCGGGTGCTATGTCGGCTTGGCGATCGACCACGAAGGGCATGATGTGGCTCGTTGGTTGAACTCCCTTGGTATCGCTGGTGTGGTGTTAAAATATAGGGTGCCGACGCGGAATGGTGACGGGCAGCATCTGTTGCCATTACAGGATGTACAGCGGGCCATCAGTTGGGTTCGGTCCCGTGCGAAGGAGTGGCACCTCGATCCGAAGCAGATTGGTGTCATGGGTTGTAAAAATCAACTGCGCACTGTTGGGATTCGTA
>CAYOQM010000126.1:5742-7283 GCA_964406065.1 uncultured Verrucomicrobiota bacterium
CATCAGTTGGGTTCGGTTCCGAGCGAAGGAATGGAACCTCGATCCGAAAAAGATTGGTATCATGGGCTTTTCCGCAGGGGGGCATTTGGCGGCACATGTCAGCAATAATTACAAACTTCGCGCCTATGAATCTGGGGAGGATATGGATCGCCTGAGTTGCCGTCCGGATTTTTCGATCTTGGTGTATCCAGCCTACTTGGCGAAAAACGGAACTGGCCCCGTTTTGAATTCCGAGTTTAAGGTGACCACGAACACTCCTCCGGCGTTTCTGGTGCAAACGGAAGATGATATGATTTCGGTGGAAAACAGCCTGTTTTATTACCTCGCATTGAAAAAAGTTCAAGTTCCAGCCTACATGGTGCTCTATCCCAAAGGAGGTCACGGCTATGGACTCGGAGTACAAGGTGGTGCTGTTGCTTCCTGGCCCCAGCATTGCGAGTCTTGGATGCGCGATCGTGGGATCCTAAAATCCAAGGAGGGAAATGGAATGTGACATTGCGTTTACTTGATGACTATAACGTCATTTGGAGCACGCCAAGCCAAGATTCGTCTGGCTCGATGCCGCTTGGTAACTGCGATATAGCCCTCAATGTTTGGGTGGATGCTAACGCGTTGAGAATCCGGTCAAGGATAGTTCGCGCGCATTGAGAAACTTTTATTGACAATAAACTCAAGGCACTAGATTATATAAACAGTTAAACGTGTAACGTCTTCGAGGGAAATCAGCAAAAGCGATATAAGAACGTCAAAAGTAAACGAATATGAATGAGGCACGCGCATGCACTGTGGATTGAAAAAAGTGATGATGGCAAGGGGGCCCTTGGTTTTGTCGGCTTCAGCGCGAATTGTCGGCGAGGATATTCCTTAACACACACTGAAAATGAGCACACACATCATAAAGCAGCCGAAACACATCTACGTCCGCTACGAGAATCATTTCGACCTAGTATGGAGAAGGTGTTGGAAAAAGGAATACACATATCAAGGTTTAACTTATCGTCCCTATGCCGATGTTGAAGAAGATATTTTAGAGAGATGTCTCGATTTGTCTGAAACAGTGGGAGCCGCTTTTCAAGTCGAGCAGGCTTTCACGATGCGGGAATTCCTGCGGCGGCATCCGGACAAACTTGGCTCATTCAAAAAACTCCACCAAGAAAAGCGTTTTGCGCTTCTTGGGGCCGGTGAGGCTATTATAGATACAAATATGTGCTCCGGGGAGACCCTCGTCAGGAACTATGTCTCCGGGACCCGCTATGCCATTCAGCTTTTCGGACAAGCCGCAAAATTCGCAAATCATAATGACGGCTTCGGATCTTCTGCACAATTGCCTCAGGTAATACGTGGTTGTGGAATGAAGGGGATTGATAATCTCAGTTACTCGAAACCCGATGGGCCTTATTGGCGGGGGCTCGATGGGTCAACGGTGTTTGTCGGGTTTAAATGGCCGGGGAAAGTGCATTTTTATGACCATTGCTATTATGAGCCCTGTCTGGCCTGCAAGGGGAGTGGCAAAGTCAAGAAAACCCAATGCAAGGCTTGTG
>CAYOQM010000127.1:0-4827 GCA_964406065.1 uncultured Verrucomicrobiota bacterium
AAAGCGGCGTATCCGCGGTGCCGAGGAAGTCTGGAAGCTTGCGCTCAAGCTCCTTGTGGATGTCCTGGGTGCCGCAGATGAAGCGGACGGACGACAATCCGTATCCGCGGCGTTCCAGTCCCTCCCTCGCCGCCCCGATGATGTCCGGGTGGTCGCACAGGCCGAGGTAATTGTTGGCGCACAGGTTGAGGATCCTGCGGGACCCTCCGCCTACGGTGATGGTCGCGTCCTGCGGGCTGGTAATGATCCGCTCGTCCTTGTAGAGCCCGTTGCGGCGGATGTCGACCAGCACTCCCTGCACATGCTCCTGCAACGCTCCATACATACGGGCACCCTCCAGCAGCGGATTCGCTATTCCCAGTTCAACACGACTTTTCCGGATTTCCCGGACCGCATCACGTCGAACCCCTGTTCAAATTCCGTGCAGTGGAAATGGTGCGTGATGATCGAACTGATATCCAGGCCGGACTCGATCATGCTGGTCATCATGTACCAGGTCTCGTACATTTCGCGCCCATAGATGCCCTTCAGCATGAGGCCGTTGAAAACCACCTTGTTCCAGTTCACCGCCGTTTGTTCCGGCAGAATCCCCAGGAGCGCAATCTTCCCGCCATGGCACATGTTGTCAATGATGCTGTTCAGCGCCTGCGAATTGCCGGACATCTCCATGCCGACATCAAAGCCCTCCTTCATATCGAGGGACTTCTTCACCCCGGCAAGGCTTTCCCGGCTCACATCCACGGCGCGGGTGACCCCGACCTTCTCGGCCAGCGCCAGACGGTACGGATTCACGTCGGTGATGACCACATAGCGCGCGCCCGCATGCTTGGCGACAGCCGCCGCCATGATCCCGATCGGACCGGCGCCCGTGATGAGCACGTCCTCGCCCAGGACGCTGAAGGACAGCGCCGTGTGGGTGGCATTGCCCAGCGGATCGAAACAGGACAGGATATCGGTCGGAATGGCGGGATTGCAGTGCCAGATATTCGTCACCGGAATGGCGAGGTATTCCGCAAAGGCGCCATCCCGGTTGACCCCGACGCCGCTGGTGTTGGGGCACAAATGCCTGCGCCCCGCCAGGCAGTTGCGGCAGTGTCCGCAAACAATATGGCCCTCGCCGCTGACCAGATCGCCGATTTCGACATCCTGGACATTGCTTCCGAAGGCCTCCACGACGCCAACGAACTCATGCCCGATCGTCATGGGCGCCTTGATGGTCCGCTGCGCCCATTCATCCCAGTTGTAGATGTGGACATCCGTCCCGCAGATGGACGTCTTCCGGATCTTGACCAGCACATCATTGATCCCGTAGTCAGGCTTGGGGACATCCACCATCCTCAACCCGGGTCCTCGCTCGTGCTTGATGATCGCTTTCATTGACATCCAATCCTTAATTTCACCGGTGCCTGACGCAGAGGCCCGCTAATCAAAAAGTCTACTACCAACACGCTGCCAACCCTGTCAAGTGTTGTGAATCAGAGACATTCCCCGGCATTTCACTTCCTTTGCCACACTCTTTCGTTTGGAGAGGTGGTGGCTTGACACAAGCGGTGGGCAATGGCAGGGTTGTGCCACTTATGACACCTCCACCCCGTTCCAATCTACCCAGGACCATCGGCCTCATCATGGGGGCGCTCCTGCTCGGTCTCGTCATCGGCAATTCCGCCACCAAAGCCGACCTGCGTCATGCCCGTGAGGAAGTCGAGAAACTTCGCAGGGAACTGGCAACACGCGGAAACAATCCCACCGGCATCAATGGCATCGCCTCCATTTTGAATCTGCCGGAGGCACACAAGCCCGGCGCCGCAACACGACGGCACGAGAACGCTCATCAGGACCCGACCCCTGCCCTGCCCCTTGCCGCCACGCAAAGTATTGCCTCGGCTACAACCGGCACAGGTCAAACGCACCGTGCCCATGCCACCCTGCGGAAACAACTTGAAACGGCCTCGGAACTATGGAAGACACGGGTCGATCTCGCACGGAACAGCTTCCTCTCCAATGTATCCAGTTCCGACGAACACGCGGTGCAGTTTGATGTCATCATGGCCGCCATGAACCTGCGGCTGAGCAATGATGTTTCCCAGTCCGTCGCCGCGATCAAGACAAACCAGGCCATGTCGGCGGAATCCGGCCTGCGCATGCTTCACACCCTGAGCGGCGACATCGTTCAGGCCTATCAGGACCTGGATCAAGCCATGCCGGACGACTGGCGCGGCAAGGCGGGGGCCAAGTTCGCGGTGTTTGATTTCATCAACCCCGACGTCGTACTCCCCCTGACTGAACTCGATGGGGCAATGAAAAAGAAAGGGAACAGGGGACGCGACGCCTACGACACCGGGGACGACTCGCCGTGATCCCCAGCCCCCTTCGCACGGTCGTGACGATCGCCGGCAATGAACTGGCCGACTCGTTGCGCAGCCGCCGGGTACTTGTAATGATCCTGCTCTATGTTGCAGGGGCGGTGACCGCAACCCTTGTCTTTCTTTCCCTGCTGAAGGGAATCGAACAACAATTGGTCGAAACCCTCGGGTTGACCGCCAGTGCCACGACCGGCGGCGTCACCGCCACGCTCTGGAAATCCAACAATTTCCGAATGATGCTGATCCACCTGATCGGCGATCGGGACCTGGCCGTGACGCTTCTGGATATTCCGCCGCTGGGGCTGTTCTATGCCTGGCTATCCTTCACCTTTGCCCCGGTGCTGGTCATGCTGACCTCTTCTTCCCGCATTGCCGAGGAAATTTCAACAGGCTCCATCCGTTACATAGGGTTCCGCTGCTCGCGGCTACAGTGGATCGTCGGCAAGTTTACCGGGCAGGCCCTGCAACTTCTGGCCGCCATGCTGCTGAGCGCCGCAGGCGCCTGGTTGACAGGATTGTTCAGGATGCATTCCTTCGAGCCTTTGGCGACCCTTATTTCCATGCTCATATTCACGATGAAGGCCTGGTTATATGCACTCGCCTTTCTCGGGCTGGCCACCGCGATATCACAATTGTTCACGACCCCTAACCTCGCCCTTGCCATGGGCTTTCTCGCGCTGATCCTGGTGTCCATCCTCTCCTCCGTCTCCTCTCACTTTGCCGGCGATGGCTTCCGCCGGTTGTGGGACATTCTAAACGTCCTGACCCCGCAGGGCCACCGTCTGGACCTGTGGCGCAGCCAGGCCTCCCGCGTCATCCCCGCCGCGCTCTTTATCGTCGCACTCGCCTGGGCCTACCTGTTTGCCGGCTATGCCCGGTTTTCACGGAGGGACCTGTGAGCCTGGCACTGGAATTCAAGGGCGTGGTCAAGTGCTACGGCCGGCGGCGTGCCCTGGACCATCTCGATCTGGCCGTTCCGGAAGGCGCCATCATGGGGTTGGTCGGCAGTAACGGGGCGGGCAAAACCACCGCCATGGCCGTCAGCACGGGCCTGTTGCACCCGTCGGGAGGTGAGATCGAACTCCTCGGCCAGGGACCGTTCCGGGCTGACCTGCATGCAGGACGCGTCGCCCTGCTTCCCCAGGACTCCCGCTTCCCGCCCCATGCCAGGGTAATCGATCTCCTCCATTTCTACGGACGGCTCCAGGGGATCCCCCCTGCCACCTTGAAACAGTCGATCGAAACTCTGCTCGACTGGGTTCACCTGACCGACCGGCGGAACGCCCCCGTGCGCACCCTTTCACACGGAATGCAGAGGCGGCTTTCAATCGCCCAGGCGTTCCTGGGGTCGCCGGAACTGATCCTGCTGGACGAGCCCCTCAACGGCCTGGATCCCCGTGAAGCCGCGCGGATACGCGACCTGATCCGGAGCCGTCACGGCCATCAAACCATCGTGATCAGTTCGCATATCCTGGCGGATATCGAAATCCTGTGCGACCAGGTTGCCTTCATCGAACAGGGACGCCTGGTACGGCAGGATGCGCTTGATTCAATCATGTGCCGGCGGCATCGTATGACCTATGTCCTGACTGCTCCCACCACGGCGCTTGAGTCGTTGCGCTCTGCCTTGCCGGAGGTTGCCTGGGAGGTCACGCCGGATGGCTTGACGCTGACCGCCAACTTTGCCTCGCCCCAGACGCCGGAAGACCTCAATGCGGTGGCACTGGGCATACTGCTATCTTGCCGGACCGGAATTCTTGAAATCAAGCGCGGCTCGGACCTTGAGACCGAATACCTGAAGATGCATCCCGTCACCGGCATTGCCGTCCCCCCGCCCATCCCTGCGGAACTTCCCTGAGGCAAACCCCACTGGTGTTTTTTCCGAACCCTGGACTCAACGGACATCCATCCGCCTGATCCGCTGGCGGAACTGGCGCGGGGACTCGCCGACAATCTGCTTGAAGCGGCGGGAGCAGTGAAAATGGTCGCAAAACCCCAGCGACCCGGCGATTTCCTTGTCGAGCGCCCGGCCGGCCTGCATCAATTCGCAGGCCCGGTCCATCAGGCGGGCCATCCGGTAGCGAGCGGGAGGCTGTCCCACCACGCGGGTGAAGCGTTTCCGGAACGATTCATAACTCATCCCCAGTGAACCGGCGACCTCCCCGAGATCGACACACCCCTCCGGCTCCCCCTCCAGTAAGGCGCAGGCCCGGGCCGCCCACTTGAGATCATCAGACCGCCCCCACCTCCTGCCATCACCGGACACGATATCCGCCAGCAACTGCTGGAGGCGACAGACTTCACCCAGGCGCAGAGCAACCCCGCCCTGCCGGACGGCCAGGCGAAGACCGCTCCGTCCGGCACGCCGTGGACGTTCACCGGCACGGCCGGCGTCGCCGCCCGCGCCGCCCGCGCGGAAGGCAAATTCGGCGAAATCGCCCCGCCCTCCAAAGAGATCGACGAC
>CAYOQM010000127.1:4837-7283 GCA_964406065.1 uncultured Verrucomicrobiota bacterium
CCAGGGGCAGAGCAAACCCGCCCTGCCGCGCCACTCCCAGGATTGATTCAAACCGCTTCAGCCAGTGATCCACCGGCTCGAGATGGAATACCGGATGGCGGGGGTCGAGGAGCCCTCCCTGCCGCCAAAGGTCAAACACCGGCCCGTTGAAACACACATGGTACTCCGACCAGCGTTCCCCGGGACCCGGCCCGTAGCGCTGCCCGAGATCGGGAAACACCACCATGACATCCCCGGAACCCACGGCCCGATCCACGCCGTTCACGTCACGGTACCGGCCGCTGCCTTCCAGCAGAAACACGAGCGCATACTGCCCATACACCCGGAAGTGCCCCAGCCCGCGGCTGTTCCGCAGGAATCCGCCCATCGTGACGCTCCCCAGCGGCGAACTGGAGGCGTTCCGGAAAATCATCCTGTCCACAGGCTTTCCCATGCACAGGATTTACCATAATACACAAGTTATTGTCCAATTCATCCATTCCCATTGACCATTAATCAATGCATAATTCACCCATTTGAAGCAATAACCACGAACGAGGACGATCATGACTCCCAGGGAAAACTTGTTGTCGCTCTATCGCCGGAAGGGCTATGCCTTTGCGCCGGTTGAATTCAGCCTCTGCCCTGCTCTGCAGGAAAAGATGAAGGCCGCTATCGGCAACGACACGGATCCGGCGGACTTCTTCGGGTACCATGAAGGCTTCGACAGGATCGGAATTCCCGGCCCCGCCCTGAAACCCCGTCCGCTACCGGACTGGAGGAGTTTCTTCACTGAACCCCTTGATGAGAACACCTATTTCAACGACTATGGCGTAGCCTCTGAAGGCGGGCACAAGGGGACTTTTCATATGCGCCGGATGGTCCACCCGCTGGCTTCAGCGGATTCCCTGGAACAGCTCCAAGCCTACCCCTGGCCCGAATGGGACTTCGACGCCATTGGGCCCATGGCCAAGGTCGCCGCCGAGGGGGTGGCAAAGGGCCTGCCGGTCTTTGCCCACATGGCTTGCACCATCTGGGAAAATGCCTGGTATATCCGCGACATGGCCGTCCTGATGACCGACATGGCCTACGGCGACGAAAAGGCCACCTTCATCCTGGATAAGATCACTGATGATGCCGCCCGCCGCGCGGCGGCCTTTGCCCGCGCTGGAGCCGATATCATCGCCCTGGGCGACGACATCGGCATGCAAAGCACCATCATGATGTCGCTCGACATGTATCGCGAATGGCTGAAACCGCGCCTGACTAAAGTCATCAGGGCGGCCAAGGCCGCCAAGCCGGATGTCCTCATCCATTACCATTCCTGCGGGTATGTGGAACCCTTCATTCCCGACCTCATCGAAGCAGGCGTTGACATTCTCAATCCCATCCAGCCGGAGAGCATGGATTTTGCCCGCATCCACGCTGCATACGGGGACCGGTTGTCGTTCAACGGAACCCTCGGCACGCAGAAGCTCATGCCGTACGGCACGCCGGAAGAGGTCCGCAAGACCACCCACCAGTATCTTGAACTGGCGGGCACCAAGGGCGGCTTGCTGGCCTGTCCGACCCATGTCCTCGAGCCCGAGGTGCCTTGGGAAAACATCGTGGCTTACGTCCAGGCCTGCAAGGATTTCACCGCCCACACGTAACCCTCGGCTTGACGGAAAGACCGACACGACCGTTCTATTTCACTTCCAGCTCAACACTCTCGCTGTGGCTGTTGAACTCGGGAGCATACATGCTTTGGATGCTGGCGATGCCGGTCTGGTACTTGCCCTTCAATTGTACCCGGACGCCGTATTCGAACACATACACGCCTTTAGGAAGGTAGTGGATGAAGAAGTGGCTCGCGGTATCCCGCGTGCTTTCGTAATACACCAACCCGTCCTGGAACTTTGTCCGGCTCAGCACATTCACCGGTTCGGTCCCGCTGCCGCGCTGATCCTTGAGATGCACGTATTCCATGTCGCGATCCACCCGCAACTCAATCCGGCACACGAGCTCGTCGCCGACCGCAAGCGCGCCCTTGACCGGCTCGAGTACTTGCCCCTTCCTGCCGGTGTCCTTGCGATAGAGCGTTTTCTTCAGCTTGAGCGGAGTGCCTTCGTAGGGCGTGACCTTCGCCATGTCCTCCAGGTATTGCCAGTGGACACTGCCCCAGCTTACGCCTTCGTCGCTCTTCTTGACGGTGACCTTGCCCATGCCGGGCTTGATTTCGCCTCGCACGAACTTTTGCTCATAGAAGCCGGTGCCTGCCTCGACCTTTTCAGGCTTGATCGTTCGTCCATCCAACGCGACTTCCACCAGGGCATCGCTGCCGATCAGGTTCCTGCCGCGCAGTAACAGGCCATAGACGGCATCCGCCGTAGCCTTGGTGGTCTTCCAGTCCTGCGTCTGTTTCTGCTTGAGCAGCCAGACTTTGCAGTCCTCGACCGCCTGGGCGTCGCCCATGACCTCGTCAAAC
>CAYOQM010000128.1:0-7253 GCA_964406065.1 uncultured Verrucomicrobiota bacterium
CTCTTGGTGCGTGTCTTATTACGCCTGTTGATCCCGGATATCCCCGACGACTTCTCCAAATTTATGATCCCCCTCTGGCGCTTTATGTCCAAGGCACCCTCCTGTCGCGCGATGAGCATGGAGTGGCTATCGTAGGGTCACGCCGGACATCCCACTACGGGATGGAAACAGCCGAGAGGTTGGCCTTCCAACTAGCGGAAAGCGGGGTGACGGTGATCAGCGGGCTGGCAAGGGGCATTGATACGGCGGCGCACCGTGGTGCGCTAAAGGCCAAGGGTCGGACCGTGGCGGTGTTGGGTGGCGGGCTGGATTGTCTCTTTCCTCAGGAAAACGCGGAATTGGCAGGGCAGATCATGTTGCATGGCTGTGTGATGTCAGAATATCCCCTTGGACGGCAACCCGACAAAACCACGTTTCCCGTTCGTAATCGCATCGTGAGCGGGCTCTCCCAGGGTGTTACGGTGGTGGAATGCGATGTCGCCAGCGGGGCTATGATTACGGCCCGACAGGCGATGGAGCAGGGCAGGACCGTGTTTGCCGTTCCAGGCCGGATTGATTCCTTTGGCGCCCGCGGTCCTCACAAGCTCATCCGGGATGGCGCCTGCCTGGTTCAGGGTGTTGAGGATATCCTCAATGAGCTTGGCAGCCTGATTCCTGCGCCAGCGGGAGCAGGGGCTACCAGGTCGGCCTCACGGCCACCCCTTACGGAGCCCGAGGCGATGTTGGTCGGATTGATCAGCGAGGATGGCGAGGCGGAACTCGACGGGTTGGTGAGGCGGTCAGGGCGGCAGGCTTCCGAGGTCAGTGCATTGCTATTAGGGCTTGAAATGAAACGGCTTGTAAAAATGTTGCCGGGCCAGCGGGTCGGGCTGCGGACATCATAGAAAGAGCGTAACATGGGAAAAAAACTCGTTATCGTTGAGTCGCCTGCCAAGGCAAAAACCATTAATAAGATTCTGGGAAGCGACTATGTGGTGAAAGCCTCCATGGGTCATATCCGCGATCTTCCCATCCGCAGTCTCGGAGTTGATCTTGAGCATGATTTCAAACCGCAGTACGAAGTGACACCCGAGCGCAAGAAACTGGTCAAGGAGTTGGCGGAAATCGCTGCTGGATGCGATGCCGTCTATCTGGCTCCTGATCCGGATCGTGAAGGGGAAGCCATCGCCTGGCACCTCAAGGCCTTGTTGGAGGGGAAGGTGCCAGAGGATCAGTTTTTTCGAGTGACCTACAACGAGATCACTCCCCGCGCGGTTCGCGAGGCTTTTGATAATCCCTCCGAAATCAATCAGAAACTGGTCAACGCTCAACAGGCGCGGCGTGTGTTGGATCGGATTGTCGGTTATAAGGTCAGTCCCCTGCTCTGGAGTCGGATTCGACGAGGATTGAGCGCGGGGCGTGTTCAGTCGGTGGCATTGCGCCTTGTGTGCGAGCGTGAAGCTGTCATTCGTAATTTTAAGCCGGAACCGTTCTGGATATTTGGCGCCGAAGTCCGCAAGGTGGTTGAACCTCGTGATCCGTTTGCCATCCGGTTGGCAAGGATACGGGGACAGAAAGCCGATATCCGGACCCCTGAGCTCGCTCTTGCCGTCCGGCAGGAACTGGAAGGGAAAAGCCTGCGGGTCAGGGAGATCATCCGCCGCGAATTGTCCCGGCGAACTTTCCCTCCGTTCATCACCAGCAGTCTGCAGCAGGCGGCCTCGCGGGTGTTTGACTTCTCGCCGAGCCGGGCTATGAAAATTGCGCAGAAACTCTACGAGGGGGTTGACTTGGGCGACGGGCCCGTAGGGTTGATCACCTATATGCGAACCGATTCATTTAATATCTCGCAGGATGCCGTGAAATCCTGCCGGGATTATATCGGCGAGCAGTATGGACCGGAGTATTTGCCGGAAAAACCAAATTTCTTCAAGAGCCGTAGTGCCGCTCAGGAAGCGCATGAGGCGATTCGCCCGACAGAGGTGAGTAGGACGCCGGAGACCCTCTCGAACAGGTTGTCCTCCGAGGAGTATAAGCTGTATTCCCTGATCTGGCAGCGGTTCGTTGCCAGCCAGATGGCTCCCGCCCGAATTGAGCAGAAAACAGTGGAAATCGAAACCGCTGACTCAGGCCAGGTTCCCGATTATCTGTTCAGGGCTACAGCCTCCCAGGTTGTATTCCCGGGCTATATGAAGGTTAGCGGAATGCAAAAGAAGGCCAGGGAGAAAGACGCAGTCGACAAGGAAGAGGGGGCTGAGGAGGAACCCGAAGTTGACAGTCTGCCGTTTTTGGAGCGCGGGGAAGTGCTTGATCTCATCAAATGGATTGAAGAGCGCAAGGAAACGCAACCCCCGGGCCGATATAGTGAGGCCTCGCTCATCAAGGCACTTGAGGAAAATGGTGTGGGGCGCCCAAGCACCTATGCGTCTATCATTGGCACCCTCTATGACCGGCGGTATGTCGCCAAGGAGAAGAAGGCCGTTCAACCTACGGATCTCGGGATTCAGGTGAGCACCATGCTGGTGACTCACTTGAATGAGCTTTTTGAAGTCAAGTTCACCGCCGGAATGGAAGAACTGCTGGACGAAATTGAAGCAGGAAAAGTTGAGTGGACGACGATGCTGAGGGATTTTTATTCCCGGTTTCAGGTCTGGATGGCAGCCGCCAAGGGGCCGGCTGCGGATCCGCCCAAAGTTGAACGGATCTTGTCGGTATTGGAACAGGTCCAGTCTTGGGGGCCGGAGTCCAAACGGGGCCGTCGGACCTATAGCGATAAGAAGTTCGTCGACTCCATTCGCGATCAACTGGTCAAGGCCGAAAAACCGATTTCAATGCGACAGCTGGAATCCGTTGGCCGGATTCTTCTTCGTTATCGGGATCAGATTGCCGGTGTCGAAGCCGTCATGGGAGACGCGGGGTTGAGTGCGTTGTTGGAGGAGAAGCCTGAAACGGCGCCCTCAGTAGAGACGCTGGCGAAACTGGCGTTGTTTAAGGCGATTGAATTCGATCCCCCCACCGAGCGGCGTGGTCGTAAGTTTGATGACAAGTCTTTTGTTCAATCCTTGCAGCGCCGCGCCGACCAAATTCGCGAACTGTCGCCGGCTCAGCTTCAGGTATTGAACCGGATGGTGTTGAAGTATGCGGAACATATTCCCGACTTTGAGGCCATTCGCCCCGGATTGGGATTGGATCAGGGGGTGCAGGTTGAGGATACGGAGTGCGCCGTGATGCTGGAACAACTTCAGTCGGTTACGGAGTGGAAGGAGGCGGTGGCCAAAAACGGGAAGACCTTTGATGACAAGACGTTCTTCGCATCCCTTGCCCGTCAATTCGCCCAGCGGAAGTCGTTGACCCCACGGCAGAAATCCGCCTTGAAACGCATGGTCAAAAAATATGCGGGAAATGAGCTGAAATCTGAAGACAACCCGTAATCTTCCCCTCGTGTCGGCGCCGGGAGGGGCCGGTAAAGGTGGGGCGATGATGACCGATGATTCGTGTGTGTCCCAGTTTTACGCTTATCTGGAGCATGAACGCAATGCCTCGCCGCACACGGTGGCCAATTACTTGATGGATATTGCCCAGTTCGTTCGATTTACATGGACCGGGGATGCTCTGCCGCCCTATGCGTGGCGTGAAATAGACCGGTTCAAGTCCCGGGCATTTCTGATTGATTTTCAGAAGCGGGGCAGTGAAGCTACGACGACCTCCCGCAAGCTGTCGAGCCTGAGATCGTTCTACAAGTTCATGGAACGCGAAGGGATGGTTCAGCATAACCCCTTTTGCGGCCTGAAGGCTCCCAAGCGGGCGAGAAAATTGCCCTCTTTCCTGTCCACAGAGGAAGTCGTCCGTCTACTCGATGCCCCCTTGGTGATGTGGAGGGGTGCCAAGTCCCGGCGAAAGGAAAGGGAACAGAAACTTGCGGAATATGCCGCCCGGCGGGATGCCGCCATGCTGGAGGTTCTCTACAGCACAGGGGGCCGCGTGAGCGAGATCTCGGGACTCTTTGAATCCCAGGTCGACCTGATTAACGGGGTGGTGAAGGTGCGGGGAAAAGGCAAGAAGGAAAGGCTGGGCGCATTAGGCAAGCCTGCCCTTAAGGTATTACAGGGGTCACTGGCGTTGCGCGATGCGCTCTGGCCCGAATTGGAAAGGCGCCGTTCAGGGGACAGGCCGGTATTCCTGAATATGCGGGGAGGGAAATTAACAACGCGCTCCGTTGAGCGGCTTTTGAAGAAGTATCTTTCCGCAGCAGGACTCAATCCGCATATTTCTCCCCATGCGCTACGGCACACTTTTGCCACGCATATGCTTGACGCGGGAGCCGATCTTCGTAGCGTTCAGGAATTGCTTGGACACTCCAGCCTGTCGACGACTCAGATTTATACCCATGTTACAGTTGAAAAACTGAAGAAAGTGTATGAGGATGCCCATCCGAGGGCCTGATATCATGGTGTTCTTGTTGTATAACTTAATGTTTCCGGTCATCCTGGTTTCAATGTTGCCATACTTCCTTTTCAGGATGTGTAGACGTGGTGGCTATGCCCGTGGTTTTTTTCAGAGGTTGGGGTGGTACGATGCGGCACTCAGCGCAAGGCTGGCTGAAACGCCCCGCGTTTGGGTTCATGCCGTCAGTGTAGGGGAAGTGTATGTCGCCTTGAAATTCATGGATGAATGGCGTCAGCTCCGTCCCGGAGTATCTTTTGTCATGAGCGTCAATACTTCAACCGCTCATGCCTTGGCGGAACAATCATTACCCCCTGCTGATGTGCTTGTTTATTTTCCCCTCGATTTTCTCCCGGTTCTAAGTCGGGTGTTCCAGGTGTTGCAACCGTCGATGCTGATTCTGACCGAGTGTGAACTCTGGCCTAATCTTATTAGCGTGTGCCGGAGGCGGGGGATCCCCGTGATGCTGATCAACGGACGGATGTCGGAGCGATCCTTTCATGGGTATTCCCGTTTCCGAGTCTTGTTTTCCCGACTTCTCGCAAAGGTGGACCGGCTTTGTGTACAAGGCGAGGGGGATCGGGATCGTTTCCTTGAGTTAGGAGCTCCTGAGGGGAGTATTGTCATAACCGGCAGCGCGAAATATGATGTGGCGCTTGCTCACCAGGGAGATCCGATCAAGGCGGCGGCAATACTTTCAGCGGCGGGAATGACCCGTGACGATCTCATTTTACTAGGGGGCTCAACCTGGCCGGGTGAGGAGGAAATCCTGTTGGATTATTTTATCCGAGCTAAGTCCGCTTTACCCCGTTTGAAATTGATATTAGTGCCGAGGCATGCCGAAAGGCGAAAAGAGGTGGTGGCAGCCATTGAGGAGAGGGGTCTTTCCTATGTGCAGAGGAGTCGGGCCGAACTGTCACCTGAAAAGCATGAGGCGGAGGTGCTGTTGGTGGATACCACAGGAGAGTTGCGGCACCTCTATGCGCTGGCCTCGGTGATTTTTGTCGGCAAAAGCCTGACGCAGCATGGGGGGCAGAATCTTATTGAACCCGCTGTGTGTGGGAAAGCCGTGGTGGTGGGTCCCAATATGGAAAACTTTCTGGACATCACAGGGGAGTTCAAGCAGGCAGAGGCAGTGATTCAGGTTGGCTCCGCTGATGAATTGTCGCGAGTCTTGGATGAGCTTCTCGCTAATACCCTCAAACGGCAGGGCTATGGCGACAGGGCGAACGCGCTGGTTTCCCGAAGCAGGGGATGCGTCAAACTGTCTATAAGCGAAGCGGAGCGATTGCTTGATGCCGAAAAACGCAAGACTTGACGAGCTGGCGGGCTAAAGATAACCTTATGTCAATCGAGTTTTGCGAGATTTTTGAGGGGGGAATAGGGGGAGGTTTATGGGAAATGAAATTCGCTTAAGCCTGCTGAATAATATCGGCTCATCGGTTCTTCAGGATCAAAGCTCACTGGCGGATGACGGAGTGGCTGTGGTGGCAGGGGGGGGGATTGACAGCAAATATGCCCTGCTCATTGCTGATGAGAAGGGACATATTCATCACGCCAATGAAGCCGCCCGTATTCTATTGGATTACGATCTAGCCACCCTGAAACAGCGAAAAGTTTCTGACTTGGTGTTGCGGTTGGATGATCGCGTCATGGGGTTGGTTTTCAATCTTGTTCGGTTTGACAGGCCCGTTGTGATCGATGCGCTATGTGCCCGGCGGAACGGAAGCTGGTTTTCCGTTGAAATCCATACGGTGACGGCCCCGTCGGCAGTTTCAGGCAATGACGGGACGAGAATTGGGTTGATTCTGAAGGAATTGAAACGGCAGTTGGAGCACGACACCGGGGTGATGGGTGGGATTTCTGGCGCCAGCCGGGCTGAGAGTATCGAAATGGCCACTGTCGTGGCGGGTCAGATCGCCCACGACTTCAATAACTTACTGACTCCCTTGCTGGCTTATCCTGAGTTGATGCGCCATGAATTACCCGCCGACACACCGGTGGCAGAGTACCTTGAAATCATTGAGAAAACTGCCGAGGACATGCAACGGCTGACCCAGCAGTTGCTTTCATTGGCCAGGCGCGGTCGTGGCGGCGCCGATGTGTTTTGCCCAAACGAGACTATTCGCCAGGCTGTTTCTTCCCTGATGCCCTCGTTTACTCCGGGAATCACAGTCAATCTTGACCTAGCGGAGAATCTGTCGAATATCACGGGCGGCCTTGATCAGGTGCGTCTGGTGATTGATAATCTGGTTCAGAATGCCGTGGAAGCAATGGGGTCATCGGGATTGCTGACGGTAAGAACGGAAAATGTTTATTTGGATACTCCCGTGGGGGCCAGTACAACATTAAACATCGGGGAGTATGTTGAAATCACTGTGACCGATACTGGCACAGGGATGTCGCCGGAAGTGCGCGGCAGGATATTTGATCCCTTTTTTACCACCAAGAAAGTGCTCAAGAAGCGTGGCGCAGGGCTTGGGTTGAGTATTGTTCACGGCATTGTCCGTGATCATCGGGGGTATATCGATCTCGAAAGCGAGCCCGGTAAAGGCGCATCATTTCATGTATATTTTCCGGTTTCGAGGAGTCCGGCTCAATCCGGTATGGCGATGAATTTGCCGAGAGGAAATGAACGCGTTCTGGTGATCGATGATGATGCCCCCCAGGTGGAGGTTGTGACGAGTCTGCTCAAACTACTGGGGTATCAGGTGAGCGGCGCCGCGAGCGGGGAGCAGGCGCTGAACCTGATGCGGGTTGAAAAGAAACAATTTGACCTCATCCTGCTGGATATGGTGATGGATATGGGGATCGACGGATTGGAGACCTTC
>CAYOQM010000129.1:0-7144 GCA_964406065.1 uncultured Verrucomicrobiota bacterium
TCGAGATCGATATCCGCCAGCAGGGTTTCAGGCTGGTCCTGGTCGGCCCGTGCCAGCATCTCGCCCTGACAGCCGGCGGCAAAGGTGTGGCCCCAGAATTCAATTCCGCCCCGGCCTGACGGCGCGGGTTCGAACCCTGTCCGGTTGACGCTCAACACCGGAATCCCATTGGCGATGGCGTGCGAACGCTGGATCGTCGTCCAGGCCTCCAGTTGCCGCTGCTTCTCGCCGTCGTCGTCCGCGGGATCCCATCCGATGGCGGTCGGGTAGATCAGGATCTGCGCGCCATGAGGCGGGCCGCCTCGGGATACCATTGGTCCCAGCACACCAGGACTCCGAGTTTACCGACGGAGGTCGTGATGGCATTGAAGCCGAGGTCGCCGGGCGTGAAATAAAATTTTTCGTAATAGGCCGGATCGTCGGGGATGTGCATCTTCCGGTAACGCCCGGCCAGGGAGCCGTCGGCCTCGAACACCACGGCGGTGTTGTGATACAGCCCGGCGGCGCGCCGTTCGAAAAACGAACCCACCAGGACCACGTGGTTGTCGCGTGCCGCGGCGGCAAACGTGTCGGTCAGCGGGCCGGGGATGGATTCCGCCAGGGCGCACAGGGAGGGATCCTCGGACTGGCAGAAGTAGAGGGAGTTGTGCAGTTCGGGAAGCACGACCAGGCGGGCGCCCCGGCTGGCGGCGTGGCGGATGGCGGCGAGACAGTTTGCCGTGTTGGTGTCGCGGTCCCTGCAGAAGGACTGCTGGATCAGTGCGGTTCTTAGAGTGGTCATGACAGGACTCCCCGTGGCAACTGCATGGTGATGCAATGCAACGAGCCATGTTGGAGGATCAGCGTGGAACAGTCAATGCCGGTGACCTTGTGGTGCGGAAACGCCTGTCGGAGCACGTGCAGTGCCGCGGCATCATGCCTGTCCCCGTAGACCGGGGCGAGGATGGCATCGTTGAGAGTCAGGAAATTGGCATAGGAGGCGGGGAGGCGGTTGCCGTTTTCATCGTAGCGGGCGGAGGGCCAGGGCAGGGGCAGCAGGCGGTAGGGATTCCCGGCCGGGGTCGTGAAGGACTGGAGTTCGCGGGCCATGGCGGCGAGTGACTGGAAGTGTTCATCATTTGGATCATCGCAGGACTGGTAGACCAGGGTGTCGTGCGGGGCGAAACGGGCCAGCATGTCGACATGGCCGTCGGTGTCGTCTCCGGCGAGATATCCGTGATGCAGCCAGAGAATGCGTGAGACTCCCAGGAACTGGCGGAAGGCCTGCTCGATCTCCGCCGGGCTGAGGTGGGCGTTCCGATTGGGGTTGGCATTGCAGGAGGTGGTGGTCAGCAGTGTGCCGTGGCCGTCGCTGTCGATGCTGCCGCCTTCGAGGATGAGATGGAGGGTGCGTAGCGGGGTGTGGCCGAAGATGCCGCGTTCCTTCAGGTCGCGGGACAGGGCGTTGTCGAGGTGGGCCGGGAACTTGCCGCCCCAGCCGGTGAACTGGAAATCCAGAAGGGCCGGATGGCCGTTTTCCATAATGGTGATGGGGCCGAAGTCGCGGGTCCAGGTGTCGTTGCATTGGGCGGGGACAAGTGTGATGCGTTCCTGGACAGCATCGGCGGCCCGCAGGTAATGACGGGTGGTCTCGGGGGTATTGGTGATCACCAGGACGCGGGCGTGGCGGCTGGCGGCGGCGATGACCCGGGCGAAGGTCTCGCGCGCCTGATGCAGGCGCGGGGCCCAGTCCGTCGCTTCATGCGGCCAGGCCATCAGCACGCCATCCTGTTCCTCCCATTCCGCCGGTAGCCGGATGCGATTCATGATGGACTAGAATATAGGGCGGCAGCCGGGCTCCGCAATCCAATTCCTGAGCACGAATCCGGCCCCCTGAAAAAAGGGGGTTGAGAATCGCGCCTGTCTGCCTATAATGCGCCCCTATGACTGAATCGGCCCCCGAAACCAAAGAGCAACTCGTGATCGATCTTAACTTTGTCCCCGGTTGGGCTCGCAAGCCGCCGGAACACCAATCCTTTGGCAGGGAGGAAGATTCGTCCCGCGAACGGAGGAATGATCGTGAGCCGCGCCGGCGCGACCAGTTTGACCGTTCCGGGCTTCAGAACTCCCGGCCGGGTGGAGGCGCACGTCGGCAGAATCTGCGTGACCGGCCTCAGGGCCAGACGGCGGGGCCCTCGTACCGGCCCGAGCCCGTGGATGAACGGCTTGCCCTGCTGGAGGTGACTTTCCTGCCCGAGCGGCGCGGACTGGCGCCACTGGCGATCCGGCTGGCGAAATCCTTCCGTGCCTATTCCCTGTTTGAAGTTGCGGCCTTGTTCCTGAGCAAGCCGGACTACTTCATCGTCAAGGTTGAGGTGCCGGCGTCGCTGCCCGAGTTAACGTTTTTCCAGTGCGCGGAATGCAAGACCCTCTTCCTCGAACGCGATGCCGCGGTGTCGCATGTCTTTGCCAAACACTTCGAGAAGTACTGCGCGAAGGAGGAGAAGGAAGGGGAGCCGCCCAAGGGGAATTTCGTCTGCGTGGCCAAGTGCGGCTTGTCCGGCGTCCTGCTCGGTCCGCCCAATTATCACGGGTATGCCGACAAGGTTGCCGAAATCCACCGGACCCGGTATCCGGATATGCCGCTGGAAGCCTACCGCAAGCGCATTGAAACCCTGCATGATGCGGCCGCGATCGAGCAGTGGAAGGAAGCCGCGCGCAAGGTTGTCGTCTACCGTTTCGGCGAGGGCGAAACGGCGGTGTCGTTCACCCGCTACTCGGAGGCGGAAGCCTATTTCCGCGAACATGGCCTGGAGGAGAAGATCAAGACTTCCCGAAGCGTCATGATGCCCGGGGCGGCGGCCTATGCGATGGAGCCCGGCCCGCTCAGGTCTGTGGTGGAAGAGGCCTGGCAGCGTGAATCCCGGTTCCCGCTCAGGTTGTCCGTGGTGCTCCGGCTGGCGTTCCGCCATCTGGGACTGCATACCTTCAAGGCCGCCGGCGGGCATACGTTTGTGACCTCGGTGGCTCCGAACGCCATTGATCCCGCGCATGCCATTGCCGTGGTGCGCGAGGTGCTGGCGTTCGTATCCGCCAAGCCGGGCTGTACGCCGGTTGAGATGCTGGCAGGCCTGACGGCCCCGGTGCCGGTGGCGGCCCCCCCGGTGGCGGGCGAAGGCGAGAGCGAGGGCGGAAGCGAGGCGGCGCCGGTCCCGGCGGTGCCCGCCACGGAGTCCGAGCTAAAACGTCAATTGCAGTGGCTGGTTGAAAAAGGGCATGTGATCGAGTTTTCCGACGGACGCCTGGCGGTTCCAACCGCCACGGTGGCGAGGGTGCAAATGGCTCGGCCGAAGGGGCGGAATCGAAAAGGACAAAAGGAGCGGTAGGATCATGAACAGCAGAAGCCTTCTGGCAATGACGATCGTGTCGGCCCTGGTTTTGCCTGCCCTGGCCGAGAACGCGGTCTATCTCAAGAACGGCCGCACCATCGCCGCGAAGACCATCGAATGGCGCGAGGGCGCGCAGGAATATGTCATTACCACGGCAGAGACCACCATGCCGATTCCCCGCGCCCAGGTCGCCAGGGCGGTTGTCGACAAGCCGGCCGAATACGATCAGGCGGTCAGCCTCCTGCGGTCGCGCCTTTTTGCCCAGGCCATTCCGCTGCTGGAGTCGGTCGTCAGGAAATACCGGATGCTGGACTGGGATGCGGAGGCGTCCAAGCTCCTGGCTCAGGCCTATATGGAAGCCAACGAGTCGAAGAAGGCGGTTGCGGTCATGGACAACCTGTTGACCCTGGTGCCGTACGACCAGATTCCGGTATCGCTCAGGATGACCTACTGGAAAGCGTTGCTGGCCAGCGGGGCCCATGACCAGCTCCGCAGGGAGTTGGACAAGGTGATTGGCGCCGGGATGCCGGACGCCGTGGCCACGGCCTATCTGATGCGGGCGAACCTGTTCCTGAAGCTGGGCGAGGATGACGCGGCGTTGTCCGATTTTCTAAAGTTGATTACACTGTATCCGGCGCAGAAGGCGGTCCAGCCCGAGGCCTTGTACCGGGCGGCGGAACTGTTTGACGGCATTCGCGATCCACGCGGCGCTGAGTTCCGCGCCAAACTGGCAAAGGAGTACGCTTCGAGTGAATGGGCGTCCAAGCCCGCGACGGTCAAGCCTGCGGCATCTGCCGCCAAACCGGCGCCTGCCGCGGCGGCGCCTGCGGTTCCGGCGGCCAAGCCCGCCGCCGCCCCTGCGCCCGCCAAAAAGCCCTGACCGGGCCGGGTGATCTGGATATGGTTTCCACCATCGGAGAACTGGCGGCCCTGGCAACGGCTTTCTGCTGGACCGTGAGCGCCCTGTGCTGGACGGCCGCCGGGCGGAGGGTGGGATCCCTGGCGGTGAATATCGTCCGCCTTCTCATCGCCCTGCCCATGTTCCTGCTCTACAATCAACTGGTGCTGGGAGAAATAGTTCCGTTTTCCGCCTCGCCTCATGCCTGGGGCTGGTTGTCCCTTTCCGGCGTGGCGGGGTTCTTCCTGTGCGACCTTTTTTTCTTCCGCTCGTTCCTGCTGATCGGGCCGAGGCGGGCGCTGTTGATCTTCTCGATGGCACCGCCCTTGTCGGCCCTGTTCGGCTGGATTCTGATGGGGGAACACCTGACGCGGTGGAACTGGATCGGCATGGCGACCACCCTGGCGGGAATTCTGTGGGTGATCCTGGAGTCGTCCGACCGGGACACGGAGGGCGCGGAGGGGGAACAGGGGAGGATGGTGCGGGGCGGGGTTTATGCTTTTCTGGCCGCTGTGGCGCAGGGGCTTGCCACCGTGCTTTGCAAGGTCGGCATGCGGGACCTGACCTCGCCGGTTGCGGGAACGGAAATCCGTCTGATCTCGGGGTTGGCCTGCTTCCTGGTGCTGATTCCTCTCCTCGGGAGGCAGGGCCAGGTAGTCCGCGCGCTGCGGGATGGACGGGCCATGGCGATCATGACGCTGGGGGCGTTTGTCGGGCCCTTTGTCGGGGTCAGCCTGCTGCTGTTTGCGGTAAAACTCATTCCCGCGGCGCTGGCGCAGACGTTTGTGTCGTTGTCGCCGGTGCTGATCATTCCCGCCTCCGCGCTGGTCTTCAAGGAGCGGATCAGTGCGCGGGCCGTCGGGGGCGCGGGGTTGGCAGTGCTGGGCGTGGCCCTGCTGTTTCTCTAAAAAAGCTGGAACCGGGCTCCCCGGTATGGGTAAAATCGGCACATGGCAATGCAAACGGGTCCCGAGCGGCATGAAAGCCTGCGGAACGAATTGAGGCGCGATGTGGCCGAACGGCAGGCCGGCTACCGCATGCGCGCCCTGAAGCTCTTTTCCCATGTCTGCGGCCGGTGCGGACGCGAGTTCGAGGGGCGGCGCCTGAAGGAACTTACCGTGCACCACAAGGATTTCAACCACGACAACAATCCGCTGGATGGCAGCAACTGGGAACTGTTGTGCGTCTACTGCCACGATGATGAACACGCGCCGGACCGGCTGCGGGCCATGGGCGACAGCAAGGCTGCGCCGGGTGTGGGCGAGGCGTCGCCGATTGTCAATCCCTTCGCGGGGCTCGACGGCTTGCTGGGGAAATCATGAAGCACAAGAAAACGATCGAGGTTCTCGCCCGCGGGGTGTGCATCAAGGCGGGCCGGTTGCTGGTGTGCCGGAGCAAGGGGGCGGCCAACACCTATCTGCCCGGCGGCCATGTTGAATGGTGCGAAAAGGCACGGGTCAGTCTCAGGCGCGAGATCAGGGAGGAACTGGGCGTCCGGTCGGTGGTTGGTGAATTCCTCGGCGCGGTCGAGCATACTTTTGTGCAGAAGGGTGAACGGCATTGCGAGATCAACCTGGTGTTCAGACTGGACCTTCCCTCCCTGTCGCCGGACTCGGATCCGGAGGCCTGCGCGCCCGGGATTGACTTCAAATGGATTCCGCTGAAGGCGCTCGGGCGGAATCATCTCGAGCCCCGGTCCCTCCGGAACCTGGTTCCCGCCTGGGAAAATGGGACGGGACAGGCCCGGTATTCCTAGAAGGAATCGTCCACCGCTATCGTCGCCGTTGTCCCTCTCCTCTGCTACACCAGGGTCGTCAGGATGTCGCGGGAGCGCGTGGTGTCGAGATGATAGTCCAGGAAGGCGCCCAGCAGCCTGCTGGCGGTTTCTATCTGACCCGGTGTGCAGGAGGTGCGCCGGGCGATCACCGGGGTCTCCATCTTCTCCCAGTCGCGCAGCATGGCCAGCACATCCTGAGGCAGGGGCATCGTCAGGGCGTCCCGTGTCCCTGCACAGGCCGGACAAAGCACCCCGCCCCGCGCAATCGAGAACAGCAGCGGACGCCCCTCCCACTCCACGGCGGCTCGACAGCCGAGACAGCCATCCAGTTTGGGCGCCATGCCCAGAAGTCCCAGCAACTTCAACTCGACCCACAGGACAACCGTCTCGGTGGCTCCCTGCCGGGCGATGAAATCCAGGGTCTTTTCAGCCCACTCGAAAACAGCCGGGCAGGCGGCTCCAGGCGGGCTCAGGCGGTTGAGAAGGGCGCAGATATGGGAGGCGCTGAAAGCGGCTCGCCAGTCGCTTCTGAGGCCGTCTCTGGAGGCCAGGGGGGAGCATTCCTTGAGGACATGCACGGCACTGTGCCGGCCCTGGTAGAACAGCAGTTCGCAGGTGTAGTAGCAGTCGTATTGCCCGATCAGGTTGTTTTTTACCCGCTTGGCGCCTTTGGCCAGCGTGACTACCCGTCCGTGGTCCGGCGTGAGCCAGGTGATCACCTGGGAAGTCCGGGAGTAGGGATCCAGTCTCAGCACGATTCCTGTGGTCTTGATAATCACGCCAGCAGTCCCGCGTCCTTCGCGTCCTTCACCCACCGCAATTCCCGCCGCCGCATCTGCCGCCGCTGGACCGGGGTCTGATCATCCCCGCCGGACAAATGATCGCATCCGTGGGCGAGGTAGAGGGCCAGTTCATGGGCTGGGCCTCCGTAGCGGCGGCCCAGCCGGCAGGCCTGTTCGACATTGATGAGAATTTCCCCGGAGCTTCCGGCCTCGGCCTCGCCGGGAACAGGGGCATAGTTGAAGCTGATGACATCGGTGACATAATTGTGCCCCAGGTGGGCCCGGTTGACCTCAAGGGAACCGGCGTCGTCGACCAGGA
>CAYOQM010000130.1:0-889 GCA_964406065.1 uncultured Verrucomicrobiota bacterium
ATGCATTCTCCCAGCCCACTCCCGCCCTGTCCTGGAACATCTACAATCTGGCTACTGAACATGAGGCGATGGATGAGATCCGTCATGTCCAGTTTGGCCTGGTGCTGGTGCTGGTTGTACTGGTGCTGGCATTGAACCTGGCCGCCATCCTGATGCGCGCCAGGATTGCGAGGAAATTGAGAGGTTGAGGGGAGGCAAACGATGACGATAACGCAACATGCGCGGAAAGAAGAGCGGCAATCGGCCTGGTCGGAAGTGGTTTCGGGATCTGGACGGGATGCCGGACAACATGTGGAAGCGGTGGGATTCTCGGTCTTTTACCGCGACAATCAGGCCGTCAAGAACGCGACCCTCGCATTTCCCAAAGGGCATGTCACGGCTATCATCGGCCCCAGCGGGTGCGGCAAGAGCACGCTGTTGCGGGCCGTCAACCGGATGAACGACCTGGTGCCCGGCGCCCGGGCCGAAGGAGAATTGCGGTTCGACGGCCAGAATATCTATGCCCCGGCCATCGATGTGGTGACGCTGAGGCGTCGCGTCGGGATGGTTTTCCAGAAGCCGAATCCCTTCCCGAAATCCATCTTCGACAACGTGGCCTACGGGCCGCGCCTGCACCAGTCCGTAGGGCTGCGCGAACTCGGGGAGATTGTCGAGCGGAGCCTTGCGGGGGCGGCCCTGTGGGACGAGGTCAAGGATCGGCTGGACCAGAATGCGCTGGGTCTTTCAGGCGGGCAGCAGCAGCGGCTGTGCATCGCGCGTGCCCTGGCGGTGGATCCGGAAATCCTCCTGATGGACGAACCCACCTCGGCGCTGGATCCCCGGGCGACCCTCCGTATCGAGGATCTCATCGACGACCTGAAAGGCAAGTACACCATTATCATCGTGACCC
>CAYOQM010000130.1:899-1236 GCA_964406065.1 uncultured Verrucomicrobiota bacterium
ATGCAGCAGGCGGCGCGTGTTTCGGACTTTACGGCCTTCATGTATGAGGGCACCCTGGTTGAGCATGGCCCGACCACGCAGCTGTTTACCAAGCCGGCGGAAAAGCAGACCGAAGACTACATTACAGGCCGGTTCGGGTGAGGAGGAAAGCATGAGGGTTCATTTCCAGCGCGAAATCGACAAGTTGAAATTACAGATCCTTGAACTGAGCGCGGAGGTCGAGACCTCCGTAAGCGAGGCCGTGAGGTCGGTCGAAAGCCGGGATGCCGGTATGGCCCAGGCCGTTATCGCTCATGAACAACAGACCAATGACCGCGAGGTGCATGTAGAGGAGGAG
>CAYOQM010000130.1:1246-7142 GCA_964406065.1 uncultured Verrucomicrobiota bacterium
CTCGCCCTGCACCAGCCGGTGGCGGCGGATTTGCGGTACCTGGTCTCGGTACTCAAAATCAATCATGACCTTGAACGCATCGGCGACCTCGCGGTTCACATCGCGGAGAATGCCCTGGCCTTATGTGAACTGCCTCCGGTAGAAATTCCCTCGCAACTGGGCGAGATGGCTGGGAAGTCGCGGGCCCTCCTCAAGAAGGTGCTGGACGCGTTTGTGAACGTGGATATTGGCATGGCCCGCGAAATCCGGTGCGCCGATGCCGAGATTGACGCGCTCAACCGGACCCTGGCCACCCGCCTCAAGGCGGATATATGCCGGAATCCGGCTCAGCTTGAGGCGTTACTTAAACTCCTGCATGTGTCTCGCCATCTCGAACGGATCGGCGACCATGCGACCAATATCGCCGAAGACCTGATCTACCTCATTGATGGAAAAATTGTCCGGCATATGGATATCTAGGAGGCAGAGGTTGATCTTGCCGTGGCTTTCTGGTCAGATACCGATAAGCGGCGTGACGCGAGGGAGGATAACCATGGCAAGGAAGACAAGGGCGCGATGTATCGGGGTGTTGACGGCGGGCGGGGACTGCCCCGGGCTGAACGCGGCCATTCGCGGGGTGGCCAAGGCGGCTTTGCACCATGACATCAAGGTCGTCGGGATCCTGGACGGGTTTCGGGGGTTGGTTGAAAACCGAACTGTCCCCATCGAGGATCTGCAAGTGAGCGGGATCCTGACCCTCGGGGGAACCTTTCTGGGCTCCAGCCGGGACAAGCCGCACAAAATGAAGATGGGCGACAAGGTCATGGACATGACCGATGTTGCCATCGCCAATGCCCGCCGACTCCAACTGGATTGCCTGGTTTGCCTTGGCGGGGGCGGCACCCAGAAGAACGCCCTTCACCTCCTCAAGGCGGGGGGAATCAATGTGCTCACGCTTCCTAAGACGATTGACAATGATGTCGCCATGACGGACATCTCCTTCGGGTTCGACACGGCGCTGGGGATCGCTACCGAGGCCATTGACCGTCTCCACACCACCGCCACGAGCCATCATCGCATCATCGTCTGCGAAATCATGGGCCACACGGCGGGGTGGCTGGCCCTGGGCGCGGGGATTGCGGGCGGCGCGGATGTGATCCTGATTCCGGAGATTCCCTATAATCTCGAGGCCGTTGCCGCTAACCTGCAGAATCGCCAGCAGCACGGCAAGCGGTTCTCCATCATCGCGATCGCCGAGGGCGCCGTGTCGGTGGATGAGGCTCGTGTCCGGGCCAAAGTCCTGGCCAGGGGGCAGAACAATTCAAAGAAAAAGAACGGGCCCGTCGCGCCGAACATAGACAGCAACGGGATCCATCTGGTCCAGGAGCCGATGTCCAGCCGGGTGGCCCGCCAGATTCAGCAATTGACGGGGCTCGAGGCGCGGGTGACCTCGCTCGGGCATGTGCAGCGCGGCGGAACGCCCTCCCCGGCGGACCGGCTGTTGTGCACGCGGCTCGGAACCAAGGCGGGGGAACTGCTTATGGATGGCGTCTATAATGTCATGGTGGCCGTGCGGGGCGAGGAGTGCGTTCCCGTGCCTCTGGAAAAGGTGGCCGGCATCATCAAGAATGTCCCGGTCAACCATCCCTGGGTCAAGACGGCACGCCTCGTGGGAACCTGCATGGGCGACGTGCCGGGAGTGTGAGATGAAGCCATCCAGGGCAAAACCGCACCGCTCCCGTGTGGCGCCCGCCGCCGGGGCGGAATTTCTCGACCGGGACCTCAACTGGCTTGAGTTCAACCGGCGGGTGTTGCATGAAGCCCTTGACGAGAGGACGCCGCTGCTGGAACGGGTCAACTTCCTGTCCATCTTCACCGCCAATCTGGACGAGTTCGTCATGAAGAGGGTGTATGGCTTGCGGGAGCAGGTCTGGGCGGGCGTCACCAGTCCCGCCTCCGGCGAGCATACCTCCCGGAGTCTGCTCCAGGCCATCCACGGCGTGATCCAGGACATGCTCAACCGGCAGGCGGAGGCCTACCATCGCGCCATCAAGCCCGCCCTGGCGGCGCAGGGGATCCACCTGCTGGGATGGAACAAGCTGACGGACGAGGAAAAGAAACTGGCCGGTGAAAAGTTCGAGAAGATTGTCTTTCCCGTCCTGACCCCGCTGTCGGTGGATGAGGGGCATCCCTTCCCGTTCATTTCCAACCTGTCCCTGTCGCTGGGCATGACCCTGCAGGATCCCCGGACGGGGGAGACCTCCTTCGCCCGGGTCAAGATTCCCGACACGTTGCCGCAATGGTTGCGGATCGAGACGGACGCCCGCAAGGGAGACTGCAGGTTCGTCTCGCTGGTGGATCTGATCGCGCAACATCTTCCCCGGCTTTTCCCCGACATGAAGATCAAGGGGGTGATCCCTTTCCGGGTCACCCGCAATGCGGAAGTGGAAAGCGACCTCGATGATGTCGAGGATCTGCTGAAGGCGGTGGAGGAGCAGGTTCGCCAGCGGCGCATGGAGTGCGCCGTACGGCTGGAATGCCCGCCGGGCTCCGATCCCACCAACCGGCGCATTCTGATGGATGCCCTGGAGCTGGGGGATGAGGATGTCTACGAGATGGCAGGACTGGTCGAGTACCGCAGCCTGCGCGTCATCACCTCGCTGCCCCTGCCGAAGCTGCGCTATCAACCGTGGACACCCTGCGTTCCGTTCCCGCTGCGGGCTGCGGAGTCGAACATTTTCGATGTCATCCGGGCGGGGGATCTGCTGGTGCACCACCCCTACGAATCGTTTGACGACACAGTCTTGCGGCTCGTCAAGGATGCGGTGAGCGACCCCGAGGTGCTCGCCATCAAGATGACCCTGTACCGGACGGGCAAGGACAGTCCTTTTGTCCCCCTGCTGATCCGGGCGGCGGAACAGGGCAAGCAGGTAGCCTGCCTGGTGGAATTGAAGGCGCGCTTCGACGAGTATGAGAACATCCAGCTTGCGCAGAGGATGGAACGGGCGGGAGTGCACGTGGTGTATGGGGTGGAGGGGCTGAAAACCCACACCAAGACCACGCTGGTGGTGCGCCGCGAGAACGGGGAATCCCGTTCCTATGCGCATATCGGAACGGGCAATTACCACCGGCAAACGGCCAAACTCTATGTGGATGTGAGCCTGATGACCTGCCGGACCGACCTGGCGGCGGACCTGACCGACCTGTTCAACTATCTCACCGGACGGAGCCGGAAGGCCGACTACCGCAAATTGCTGGTGGCGCCCGTCACCATGAAGCAGCGTTTTCTGGAACTGATCCGGCGTGAAACCGGCCACCAGCAGGCGGGACGTCCCGCTCACATCCTGGCCAAAATGAATCAATTGGAGGATCGCGATATCTGCCGCGCGCTGGGCGAGGCCAGTCGGGCGGGGGTTCCGGTCGACCTGATTGTGCGCGGGTTCTGCACGCTGCGTCCGGGGGTTCCCGGTGTCAGCGAGAATATCCGGGTGATTTCCCTCATCGGGCGGTTTCTGGAGCATTCCCGGATTTTCCACTTCCGAAACGGCGCCACGGACCCCGTCGACGGCGACTATTTTATCGGATCGGCCGACTGGATGCACCGCAATCTGGAAGGACGCGTTGAGGCCATCACGCCGATTGAGGAGCGAGGGCTGAAGGCCGAGCTGTGGGAGATCCTCCAGATCCAGTTCAAGGACCAGCGTCAGGCCTGGGATATGAAGTCCGACGGCACCTATGTCCAGCGCCAGCCGATCGGAGACGCCGGGAGTCCGGAGAGCCTGGGCTCCCATGAGGTGCTCATGCGTCAAGCCATGCTCCGGTAGGCTTAACGCGGAGGACTCTCGTTTGTTCCCCAACTACCGTCCAGTCGCTTCACATCATTTCCTAACCAATTTCTAACACAATTCTTATGGTTCTCGGGAAGGGTTGGCTCTACCCTGTTCCAGCGAATCATCACCAACAGGAGTGGAAATATGAAAAGCATGAATGGATTCCTCGGACTTGCGGTTCTGGCAGGCGTTATCGGGGTATCGGGGTGCGGAAAGTCCCGCGAAAACATCACCATGGCCGGGTCCACAGCCTTCCAGCCATTTGCCGAGAAACTGGCGGAGCAGTACATCGCCTCTCATCCTGATGTAAACATCACGGTCCAGGGAGGCGGATCGTCCCTGGGCATCCAGTCCGCCCTGTCCGGCGCCGCGCAGATCGGTATGGCCGATCTGGTAAAACTCCCTCCCGAAACAACCGCTCTCAAGAGCCTCGTGGCGGCACGTGACGGGATTGCGGTGGTCTTGAACCCCGCCAACAAGGTGGACTCCCTGACCATGGACCAGGTCCACGACATCTTCACCGGCAAGATCAGGAACTGGAAAGACGTAGGTGGCGCAGACCACGCGATCGCCGTGATTTCCCGTGAGGCGGGATCCGGGACGCGGTCCTCGTTCGAGCAGATTGTCGGGAATTTCAAACTGACCCCGGAGGCGCTGATCCAGGATTCGAACGGCACGATCCGTGAGACCGTGGCCAACGATGCCAATGCCGTCGGCTACCTTTCGCATGGCCTGATCAGCGCGAAGATCAAAGCCGTCACCGTTGACGGGGAGGCCTGTTCGGAGGCTGGCATCATGGCGGGCTCCTACAAGCTTGTACGTCCGGTGTTCCTGATGGCGAAGCCCGACGCCAGTCCGGCCTGCCTGGCCTTTCTGGACTATGTCCTGTCTCCCGAGGGTCAGGAGTTGATCCACACGAACGGGTTGATCAGGGCGAAGTAACAGCGGTGAACTTCAACGGCGAAAAAATCATCCGTTACACGCTGGTTGCCGTGGCTTTTTCGGCTTTGGCCAGCCTGCTGCTGATCGCCGTGTTCATCATGAAGGAGGGGGTCCCCTTCATGGTGAAGGTGGGCCTCCGCGACTTCCTCTTCGCCTCGGACTGGGATCCGCAGGCCGGGAAATACGGGATCTACCCCATGGTGGTTGCCTCCCTTTATGTGACCTTCGGTGCAATGCTGATCGGGGCCCCGCTGGGTGTGGCGGGGGCCATTTTCCTGACGGAATTCGTTCCGCGTTCCGTGATGCGGGTGATCAAGCCTACGATCGAACTGCTGGCCGGGATCCCCTCGGTGGTGTTCGGTTTTCTTGGCGTCATGGTGCTGGCGCCGTTCATCCGCTCCACCCTGGGCGGTCCGGGGCTTTCCCTGCTGGCGGCCGCGGTGATTCTGGGGATCATGGTGCTGCCGACGGTGATCAGCATATCCACGGACGCCATCAGTGCGGTGCCGAATTCCTATCGCGAGGGGGCGCTGGCGCTGGGTGCCACCCGCTGGCAGAGTGTCTACATGGTGATCCTCAAGGCGGCTCGCCCGGGCATCATGGCCAGTCTCATCCTGGCCATGGGCCGGGCGCTTGGCGAAACCATGGCGGTGATCATGGTGGCGGGGAATACGGTGCGGATTCCCCATGCCGTCACCGATCCGGTCCGGACGCTTACGGCGAACATCGCCTTGGAAATGGCCAGTGCCACCGGCATGGCGCGTGAGGCGCTCTTCGCCACGGGGGTGGTGCTGTTTGTGGTGATCATGATCCTGAACGGAGTCGCTCTCTCGGCGATCAAAGGAAAGGTCAGGGGGCGATGAGGATTCCCCCCAGGATAACCCAGGCCCTGGCCGTGGCCATCCTCGGCGCGGCCACGCTCCTGACGGTGGCGGTGCTGTTGTTCATCATCCTGTTTGTCCTTGGCAAGGGATTGCCGGGTGTGAGTCTGGAGTTCCTCTTCTCGGCTCCCCGCGACATGGGGCGCGAGGGAGGTATCTTTCCGATTCTCGTGGGCACATTTCTGCTACCGCTGATGGCGATCGTCATTGCGCTGCCGCTGGGCGTCGGCACGGCGGTCTACCTGACCGAATACACCCGCGAGA
>CAYOQM010000131.1:0-6139 GCA_964406065.1 uncultured Verrucomicrobiota bacterium
CCGGGAACATCAACAGGCTTCGCGGTATTGAGGCGGAGTTCTCCGGGTCCGACAAGTTGCACGGCATACTGGGTTCGGGGAAGGGCGGCGGGGGTGACGGGCATGGTGTGTCTCCTGCTACGACAGCATGACCTGGCCTCCCGTAACGGGGACGGCCTGGCCGGTTTCATAGGTTTGTTCAATCAGATAGAAAATAGCTTTCATGACATCGTTGGCCGTGCAGCCGCGCCGCATCGGAACCTTGGCCTCATAGAAGCGCTTCACGTCTTCAACCGTCCTGGCCCCGGGCACCTTGCCGGTGCGCAGGTACTGCACGAACAGTCCGTTATCAGGGTCCGCCCACAGGGGGCCATCGAAGAAGTTGCCGGGGCAGATGGAATTGACCTTGATGTTGTCCTCCACCAATTCCATGGCAAAGGACTGGGTGAGCCCGATGCCGCCGAACTTGCTGCCGGCATAGGCGCCGTTGCGGTTCGAGCCCTCGAGGCCGGACTTGGAATTGATCTGGATGATATCGCTCCAGTAATCAGGCTTGGCCAGATGCTGGACGGCCAGGATGGGTGCGGCTCCCTGGACACACAGGAAATACCCCTTGTAGTTCACCGCCGTGACGAAATCGAAGTCCGCAGGGTTCTGGGTTTTCACGCTGCCGGCCTTGAGCACGCCGGCGTTGGAAATGAAGAGGTCCAACCCGCCGAACGCCTTGACCGTTTCATGCAGGGCGGCGGCGAGTGAACCGGGGTCAGTGACATTACAGGCCAGCCCGATGGCGTGCCCCCTGCCGTATTGCCGGACGAGTTCCTGTGCGGTGGCCGTGGCACCCGCCAGATTCATGTCCAACAGGACGACATGAGCACCCTCGGCGGCCAGATGTCGGGATATTTCCAATCCGAACCCCTGGGCGGCGCCGGTGACCACGGCGACTTTTCCGGCGACGCGTCCGGCTCCATCCGGTGTGCTCGCCGTGAAGCGGCCGAGACCGGGAATGAAGATTCCGCCGGGCTTGCAGCCATGCGCGGCCTCAAAATCCAGAACCGTCTTGCGCAGTGATTCGACCACTGTCACTGGCAGGCCCGGATCAATAGGGCTTTTGCATACGGCGTCCGTGTCGGCCTTTCCCGCATCGCCGGCCGAGAAGGCCACAAGTTTGAGCGCAGTACCCTTGCCGGCCAGTAACCCGCGTAAGGCCGGCCCGACGACATTGATGGTATTTGTATTCATGCGTGACCCTTATCCGGCGGTTGCCAGCAAGACCTTGCGTGGGGGGAGGTGCAATGCCATGCCCAGCGCGTCCTCGGCAGCCTCCTTGATGCTTTCGCTGAGGGTGGGATGGGCGTAGACCACTTCCGCCAGTTGCTGTACCGTAACCTTCTGGTGCAACATGGCGGCGGCCGAGGCGATGCATTCGGTGGCGTTGTGGCCGATCATGTGCACGCCCAGCAATGCGCCGGTCTCGCGGTGCCGGATGACTTTCGCGAAGCCTTCCGTGTGGCCGACGGCGATGGCCTTGCCAAGGGCCGCCAGCGGGAACGCCCCGATGGAGACCGGCAGGCCGGCCTTCTTCGCCTGCTCCTGGGTCATTCCCACGGCTCCGATCTCCGGGAAGGTGTAGACGGCCGAGGGGATGGGGGCGGTGAACGTCCGGGCATGGCCCAGGGCATTTTCCACGGCCACGACACCTTGCGCCGAGGCCGCATGCGCCAGCAGGCAACGACCGTTGGCATCGCCGATGCAGTAGAGTCCCTTGACGGTTGTTTCCATGTGGTCATCCACGCGGATGAACCCGCGGTCGGTGGCCAGTCCAACGGACTCCAATCCGATGTCAGCGGTATTCGGCCTGCGCCCGATGGACAGCAGGACACGATCCGCCTCGATGGTCTGGCCGTTGTCCAGTACGGCTTTGACCGTTTCCGACGCCGTCAGGCTTTCCACCTTGGTTCCGGTAAAGCATTGGATGCCCCGCTTGGCGAAGGCCTTCTGAAGCGGTTCAGCCAGACTCTCGTCCAACTCCGGCAGGAGGCGCGGCATGAGTTCAACCACGGTAACCTCGACGCCGAATTCCCGCATCATGCAGGCGAATTCGCAGCCGATCACGCCGCCGCCGACAATCAGGAGCCGGGCGGGCAGGGTTTTCCAGTGCAATGATTCGTCGCTGGTGCAGATGCGTTCCGGATCGGTTGGCCAGCCCGGAATCCGTGCCGGAATCGAGCCGGTGGCAAGAATGATCCTGGCGGCGGAGAACTCCTCCGCACCGGTCTTTGTGGTCACGGCCACTTTGCCCTGACCATTGAGTTTGGCGCGGCCCTGGAACAGGACGACCTTGCGGGCGGCAAGGAGCGACTTGATGCCGCCCCGCAGTGTGTTCAGGACCTTGTCCTTGCGGGCTTGAATGGCCGGCCAGTCGAAGGTGACTTCGCCGGAAACCTTGATGCCGAGAGGGGTGGCGTGTTTGATGCTGTACAGCAGCTCCGCCGAGGCCAGCAGGGCCTTTGAAGGAATGCACCCGGCATTGAGACAGGTTCCGCCCAAGGGACCCTGCTCGACAATGGCCACGGAGGCCCCCATTTGCGCCGCCTTCAGAGCTGCTATGTAGCCACCCGGTCCCGCGCCGAGTACGGCGATATCAAAGTGTTTGCTCATGACAATCTCCATGAATGTTGGAAAATCACATCTGGCTGCTTTCTTACACCAACTGCCCCGGCGCCTCCAACAACTCTTTCAGCCGCGCCATGAACTTGGCGGCAGGCAATCCGTCCACCACCCGGTGATCCGCACTGAGGGTGAGCGTCATGACCTTGCCGGGCCACATCGCTCCATCCCGGACCACGACGACTTCCCGGATGGCGCCGACCGCGAGGATGGCGGCCTCGGACGGGTTGATGATGGCCGTGAACTGTTCGATACCGAACATGCCGAGGTTGCTGATGGTAAAGGTCCCCTTGCCGATGTTCTCCAGTTTGCCGGCCTTGGAGTTCTGCGCCAGACGCCGGGTTTCGTCGGCAATCTCCTTGATCGATAGCGTGTCAGCGCCCAGGATCACCGGCACCAGCAGGCCGTCATCCACTCCCACGGCAATACCGATGTTGACCTCGTTGAGTTCCACCATCTCGTCATTCTCGATGCGCGAGCGGACGGCCGGGAATTCGCGGATCGCCGTGGCGCAGGCCTTGGTGACGAAATCGTTTACCGAGCACTGGTATTTGGTCTTTTCGATCTTCTGCAGTTCAGCCATGGGCGCGGCATTGATCGTCAACTGCATGTAAAAGTGGGGGATGGTCTGCTTGGATGACAGCAGGCTGCGGGCAATGGCCCGGCGCATCGGGGTGAGCTGGCGGCGGGAGCCTGTCCCTCCGGCGGGGCCGGTTTGCGCGGGTTTGACCGCCGTGGGTGCAGCCGGGCTCTTGCCCGTTACCTGGGCCGGTAGATCACGCGAGGTAATGCGACCACCCGGACCGGAACCGGCGCCAACCGTGCTAAGGTCAATGCCCCGTTCACCAGCGATTTTGCGCGCGGCGGGAGAGGCTTTGACAGGACCGGAGGAGGGGATCAGCGCCGGGGTGGCGGGTTGAGCCGGTGTGGCGGTGAGTCCCGCGGGGAGTGTGGCCGAGGCATCGCCTATCAGGGCAATTCGAGTCCGGACCGGAACGGTGGTGCCCGCCTGCGCGATAATCTTGCGCAGGATTCCATCATGCCCCGCCTCCACTTCAACCACAGCCTTGTCTGTTTCCACCTCGAGAAGCAACTCCTTGGCTTGCACCTTGTCGCCCTCGTTCTTCAGCCAGCGTACAATGGTGCCTTCCTCCATGGATTGACCGGCCTGCGGCATCAGTACGTCAATCAAGGTTCCAGACAACTCCAGGCCTGCCGGAGCCATGGTCTGCACGGTGGCCGCAGGACTCGGAAGGGGACTTGCCAGATCAGACGGAAGCGCCTCATTGGCCTCACCAATGAGTCCTACTTTGGTTCGAACGGGAACCATGATTCCCGCGGGAACAATGATTTTTCGCAGGAGGCCGTCATGACCTGCCTCAACCTCGACCACCGCCTTGTCGGTTTCAACTTCAAACAAGATATCCTTGGCCTGCACCTTGTCGCCTTCATTCTTCAACCAGCGTACAATGGTGCCTTCCTCCATGGACTGGCCCGCCTGCGGCAGTTGGACTTCGAACATAAATATCTCCCTGATTGGCAAAAGTTGTCATCACTATCTCATTTTGATATCTATGTGTCAAACAAACATTTGCAAATGTTTATTGACATTTACGTCATAGTTATGTCAAACATATGCAATCTTATCTCATTTTAGGTGATTTTGATGGTATATTCTGGAAAACAACGTAGGGATGTTATTTTGGACAAGCTTTTCCGTAGCGGGCATGTCCTGATCAAGGAGCTTGCTGTTGAGATGGCCATTTCCGAGGCCACGGTGCGGCGTGACTTGAAGACCATGGCGGAGGCCCATGAACTTGAACTGGTTTATGGCGGGGCCACGTTGTCGCGGACGACCGACTTTTCGTTCCGGTCGAAGAATATGCGCAACATTGAGGCCAAGCGCATTGCCGGCGAGTTGGCGGTCGCGTTGATTCAGGATGGTGACCAGTTGTTCATGGATTCGGGATCGACAACCTTCCAGATTGCTCAACGGTTGAAAGGCAAGCGGGGGCTGTCGGTGATCGCCCATTCCCTCCGCTTGGCGGAGGAACTGGCGTCCATCCCGGATGTGAAGGTGATCATGCTCGGCGGCCAATACAGGGCGGACCGCATGGATACGGTGGGCCCCTTGGCGATGGAGGCAATGGAGCAGTTGCGCGGCTATCGCGCGTTTATCGGGGCGGACGGCGTGAGCATGGATTTCGGCCCGGCGGCCAGCGACATTGAGAGCTCCCACCTTTACCGCCTCGCTGTCCGGCACGCCACCGAGACAATCCTGGTCCTTGACCATACGAAATTTGAAGCCGCCTCCCTCTACAAAATTGTGGGGTGGGAGTCCATTGCCACGGTGGTGACCGACCGTTTGCCATCGCCCGCGTGGCAGGAATTTTTGCGCTCGAAGAATGTGAAGTTGGTGACCCCGCCTCTGGCGGTGGACTATCCGGAAGTCAGCAGCCTGTAATCAGAAATAAAGAAGGACGTACTATGCCCAAGCATCAGATGATCTTGCCCCAGGATGTGCGCCGTGCGGGGTTTGTCGAATTCCAGCCGATTCCCGTCAACCAGTACAACAAGTCGGTGAAGGACGAACTGAAGCAGTTCAGCAAGGAGGATCTCGCGCGCATCCAGCGTGACATGGTGATCATCCGGGGCTTCGAGAGCATGCTTAACGAAGTCAAGCTCCAGGGTGCCTTCAAGGGCATCGCCTACAACCACCGGGGGCCCGCCCATCTCTCCATCGGCCAGGAATCCTCCGCCGTCGGCCAGGCCTATCTGCTGAATGTCGAGGACCACATCTACGGGAGCCACCGCAGTCATGGCGAAATTCTGGCCAAGGGTCTCTCGGCCATCCACAAGCTGGATGACGATGCCCTGATGTCGACCATGAAGACCTTCTTCGACGGTGCCTGCCTGAAGGTGGTGGAGCAGGGGTTCTCGGGCAGCGTCAAGGACCTGGCCATCGATTTCCTGCTCTATGGCGCCCTCGCTGAAATCTTCGGGCGCGACGCCGGGTTCAACCGGGGCATGGGCGGCTCGATGCACGCCTTCTTCACCCCGTTCGGGATCTATCCCAATAACGCCATCGTCGGCGGCTCGGGGGATATTTCCGTGGGAGCCGCGCTCTTCAAGAAGGTCAACCGCCGCGCCGGACTGGTGGTGTGCAACATCGGCGATGCCTCGGCCGCCTGCGGACCGGTCTGGGAGGGACTCTGTTTCGCCACCATGGATCAGTTCAAGGAACTGTGGGACGAGGCTCATCGCGGCGGACTCCCGCTGATCATGAACTTCTTCAATAATTTCTACGGCATGGGCGGCCAGCCCGTCGGCGAGACGATGGGCTTCAAAATCCTGGCCCGCCTCGGCGCCGGACTCCGGCCCGATCAACTGCACGCCGAGCGCGTGGACGGCTACAATCCCCTCGCCGTGATCGATGCCATCCGCCGCAAGCGGGACATCATCGCCCGCGGCGACGGCCCGGTCCTGCTGG
>CAYOQM010000131.1:6149-7123 GCA_964406065.1 uncultured Verrucomicrobiota bacterium
CCGTCCTTCGTCGGCAGCACGGTGGCGTTGCCCGCCGCGTTGACCGAGACGTACCCCTTGCCCCAGTCGGCGATGCCGTAGAGCTGCGCCGAATCGGCGGCGGTCCATTGCCCGTGAAGGAACGACGTGCGTGCTGAAATGGTGGCCATCTCGTGAACAGTCTGTGATTCGGGCGACCTCGCGGCCCGCGTGCCCCCATCGCCCGCGGCGACGGACCGGTCCTGCTGGACACCATCACCTACCGCTACAGCGGCCATTCGCCGTCGGACGCCAGCTCGTACCGTGACAAGTCGGAGGTGGAGGCCTGGCAGCAGATTGATCCGCTGGTCACCTTCGGCGACGAGCTGGTCAAGGCGAAAGTGGTTTCCGCGTCCGACCTGAAGGCCATGCAGGAACGTATCGACGGGCTGATCTTCAAGGCCTACGGGAAGGCCGTCGACCTCAAGATCTCCCCGCGCGCCGACCTCAAGAGGACCGGAGGCCTGCTGGAAACAACCATGTTCTCCAACCAGCGCGTGGAAAAGATGTCGGACGAAACGCCCGACACCCTGATCCCGCTGGACGTGAATCCCCGTATCAGGCAACTGGCCGGGCGCAGCCGTTCGGCTTTCGATGAGAGCGGCGCCAAATTGCCGAATAGCCGGTGTGTGGTCTTCCGTGACGCGATTTTCGAAGCCATCATCCACCGGTTCTACACCGATCCCACGCTGGTGGCCTATGGCGAGGAAAACCGCGACTGGGGCGGCGCGTTTGCCGTGTACCGTGGCTTGACCGAGGCGCTGCCGTATCACCGCCTGTTCAATTCCCCCATCTCCGAGGCCGCGATCGTGGGCACGGCGGTCGGCTATGGCCTGGAAGGCGGCCGCGCCCTGGTGGAACTGATGTATTGCGACTTCATGGGCCGGGCCGGCGATGAACTGTTCAACCAGTTGTCCAAATGGCAGTCGATGTCCGGCGGGATCCTCAAGATGCCC
>CAYOQM010000132.1:0-1518 GCA_964406065.1 uncultured Verrucomicrobiota bacterium
CGCCGCCGTCGCCGCCAAACTCGAGAGGGCATACTCGCCCAGGCTTTTCAGGGCTGATGAAGAGGGTGACGCCGTGGATTTCATGATGCGGATATGGTTCCATCCACGATCTTGCATGTCTCGCTATTCAGACATGCCTCGTAAACGGCCTCAAGTTGCCGAACTTGAGCCTGAACCGAAAAACGCTCAACAATGGATGCCCGCGCCAGACTCCGCAGTCTGTCGCCAAGCCGCCCATCCTGCCGGAATGACACGATCTGCCCGGCCAGTTCGCCAATGTTTCCTGGTTGCGCAAGCAAACCGTTTTGCCCGTGCGTAATAATTTCCGGCACTCCACCCACGGAAAAGGCGGCAACACAGACCCCCATGGCACAGGCTTCAAGGACCGCCATGGGCAATCCCTCGCGCCGGGATGGCAGCGCGAGCACGTCTATTCCCGAATAAGCCGCCCGGAGATTCTCCGGAGATTGGAATCCCCTGAAATCAAAGGAATCTCCCAACCCCGAGGCCTCTGCGGCGTTTTTCATGGCGGACAGTTCAGTCCCCTCCCCTATGACCACAAAGCGGTTTCCCGGCAGCCGCTGCTCGATCTCGCGCGCAAGTTCGACAAATTCAAGGGGCCCCTTCTCCGCACTGAGCCGACCTATGAACGCGACGGTAAAAGGAGGGTCGGAGGACCGGTCATTCACTGAAGGCCCCGGTCGCCAGAGATCCGGATCGATGCCGTTGTGGATCACCGTGACGCGGCGAATGCCATTATTCCCGGCAATCCCGGCCGTGTGTCCCGACACGGCAATGACCGCGTCAAACCGCCTGAGCATCGCCTTGTCCAGACGGCTGTAGAGTCTTCCCCGGCGGGTCTTCTCCGTCCACCCATGCAACGTGCTGACTACCTTCAGGGAAGGACGCAACAGGCGCAGAAGGAAACCATAGACATCGGCCTTCGCATCATGGCAATGAAGGATTCGAACCTGGTGGTCCATGACAAAGCGCCGGACCGCGAGAAATTGCCGGAGATCAAATACACGATGTCCCGGAAAGACCTGGCATGGGACCCCCTGCCTTCGCAACGGCTCAACCAGGCCAGCCGCATCCGACTCCGTCCTGGACAGATAGAGAACCGACTGGGAGGAATGACCCGCCTGGAGACGGGGAACCGTGTTGAGAATGACACGGTCAGCGCCTCCGCCTCCACCGGAGGCGCACCTAAGATGGGCTACACTTATGTCTGGATTCATTTTTTCACGCGAGACCAAACCCCGCCAGCAACCACACCCGCTCCGACCGCCGCAATCAACGCACCAAGAAATCCGGGATGCAGAAGAAATCTCACCAATCCGGCCACCAATACGGCAGCACCCACCCATCCCAACCAGCAAGGTCTACGAGAAATCCCGGAAGATGTGCCCCTGGCCAGCAACCAGCCGAACAGGCAACCCGCGCCCAGCAGGAGCATCAGCCATGCCGCAAACTGGATAGCCCACATGCGGGATCCATGAACCGTCCAGTAGGCCGAAG
>CAYOQM010000132.1:1528-4552 GCA_964406065.1 uncultured Verrucomicrobiota bacterium
AGGATAGATTCTGCGGATCAATGCCTCCGGAAGAAGGCGCGACAGGGCATGACACTGGTAAAAGGCCCGATACCGTGCGGCGCCCAGATCCCCGATCTCCCGGCCTACTCTGTCGAGCGTTACGACCCGCACATCGCGTTGTTGCGACACCCACGCCAGCAGGGCATCGAGATCCGCATAGTGAATGAACCCGCGGGCGGCTTCCTCCTCTATGAAATCGTAAGGATGAAACAATGCCACAATCACGGGCTGTGGATCCATTCCCTTCCTGGCGGCCTCGACGGCAAGGGGAAGCTGCATGAGTTTGCACGTCGCCGGCAGGTAACGCAAACCCGTCGACTCGTCCGCATGACAATACCCTCCAGCCGAGAGCGTGGTGAACCCCGAGGCGGCCAGCACTCGAACGGTTATTACATCATACCGGTTGAAGGGCGGGCAGAAGGAAACCACCGGGCGCCCGAAAAGCCCCTCCAACAACTCTTTTCCCTTGAGAATCCAGGCACGCTGAGTCTCCGTCGGAATTCCGGAGAATTCACTGTCGCCAGACAGTCCTCCGGCGGCATTCGACCGGTGCGAATAGCCGTGCTGGGCAATTTCCAGCAGGCCGGCCTCGATTGCCGGGCGAAGCCGGTCGGCCCGTGCACGGGATAATGGCTGATCCAAGTCCGGACGACGGGACAAATCCTCCTTCCCTGGAAGATAGGGAATGGCGCCGAAAACTACAGGGGTCCGGTATCGCTGAATGCCAGTCAAAATAGCCGTTTCAAGGCTCAAGGACATGGCGTCCGAGTAATCGTCCATCCGGAACACAACGGTAATGGCGGGCCTTGACGGATCGGAGCCATAAGCCGGAGGCGTTGCGGCTTTACCAGCAAGGGTAAAGCCCAAACACGAAACCGAAAGCAACGCGACGGATATGATTCGCGACTGTGTCATGTGAATCCCTGTTTTGAAAGGCCGTGAAAACCCGTCATTAGCCGGAACTATAGGCCACCCGATTGGTTCCCTGCAAGCCTTCAGTCCGAGCGAGGCGCAGCCTGCATTTGGCCTTTACTCATGCCTCGCACTGATTGCGCGAAGCATGCCCGACAGCATCGGGATGCGGGGGAAAACAAGCAGATCGTAAACCTTCCGGCTCTGCATATTCCAGTCCTTATGCCAGTTCCAGGACGTCATGCAGTTGATTTAGTCCACATCCCCCTGCGCACATGAATTTTCAATGACCTTGGCAAATAGAAGATTGCCCGGTGTGCAGAATGAATAATCCTCGCGATAGCCGATTTTGATCACATGAAGCGTGCGCCGGATCCGTACGGCAAACTGCGCGGCGATGGGCTTCCCCTCAACCTCCAGAAAATTCCACTCCATCCAGCCCCATCGTCCAAACTCCCTTGCAGCCGTCAGAAAAAGCGCAGAATTGCTTTCGGCCGAACCGATGGACGAACGCGAATCTCCCTTCCAGCCACTGTCCTCGACTTCAATGAAACGGGACAGATTCTCCTCGACGGCACGGCTGCTTTCTCGGAGCAGGAATCGAACGTTCTTAAGCTCCTCGAGCTTGCGCCCGCGCCGCTTGAGCTGGCGGAGGAATCCGTGCGACAACCCGTCATGATAGGTGCAGTATTGAGCGGGAAGCTGAATGAAATTCGCCGCGCCGGACGCTTTACAGACAACACAGGCACCCCGGTCTTGTCTCGCCCAGATCACGGAAGAGGAATGCTCCGGAAGTAACCTTAAACGGATCACCGGCCAAACCTTGCGTGATATCTGCACATGCCGGACGAATGCCTCCATCAGATTCTCGCGCCCGCGAAGGGTCAGCGCGTCCACCGAGGAGGTGTGCAACGCATCATACGGCACCTTCAGCAGCAGGAGTGGACGGAAGGGTAGCTTGTATAACCGAACTTCGATCAATGGCAACACACCGACCAGCCTGTCCCCTTCGTAGGCAAGCAGGCAAAACCAGCGTTTGCCGGAGAGCGGCTTGTTTTCGAGAAATGCGCTAATCCATGGATACGACTGCCTGGGCAGGGCCGCCGTGGAATCCAGCAACAGCCTCGCCCACGCCTCTGAATGTTGCTCTAATTCAGGAAGTGTATGGACTTCAACAATACTCAGCCCTGGGGGCGTTTGATCAGGTGCTCCAGCTGTAGGGTCCGCGCTCACGGTATTCAGGGTGGCAAAAGGGTATCCATAACACAAGTGTGAACACAAAACGAAAGTGGCGATATGCTGGAAATCATCGTATGATGAACAAACGCCGGATGGTGAAAAACCAGGCTCGGGAAAGGATATGACAATGAAACTGACTGGATCAGGCACCACCGCACTGTTGACAATCCTTCTAGCCATACTCCTGATCGGCACCGCGCAAGCAGCGGAAAACAGAAAATTGGCCGAGCCTGCAGTCTTCTCATCACATTTCCGCCCATTTTCAGCGACCTCCCCCTGGAACACGCCCGTCCCGACCAATGCTGTCGTCGATCCTGATTCCGGGGCCATGATCACGATGTTGAGTTCCAACGCCAGAACATTGGGCGCCAACATCAGGAAATGGTCGGTTCCAGTCTTCATCATTGACGCCGCCAGAACTAGACGCGTGAACGTAAGAACGACTTCGGAATGCCTGAATCCCCGGGTTGATCCGGACCGGGACAATATCGCCGAAAGGCTTCCCATCCCCGCCAATGTGTGGGCTGACCCCGCCGGGGACGGTCACTTAACGCTGGTGGACCTCTATCAACGGAAATGCTGGGATTTCTCTCGTTTCGTGCGCATTTCCGCCACGGAAGTGACCGCCAACCGGATTGATATCTGGGCCTTGGACGGGCCGGGCTATCGTGAGCCATTCTCGGGAACTAACTGGTGGACGTGCGGTGCCCGGGGATCGGGCACACCCTTGCTGGGCGGCCTGTTGCGGCCAGAGGAAGTGCAGGCGGGAGTCATCCGGCATGCACTGGCCTTCGGCTGTCCTGTCAACCGCAGGGCCAGGTCGCCCGACTCCGGAGAGGAAGTCTGCAGTCC
>CAYOQM010000132.1:4562-7122 GCA_964406065.1 uncultured Verrucomicrobiota bacterium
CTTGCTGCAGCTCGATCCTGACCTGGATCTCCAGACACTGAAGTTATCGCCCGCCGTACTGGTCATCGCGCGCGCCCTGCAGGTCTATGGGATGTACAATGTGGACAATGCCTCCACCTGTTCGCTGTATTTCCAGAATGTGGGCGCGGACGGCGGGAAATGGAATCAGATCGACGACTTCTCGGACTTGAGGAAAATTCCCCTCGACCGCTTCAGGGTCTTGAAATGTGACATCGTCGCACGGAAGTGATACCGCCCCACCATCGAAGATCCACGCCTTATCAGGCGCGGCTACGAAGCGAAATCATATTTCACCAGCCAGCGAGCGGGAGCCACAGGCCAGAATACGCCTGATCTTTCTCAACACCCGGGGGATTTGTGACTGTTGCAAGCACCTTTCCAGCAGACTTTTTTTCCTGATACTTTCGAACCACTTGTCCGCCATCTGCCTGTAAGAGGCGCCGCTCTCCACCCCGCCATCCAGCATAACGGCCCACATGGCATTCCAGAAGCGGGCCACAAATATCATGTCGTCAAGATGTTCATAATCCCGCCGGGAATAGCCTCCAAAATAACATTTCAACAGGTACTTCTTCCGGCGTTTCGAAAAATACATGCCCAAGGTCGCCAGATCATACGAGACATCCCCCATCCCCGCATATTCCCAATCGATGATCCGGACGGAGTCGGAAAAAATAAAATTCTCAACAATCAGGTCGTTGTGGCAGAGCCGGATACACTTACGTGAATTCGCCGCATGACGCTTCTCGATTTCATCCAGCCTTGCCATGAGGTCATCAAGATAACCGGGCAAGGCGACATGTCCACGCCTGGCACAGTCCCCCCTGTCCCAGATTTGACTATACGGCGAGAACGCATACGCAACCGGGGGCGCGTCGTGAATTCTCCTCACCGCCTGCACAACCCTCCTGATCGTCCGGCGGGCTGAAAATTCCCGCCGCGTCAACTGGCGGCCCTCAACCTTGGCGGTTATCATGGCGCCGTCATCCAGGGAAAAATAGACCGGCTCGGCGCCTATCCCGGTTGACGCCACGGCTTGTATGGCCGCGAACTCCGCTTCCCTCCTTATCCCGCAAGCAGAGGTGCGTTGTCCCGGCAGTCGGATGAAATAGTGCTGGTTACCCTTCGACACAGAAAAGCACCTGTTTGTCCCGCCAAAGAATTCAACAATTTCGGCGTCAGACATCTCGAATCCCAACTGGCGTACAAGCTGTTCCAGGCGTTCATTCGCCGGGCCTCCACCCTGCCCGCCCCCGCGCGCTAAGGATTCACTCTTGCCCGTGACAGTGCAACCCGGGGGTTCCCCCGCCCCGCCGCCACCTCAGGGCACTCACATCGCTCCATGTCCGTCCCAACACGCGGCAAAACCGCAATACGCCTGCCTCGGAGAATCCCAAACTGGCGCAAAGGCGCCGCATCGGCTGGTTACGGACCCCGGTAAACAGAAATACACTGTGCATTCCCGCCCGTTCAGCCTGTGCCAGCAAGGCAGCCAGCAGCAGACGGCCATAGCCGCGCCCCTTTTTGGAAGGCGTCACGAGAACATCAAAAATATAGAGTGTGCCGGCCGCCGGTGACACCGGAAAATGGAAATGCGAATTGCCTTCGCGTGTGCGTTCGGTTCCTGTGCACCAGGCATATCCGGCGGGGCCGTCTGCATCGATCACCATCACGCCGCTGGAAGTCTCGAGCCTCTCCGCCATCCCAGCGGAAGCCGACGCCCCCGGAATGGCCGCCACCAATTGCTCGTCTGCCGAGGTGATCGCTCTCACCTGAACTCCGGCCGTAACGGTCTCAGGCGACGCAGGACGGGGCAATGACACCCTGAGGACAACAAACCGCACCCTCTTGAATGTTGCCACCGCAATGCATTTACCCCATTTCCACACGGGCCGGACAATCCGGCTGGCAAGCGGCAGGGAAGCCGGATTCGAGCTCTGTTGCCCCTTCACCGGCTCCCGTCCTTTTGCGTGCCCGCCGATTCAGTTGTCTCCCATTTAGCAACCTGTTTCCCCTTAAGGAAATCCAGCAACCCGAGCCACGTCCCCACCAGGCCGGTACAGAAATAGAAGGCCAGGAAGACCAGCCGCCGCAGGGGGCCTCCCCATGGAAGATGCTCTGCCAGCTTCCTCAGTGGCACCACAGAGGCATAGAAACTCAACTGAACAAAAAAGAACACCCGCATGGGAACTGATCTAACCGCCAGGACGGCAGAAGACAACAGAATGAGCATCAACAGTACTGGCAACAAACGCCTCAACACCTTGTTCAGAAACAAACCGGCCGAGAACAGGCCAAAACGCAAGGGATTCAGAACCTCCCTTGACAGCCAGATGCCTCGCAAACTCCGGCATACGATACGCCGCCGCCGCCGAAGTTCATGTTCGGGTGATTTGGAGGCAGCCGTCATGAAAGCCCGGGCCGCAGGCTCAAAAACAAACCGCTTGTGCTGGCGGACAACAGCCAGGCAGGAGAAGAGGTCATCCGTCACGGTCAGGGGAATGGGCTGGAACAGTTCCCTGCGGATCGCATACAGCAC
>CAYOQM010000133.1:0-4417 GCA_964406065.1 uncultured Verrucomicrobiota bacterium
GGCTCCAAGGCGGATCTGCTCATCCAGGGCGACTATGGCGATAGCCCGCGCGTCGTCACCGGCCCCGGCGAAACGGTCATCGGCAAACCGCCCGTGTTGCTGCCCCGCAATCCGGATGGCACCGGCGACTACGGCCAATATGCCGAATGGCGCCGCGCCTGTGTCGGCGAAAAAGACTGGAAACATCCGGGCTCGAACTTTACATACGCCGCGCCGTTCACCGAAGCCATCCTGTTGGGCAACATCGCCCTGCGCGTCGGCAAACTCGGCGAAAAGCTCGAATACGATGCCAAGCAAATGAAGTTCACCAACAACGAGGAAGCCAACCGCTACCTCAACAAGACCTACCGCAAGGGTTGGGAGCCACTCAAACTGGCCTAACTGAATTAATCGGGTAAACTCCCGGCGCCGCGGTCACCAGTTGGCCGCGGCGTTTTTTTCGGAAGAAAAACCCGCGGGAACCCGGCTGCTCACGGAAAAACCCGGCGTGGCGGTGGCCGGACCGGGTTTTTCATCGGGGAATGGCCAGCCGCTTATTTGGCGGGCTGCACCACCGGAGCCGGAGCCGGCGGGGCTGGCGCGTTCGGGCAGCAGGAAGCCGCGAAAAGCGAGGCGGCAGCGGCGATGATGGCGAGTCTGATGTATTTCATTTCGAGTTGGTGGTTTGGTTTGGGAGGCATTCCGACATGGAATGTTGCGGAAATCTACGGGTTGTTCATCGATGCGCAAGCGGAAATTTCGGAGTTCGTGATATTTTCGACAGGATTGGCATTTTCCAATCGACGCGGGGGAGAGTCGGTGTCATTCTGCCGTTGCCGATGCGCGGAGGATTAAAATCGTGAACTCTGGGGACGAGGCCAGGGTGTTGGAGCAGGTCCGTAACTACGGTCCGCGGGAGGCGTGTCGGCTGCTGCTAGAGGAGAATGACCGATTGATTCGCGGGGCGGAGCTGGACAATGGGCGGGCCATCGTGCGGGCTCGGACGGCGATTTACACGGCGTTGATCGGGCAATGGGCGGCGGCGCAACAGGCGCGGCTGGGGTATGACAAGCCGTTCGCCGTGGTCGCGCTGGGTGGCACGGGCCGGGGCGAGATCACGCCGTGCTCGGATCTCGACATCGCGTTTCTGTTTGATGACGCCTTGGAGGGCAATCCCCTGTTGTTGGAATTGCAGCGGCAAACATTGGAAACCCGGGAGTTTGAAGCGCACGCCGGCTTTGGCTTCGTGGCGTTGCCGTTCGGGTTGGACGACATGCCCGAGTTGGCGAAGAAACAGCTCAATTCGTTTCTCGACATGCGTCCGGTGTACGATCCGCAGGGACTCGCCCAAGTGTTCCGCGAGCGGATTCGGCTGACGTTTGATCCGTTCGAGCATTTCCTCCATGTCCGCGGGTTTTGGAAACAGCACTGGGAAGCGGCGGCGGGAGCCAGCGAGAACCTGAAAAGTTTCGATATCAAGAACGATGGCCTGCGCTTGTTCCTTGGCGGCGTGTGGACGCTGGCCGGCAAGGATTTCCGGCACAGTCAGGCGGTGTACGATGAACTGGGCGACGCGCGGGATCTGGCGGCTTATGACTTCCTGCTGCGGATCCGGGCCTGGGTCCACCTGCGGCGCGAGCCGGTCCGGGCTAATTTGTTAGGGAATCACGCGGAGGACGTGCTGGGGTTTGAGGATTTTTGTTCGTTTGGCGAGATGTTGGGGGCGGCGGCTGGCGAGAGCGCGCGGTTTGAATTTGCCACGGCGGTGCGAGCCCGCCTGTTGTCGGCCCGGCGGCGGGTGGCGGTGTTCGCGCGGGGGGTCATCGAGCGCGAACTGCGCAACGGCCGGCCGGTGCCGCCGGACGCGGGCATCGTGCTCAAGGCCACCGGGTTGCAGCATGACCGGGCGCTGTTCGCCACCACGCCGGTGGCGAAAAGCCGGGCGGCGTTGTCGCTGCTGCTGGCCGCTCAGCGCTATGGCGTGCCGGTGGATTCAGCCGAGTTGCAGACGACCTTCCGCAATCTGGGAGATTGGTTGAAGCCGGTGCCGGAACTGGCCGAGTTGTTTTACGAAACCCGCGGCAGTCTGGCGGACACGATTGGGTACATCACCCAGTTGGACGGGGCGGCGGAATGTTTGTTTCCCGGCTACGGCCGGTTTGAAGCCTCGCTGGACGAACGGGTGATGATCGAACAAACGTCGCTGCGCGGGGCTTGGGTGCGGCAGAAACTGCGGGCCTTGGACAGTTGTCTGGCCCATGGCAGTGACCGGCTGACCGCCACTCGCGCCGGTTGGAATCCGCGGGATGCGGACCTGCGCGAGATGGTGGCGATCGAGTCCGCCCTGTTGGATCCGGATAGCCTGGCGGCGGTGAAACTGGCGTTGCTAACCAAGCGGCTGCCCCTCACGCCCAATGATGCGGTGGCGCGGAACTCGCTGGCGTTGCCGATGCACGAGCGGGAGACCTCCGGGTTTTCCGGGATTCCGCTGGCGGAGTATTACACGCCGTATGTGACGGACGCTGGCTTCAGTCCGGAAACCGCGCGAGTCGCCGAGTTTCTGGTCACCCACCGGCGCTTGCTGAAACAATGCGCCGAGGGCGGCATGAATGACCGGGCGCAAGTGGATGGCTTGGTGGCGGTCTGCGGTGAGGAAATGATGCTGCGCACCTTGTTTGTCTTCAGTTGCCTGGATCGCTTGATGGGAATGACGGAGGAAGCCGCGGCGTTGGTCGCGACGGACCAACGCGAATGGTGGCAGCAGGAATCCGATCCGGCCCGCTGGTTCAACATCCGCGAGCTGTATGTGAAAGCCCTCGGCAAGCATCGGCCCGAGTTGGTGCCGGACCCCGCGCAGACCTTGCGCCTAGCCGGCTATGGCGCGGAGGAACTGGCGATTCTACAGGATTTCGGGGTGGAGTTGTTCAGCGGCCTTTACGGGCGGCATGCGTGGCGCTTCGGCACCCCCTTGGTACGCTTGGTGGAGGACCCGCATGCGGGCCCCAAGGCGGCCCTGTTCCGAGATAGCGGCGCGCTTTTGTTAGGAGTGGCCTCCCGCGATTTCAGCGGCTTGGCGGCGTGCATCAGCGGCACGCTATGGAAGCTCGGCATTCATCTGCGCCAGGCGCATTTGTTCTGTGCCACCAACCACCGGTTGGCCCTCGACTTCTTCCATGTGGCACCCGGGCGGCAACCGATTCCCGGCAACTTGCCGCGGCTCATCGAAGACGCCATCCGCAACGGGCTTCACATCAGCGACACCGATGAGGCGCTGCTGCCGCCGTTGGACAACCGGCCGACCCTGGACGCGACGCCGTCCGGAAACTATCGCTTGCGCTACGAGACCGACAGCGACACGGGGGGCTTGGTTTATGCGCTGTCGTTCAAGGTGTTCCGCCATCTCGGCGGGGGAATTCACTGTCTAACAGCCAACTCGGCCCGCAGCCGGGCCTATATCACGGTGATCCACAACCTGCCGCCGGGACGGTCCTTGGACGAGGCGAGGGAGATCGTGGCACGCTGCTTCTAACGCAACATTTGCCGCCGCTCTTCGCGGAGGCACTCGACTTCGTGCAGGAGGTTGAGGATGAGGGCCAAGCCGGCGTCATTCACCTCACAGGTGGCGCGCAGGTGTTCGATGCGGCGGAGTTGCCGCAAGGACTCGGTGTCAAACACCGTTGGCTCGCGGTCGTCGTCGCGGATGGGCTTTAGGAACCCCTGCTCGTGGTATTGAATGACGGTCTGGGTGTTGACCCCGGCCAACTCGGCGATGACTTCGAGGGAATAACAAGCGCCGTTTTCCGCGGCGGAATCCGGGAAATCCTCGGCATGGGGAAAGGGATCGGAGTTCATGGGCAGGTAGCGAGGGGTTAGCGGCTAGGGCGCGGGCGGAAGGTGGAACTATCGCGAAGTTGTTCCCACAGCGCCCGTTCGGCGCTGCTGGGGGCGGTGGGAAGCTGGACGTGCAGAACGACGAAGAAATCGCCGCGCTCACCGGCTTTGCCCTTCGGTAGGCCGCGGCCCCGCACCCTGAGTTGCTGGCCGTTTTCGGCCCCAGCCGGGATCCGCAGCTTGACGGTGCCATCGAGCGTTGGCACCGCGATATCCGCGCCAAGCACGGCCTCCCACGGCGCGATGTCGAGGTCATGGTAGAGGTCCGCCCGCTAGCTGCTGAAGTCCGGGTGGGCGGCATGGCGGACGCGCAGGAAGAGATCGCCGGCCGGGGCGTCCCCGTGCCCGGGTTCGCCATGGCCGGGAACGCGGATGCGGCGGCCATCGGTGGCACCCGGCGGAATCCGCACTTGGAACGTCTGCGTGGAAACCTCACCGCTCTGGCGGTTGACTGTCTGCATGGAAATGGACCGTAGCGTGCCGTGCATGACCTCGTCGAGAGTGACCAGAATATCCCCTTCCACATCGCCGCCCCGCCTCGCGCGGG
>CAYOQM010000133.1:4427-5309 GCA_964406065.1 uncultured Verrucomicrobiota bacterium
CCATTTTCCGGCGGAAACCCGAAGCGGGTGCCGCCACTGAAATACTGCTCAAAGAAATCGCTGAAACCCGTGCCACCGAAGTGGAACTCCGGACCGGGGCCGCCACCCGGTCCGCTGGGCGACTCGGGAAAGCCGCCTTCTTCGTCGCGCCAATTGGACCCGAGTTGGTCGTACTTCCGGCGTTTTTCGGGATCGCCCAACACCTCGAATGCCTCGTTGATTTCCTTGAATTTCTCCTCGCCGGCAGCCTTGTCCGCCGCCACATCCGGATGGTATTTCCGGGCCAGCTTGCGAAATGCCTTTTTGATCACATCGTGGCCGGCATCGCGGGGAACCCCGAGGGTGGCGTAGTAGTCTTTGAATTGGACGGACATGGAGCGGGGACGAATCAGGGGGCGACTCCCCTCCCCTGTCAAGCACCAAGCGTTCGCCCCGAAGTCACTCTGGCCACATACTTCGCTACCGCCTCCCGGATCATGGTGGCGGTGTCCGCTTCCGGCCGCGCGAAGGGTGGCACAAACCACGGAAACGAGCCGATCAGATCGGTCACCACCGCGACTTCACCATCGCAGGCGCGTTCGCCACTGCCGATGCCAATGGTGGGAACCTCGATGGCCGCGGTGATGGCGCGGGCGGTCTCGGGCACCACGGATTCCAACACAATGGAACAAACTCCCGCCGCCACCAGCGCTTGGGCGTCGGCCAAGATGGCCTCGGCTTGGGCGGGAGTTCGGCCCTTTTTTCGATAGCCGCCTTCTTCCACCACCCGCTGCGGCAACATCCCGAGATGCCCCATCACCGGAATGCCCGCCGCGACAATCGCCCGGACTTGCTCGGCCTGCGCGAGACCGCCTTCGAGCTTCACCGCCTCGGCCCCGGCGG
>CAYOQM010000133.1:5319-7117 GCA_964406065.1 uncultured Verrucomicrobiota bacterium
TGGTAGTACATGAACGGCAACTCACCGATGAGATACGCGCCTCCGGCGTGCGCCCCGCGCCGCACGGCTTTGCAGTGGTGGAGCATCTCCTCCATCGTGACCGGCACGGTGGAATCATACCCCAGCACGACCATCCCCAGCGAATCGCCGACCAGCAGGACATCCACTCCAGCCTCATCGAGCAAGCGGGCGGTGGGGTAATCATAGGCCGTCAGCGCGGCAATGGGGCGACCGCCTTTGCGGCGGCGGAGGGAAGCGGCTTTGTCGAGGGCAGTCACGGTGGCGGGCACAAGCTAACCCGCAATGGCGGCAGTGGCTACCTGAAAAACAGAAAACCCCCGCCGGGGGCGGAGGTTCTGTTTCGCGATGGCGACCCGTAAGGGAGTCGAACCCTTCTTGCCAGAATGAAAATCTGGAGTCCTAACCGATAGACGAACGGGTCGTTGGTCGCGGCGCGGGCGGAAGAAGAACTCATGCCGCGCGGCTTGGCAAGATTTTTTTTCGTTTTTTTTGAAGAAATCTGAGGTGGAGCGATGCGAATCCCCGCGCCCGTCATCTGGCCGCGGCCATGGCCAGGGTTTGCGATAGGAGTTGAGGGGGTTGGCGATTTGGTCCGGAACGTCTTGAGCCGCAGATATGATCGAATCGAGGACCGGATTGAACCGGCCCGGCAAGCACATCACAAGATGCGCCAGACACTGGCACTAACTCACTTGGCGGGCGGAGGATTTTTTTGCAGCCATTCTTCGCGGGCCTTCAGGTTGGCCTGCAAGCTGCGGATGCGCGTCCGTTCCTGATCCAGATCGCTGAATTTCCGGAAAATATCGGAGAAATCACTGGCGAGGTCAGCCCGCGCGTCGGTGATCATTTTCTCAATGTCGGAGGCCTCGCTCATGCCGAGTTCCCGGGTGCCGGTATCGCCCGGCAGTGCCAGTTCGCGGCGGCGTTGTTTGAGGTCGTCCAGCAGCGCGTCCACCCGGCCCAGTTCCTGCTGCTTGAGCGAGCGGTCTTTTGCCGAGAGGTTGTCAGTGGTCAGCGACTGCGCCAACGACCGGCGGCGGCTGTCGTTGGCATCGAGCGCCTTGTTGAGGTCCTGAAGAAGGTCGCGGCGTTCGGTATCGGTCTTTGCGGTTTGGCGGCGGTTTTGTTTCCAATCGTCGCTGATGCGGGTGGTTTCCTCATACCAGCCATTGTTGTAGGAACTGCCGGCACTTTCGTATTTCGGCACATCCTGATAGCCTGGCAGGGATTGGACCAGCTCCACAATCTGCGCGATGCGCTTGCCGATCCGTTTGTCGAACATGTCGATATTGGCGGCCAGTTCGGCCTCGGGCACGATTTGTTCCTTGCGCTGGCGTTCGAAAATATCCATGCGCTTCTGGCGGTAGATGTTGATAGAGCGGCGCAAGCCCCCAATTACGTCTTCCTTGAGGTTCGCGATCCGGGTTTTCGAATCGTTGGAATCTTTCAGGGTGGTGAGGGTCTTGACGATGTAGTCCACCCGCTCCTCCACCCGGGCGTCGAGCCCCTGCAAGTCCTTTTTCAGCGCCTCAAAGCGCGCCTCCCGTTGGGCGATGTATTCCTTCATCGTGGCGACCGATTTCACCCGTGCCTCGTAATCGAGCGGCGGGGCCTCGGTGGCTTGACCAAACAACGGACTAACCAGCCCGGCGACGACAACTGCCAAAATGGAATGTGCATTCATGAGCGCCAATGGTAAGCATGGCTTTTCCGAGGGGCAAGGGGAAATCCCGGAAAGTTGGTTCACCGATCGTTGAAAGCGGACCAAGCGTGCTCA
>CAYOQM010000134.1:0-1105 GCA_964406065.1 uncultured Verrucomicrobiota bacterium
AATGGGTGTCGAGTTTTCCAAATTGATCGGATCATTGCCTACCAAATGGGCGGTTTAGTTAGGAGGATAATAGTCTTGTCACAAAAGAATGACTTCATTTGGACAATTCCATCCGAGATGGAATACGAATTTTGATGAGTGCCTTACTGACCTCTTCCGCACTAAATCGCAAGGCCTTCCGTGAAAGGCGATAATACGGAATCACGCCTGAAGCAACCAAACGGCGAGCAGTTCTTACACTGACGGCAAGAAATGCCGCCAATTCAGAAAGGGTCAGTAATATATTCTCCGTGTCCATTGCCGCACGTCCCCAAGCTAACTCAATCGTTGAAGATAGTGTAGCCGTCGGGGCCTATATCGAACAGGGTACAGGATGGGCTGCACAGGGCGGTACAGGGAAAAGCGGAACCAGAACAAAAGCGGGGACGCACGTTTTTTTGTGGACCAAAATTTCACATCATGGTCATGTACTGTCTGGTATCCCGAAGTCCCAGTTAACGGCGACGCTGCAGTGCTTTCGATTACCCCTTCAGGACGCGCGCCTTCATTTCCTGTCCCGGCTTGAACTTGACCACCCAGCGTTCGGGAATGATGCCGGTGTCCGCCAGCAGATTGAGACGCCAACTATAGCGGCATTCTGAGGGATGCGACAGGAAGAGAGCCGGAGGGACTGAACATTTCGACTCTTGCACACCCCGATAAAAAAGGCCGCCAACCTTTCGGCTGCAGCCTTCTGAATTCCATCGGGGCATCAATTAGCCCAAGATCGCATCCTTGCAAGCCTTGGCGACGCGGAACTTCACAACGCGCTTGGCCTGGATCTTGATCGTTGCGCCAGTCGCAGGATTGCGGCCCATGCGCGCCTTGCGATTCACCAGCACCAGCTTGCCTAGTCCGGGAAGGGTGAAGCTGTTCTTGGCATTCTTGTACGCCAAAGCGACCAATGCCTCAATTACCTCGGCGGCCTGCTTCTTGGTGATTTCGGTTGCTACCGCCACGCTCGCCACGATCTGACTCTTCGTCAATGCTTTTGCCATCTGTATTTCTCCTATAAGTTTACCGGCATACCGTTGTGGCATGCTCTAATACTGGGGAATATTGCATA
>CAYOQM010000134.1:1115-2790 GCA_964406065.1 uncultured Verrucomicrobiota bacterium
TTGCATATTTGCTGAGAAATGCAAATAAGCCCCTGTAATAATATGTTCCGTTGGATCACAATGACTCACGTGAACCGCAACTCGCCCCACTCCTCTTGTCTGTGAAAGTTCAGCACTTTATGCGACGAGGTGGAGGATAACACCGGCTTTTCCCGCCCGCGCGTATAGTCATACCGGCTGAACGAGAACAACCACCGGTCATTGGGTTGTGGAAGGAACACCTCGCAGACCATGTCGAAGGGGATCTCCGCCACCACTTCCCACCGCTGGGCGTCGGGATTCACCCGGACGCGACTTTCAATAACACGGTCGATAAACCACTCCTGAGGAATGCCGGGATTAGCACGGGGTTCGGCAAACTTGCGAGCAGAGGGAATGCGTAACTGAAACTTCTGGTTCTCGGGCGTCACATGGATTTCGACATATGATTCCTGGTCACAGGGACGCAGGAACATCTCGAAAACGTCTCCAGACATGAATGATGGCTCATTGAATCGTTTCTCGGGATTGAAGATGTCCACATCCTCAAGTTCGGCATAAATATACAGTGCATCGCGAGTCCATCCCGCCTTCACACGCATCGGGCGGAACTCAGGCTCCGGTTCGGCCAGCCACGCCTGTTGCGACTCGACCGCCGATGCGTTGGCAAATACTGCATCGAGCCAACGCCATGAGTCGAAGGCCACCGCATCCAGTGGTTTCACAGACAAACAAGGCGGTTTACTCACACCACACCCCCAGACGCAGGGCTGACGGCAGCCTTACGTCTCACGGGTGTGACTGCCCGCAACCATGCCTCGGCGATCAGCCAGTGGCCTTGGGCGTTGGGATGGATGCCATCATACGACCAGTAGGCAGCCGGGGCCTTCCGCAACGCGCTGGCAAAAACGGATTGGAGCGGCACAAGTATGGCGCCGGTTTCAGCCGCCAGGCGGCGTACGATCGCGCCACGCGCCACGACGTCATCCTGTGCCCACGTCTGAACGCCTCCGACACGAAAGACGAACGGCTCACACAGCACTAGCCGTACCGATGGCAACGCCACTCGAGTCTGGGCTAACAGTTCACGATAACGCTGCTCGTACTCCTCCAACGAAGTGATCGGACCCGACCGGGTTGGTGTGGTATCGTTGATGCCGACAAGAATGCTGAGAATATCGGGCTTCAGGTCCAAGCAGTCAGCCTGCCACCGTTGCTGCAATCCCGCGACCCCTTCCCCACTCACTCCACGGTTGGTGAACCGGAGGTTGTCTTTGGGTCGCCTAGCCAGAAACTGTGACGCCACAATCATCGCGTAGCCGGAACCGAGTTGGTAGGCGTTGCACAACTCCTCCGGTTTGCGGAAAGCGTTGGTGATGGAATCACCTTGGAACAGAATGTGATCCTTGGATTTGATCATAACTCGCTCTTCTCCTTCAGTGTTTGATGTCTGAGGGGCAAGGGTCGTAATGGGGATGCGGAACCTTTGGAGTGCGCAGTCCCCCAGATTGGTAGAGGGAGGGCTGACGGTCGCACTCGATCCGAAACACGGGACATAGCGGATCGGGCGGCAGATCAGGCAGGCCGCTCAACGTCACCCGCGTCCCATCCTGCTTGAAGGCCACCGGACGACCTGACTCGCCCAACAGGGATACATTCAGCACCTTCGCCTGTAACCCGCCAAACGTCAGCATGC
>CAYOQM010000134.1:2800-7110 GCA_964406065.1 uncultured Verrucomicrobiota bacterium
AGTATAGATTGTTTTCCCGCACGGTGAAGGGACCCTGAAATGACCAATCACCCCGATGCTCTCCACGTTGCTGCAGATCAAAGGTGAACAGTTCTGTGTCATAAATGGCCTCGCCACCACCGCGAGCCAACCAGGCTCCGACGGTCTCCAGCACCTTCACAGATTCCTCAGGCACGGAGCCATCCCCCCGAGGCCCGATGTTGAGCAGGAGATTCCCCCGCCCTTGGGCCGCCGCTGCCAGGAGATCCACTACCTGTTCCGGCGACTTCCAGTCATGATCGCCGACATGAAAGCCCCAACTATTATTCAGGGTCATGCAGGCTTCCCACGGCCGCCAGGGATTCGGTGCGCCCATGTGACCCTCTGGCGTCGCAAAATCGCCCGGTAATCCGTTACGTCCGTTGAACAAGACCTGCGGCTGAATCTCACGCACCATCGCGTTCATGCGCTCCGCCTGCCATCCTTCAGCATTGAACGGCCACCAGCCATCATACCAAAGCACATCAATAGGGTTGAACTTCGTCACCAGTTCACGGATACGAGCAAAGGTGGCATCGATGAATTTGGCACAATCCCCCGGGTCCTCCAGTGCAGCCACCGAATCAGGTTGGTCGCACCAATTGTTGAGACTATGGTAAAGACCGATGCGAAGGTCGCGCTTTCGGGTGGCGGCAACGAGTTCCGCAACCAAATCACGCCGAGCAGCCGTCTTCACGGTATTGAAATCGCTCAGGCCGGTGTCATAGAGGCGAAATCCTTCGTGATGCATTGTTGTCAACACCACATAGCGCATTCCCGCGCGCACGGCCAGATCACACAACGCCTCCGCGTCAAACTTGTCCGCCGTGAACCGATCCGCCAGGACGCCGTAATCCTTTGCCGGAAGCTCCTCTCGATTCCACACCCACTCTCCTCGCCCAAGAAGACTGTAGAGTCCATAATGGATAAAAAGCCCGTACCGCAACTCTGAGAAACCCTTCAACTCTTGCTTGATGCTCATACTCACTTACTCGTGTTTCAATCTATTTTCTTCAAGGTTAATTCTATAGTTCTGCCCCCGGAATCGACGGGTTACCTGCACGTCACGCCAATCCGACGGAAGGCACGGCTGCACCGTCAGCCCGTCAAGGGTTGGACGGATTCCGAGTATATATTGCGTGGCGGCAATGTAGGCCCAACTGGCCGTCCCCGTCAGCCAACTGATCCCGGCCCGCCCAAAATCCTTCCCCTGTGCCGGCCCGATCACCGTCGAAGCGAATACATAGGGTTCCCGCCCCCAATGCTCCTGCCCCACTTCCTCCGCCGCGACCGAAGGCAATAGCTTGCGGAAATACTCACCCGCCCGGTCGCCGCGTCCCAGCAGACATTCTGCGATGACCGCCCAGGTGTTGGCATGGCAGAAAATGCTGCCATTCTCACCCGTGCCCGGCGCATTACCCACCAGCGGGTCTGCGGGAGTTGGAATACCGGTATAGGGCGGCGCACAGATCATAAGCCCGCGTGACGTATTGAGTCGCTCGTAGACGGCATCCATCGCCTTGAGGCCACGTTGCTCAAAATCACCTACGCCGCTCATCACCGCCCAGACCTGCGGCTCAAGGTAAATTTGACCCTCCGGCCGCGTAGCGGTGCCCACATAGTCTCCGTTTGACAGCAACAGCCGACGATACCAGCCACCATCCCAGACGACATCTGAGTTCAAGATATCCGTCAGTTCGCCAACCACCTGATCGCACCATGCAACATCGCCGGAATAATTCAGCCTCACGGCAAATTCCCGGAACAGTTTCGCCGCATAGACAAGCTGCATACCCAGCATTACGCTTTCCGCTCTGGGATCGCGGAAGACCGCCAGCCCGTCATTCCAATCCGCATCAAACAAGGTAGGCAACCCATGCAGCCCTCTCCGATTCCAGATGAGTTCAAGCCCCAGGCGCACATGTTCGTACACCGTGGCGTCACCTCCATCTCGGAAGGGAATACGTTCCTCAAAGAAAGACAGATCACCCGTCTCATTGACCAGATTGGCAATCGTCATGATGGGCCAGACGGTATTGTCACAACGATGCGGCTCCACATTCACCTTCATTTTCGGAGCATAAGGATAGAAGGAGAAGTTGCCGCTACCATCACATGACTGGGAGGTGAGGATCAGCCGGATGCGCTCTCTCGCGAAATCAGGATCAAAGGTGGCCACGGCTAGTGCATCCTGCATCGTGTCACGGAAACGCATCCCGTCCACACCAATATGATCGGTCGACAGATCGCGCGTGCGCTCCAAGGTGACCTGGCAATTGAGCGGAGCCCAGATGTTGACCGCCCGGTCAAAATGGGCGTCACCACTACTGACCTGAAATACCCTGATCTTTCGACCCCAATAGGAAGTCAGTTCCGCAAACGCCTTATCCACAGTTCCCGGGGCAGTGAACTTGCACCGCAATTCCTTCGCCTTATCCCAGTCGTCCGCCACACCAAAGATATAGGCAAAGCGCTCCTGACCCCCGGGCACGAGATCAAGATTGACCCCCAAGGTGCCGCACCCATGTCCTCCACCGGGCAGTTCCGATCCGCCCAAGGCCAGGCACGGCCTTTCAAGCGAACCGCCCCGTCCGCAGAACGCCTCACGTGAACACTCAAAACCATCAACCGGCCGGGTACAGGACATGAAAATAGCCGGGGCAAACGGTGCCTCGAACACATGATAATCATATTTGATCCAGTTCTCGGCAGGATCAAAAGTAAAGCCAATGTGATTTTTGAGGTAACACCAGAACATCTCGCGCATGAACTCCAGAATGCCGAACTCCACATAACTGGCCAACGTAAGTGCCTGCGCCGTCCCGCTGTTGTTATCAATCGTGACATCCCACACCATCACATCGTCGTCCGGCGGAATGAAGTAGCGAACACGGACGCACACCCCGCCCTTCTCCGCGACGAACTGCGAATAACCCAATCCGTGACGACATTCAAACTGATTCAGCGGCCGACAGGTTGGCGCAAAATGGGGGTTCCAGAGATCGCCCGTAACACGGTCACGGACGTACACATAAAAACCCGGCCGATCCTGCGGCGCCGGAAGCCAGTGGTAGCGCGTCAATCGTCGTTGCTGGGGCTCCCTATGCCAAGCCAAGCCACCCGCCTGCTGACTGATAAAGGCGCTCAGCCGCGTGTTTCCCAAATAGTTGATCCAGGGTTGCGGGGGGAGCGGATCCGCAATCACATACTCGCGAGCCTTATCGTCGAAAACACCAAACATTTGTATTACCCACTTTCACTTTTTGAAAACATGTCACCCCGTCTTCCAATCAATATCCACCGAACTCCCGGGCACTTTCAATCAGGGCGACGATGTTCTCTGATGACGTGCAGGAAGGAATAGCGCAGCCAGCATTCAGAACGAACCGTCCACCGGGCTTCCATTTCCGGATCAAGGCCGCAGACACTTCGCGAACCTGTGCCGCCGTCCCCCGGCCGAGCACACCACTGGGGTCGATGTTGCCGAATAGCACATGACCTTTCCCCGCAGACGATTTAGCCAGGGCCGCATCGGTTTTGTAGTCCAACTCGAACCCGCACAAGGGATACGCCGCAAACTGGTCAAGAATGGCCGACGTATTGCCACAGACATGGATCACTGTGAAGATCCCCTCTTGAGCCAATTCCCGAACCAACCGTTCGTGATAGGGTCGCGCAAAGGTCTGGAACATACAGGGTGACACCACATCCGGCCCGGCAGGACTATCGCCGAGAGAGGTGAAATGTGCGCCGGCCTTTTTCAGCGCTTGATGAACGGCAAGATGGCTTTGATGGCATACCTCCAGAAGTTCCCGTATGGCCGGGTTATCGGGATCACCGGCAAGATCAAGAAGGAAGTCTTCAGTTCCGCGAAGCAATCCAGCTAGAGAAAACGCGGATTGATCCGCGTTGCCCCGGATGGAGACTTCGTCTCCCACCTCACGGGACAGAATGCGAACAGCCTCCAGCAGCACGGGAATGCGGCCATCGCGTTCGGGATCGACCACACGCAGTTTACCCACGTCTCCCAGGTCGACGATGGCAGGCGCGGCGATGTGACCAGGCGCTTCGGGAGTATGATCACGCACTGCACCCATTGCCTCCGCCAGCAAGGTTGTATCCAGATCTACGAGGATACAATCGTGCCTGTATTTTTCCAGCGCATGGAGATGCGCGCGGGCGGTTGCTGCAGGATCTGTAAGGTATTGCTCCAGAGGAATATCGGCCTCCTTGGCCGCCAACAGGAAATTATGAAGACACACCGGCACACGATCCGGGATCCCTCCACGAAG
>CAYOQM010000135.1:0-7104 GCA_964406065.1 uncultured Verrucomicrobiota bacterium
CTTAAGAAAGCGCTCGACTCCTACCGCTCCACCGGGAATGACCAGCAGGTCAAAGTCGTCGGGACACATATCGGTCCACACGGCGTCAGGCATGAGGCGCACGCCGCGGGAAGCGGTCAGCAGTCCCGGATCCACCCCGGCCACGACCACCTCCCATTGGGCGCGGCGGAGCAGGTCAATGACAATGACGGCTTCCATTTCTTCGGTGCCGTTCGCGAGAGGTATCAAAACCTTGATCATGGGGTTCTAGTCATTCCGGCGACCGCCAAGCAGGCCGGATCGGAAGAGGTAGTAGAGCAAGGTCAGCAGGGCCGTGACAGCCGAGGCGACATAGGTCAGAAAAGCGGCGTTCAGGACCCGGGCAGCGTCTTCCTGTTCGCGGTAGGTCACTACGCCGGCGGTGACCATCAGTCGCTTGGCCCGGGCGCTGGCGTCCCATTCCACTGGCAGCGTGATTAGGGAGAAGACCACGGTGATACTGAAAAGAATAATGCCAATGAAATAGAACCGCGGGTTGTGGAACAACATGCCCAGGATGAAGAAGATGTACGATCCGAAACTCCCGATAGGCATTGCGGGAACCAGGGAGGAGCGCAACCCGAGCCACATGTAGGCCGAGGCGTGCTGAAGGGCATGACCTGCTTCATGGCAGGCCACGCCGATGGCCGAGAGCGAAGGGGAATCATAGACATCGGATGACAAGCGCAATGTCCGGGATGTCGGATCATAGTGGTCGCTGAGAAATCCGTCTGCCCTCTCGATCTTGACCTGGGTCACTCCGTTCCGGGAGAGCAGCTGATGAGCAGCTTCGGCGCCGGTAAAGCCCGAACTCGCCATGATTTTAGAGTACCTGGCAAAGGTGGATTTAACCTTGAACGTCGCTACCATGGCAAAAATGATTCCCGGCAGTACGAAGAGAAAATAAATTGGATCGAACATCGTGGCGCTCCTTGTCCTGTTTAGTTCACCGTCTTGCATTTAACCAAAGTGGGCTGAATCTGACAAGGGGGTATGAAATTCAGTGCGCGTTCCCCCAGGTTGGCTTGAAGGCTGGTTTTCTTCTCGACAGGTGGGGGGCTTCGCCGATATTGATGACGCCTTTCATGTTTCAGGAAGGGACGACTATGGCGCCGCAATATGTTTTTCAAACTCAGAATCTGGCAAAACTATATAATGACAAGACGGTGTTCGAGAACATCAGCTTATCGTTCTACTATGGCGCCAAGATTGGGATCGTCGGCGAGAACGGCTCGGGGAAGACCACGTTGTTGCGCATCATGGCCGGGCTGGACACGGATTATATGGGAACCGCCACTCTAGGGAAGGGGATGCGTGTGGGCTATGTCCCCCAGGAGCCCCGGTTGAACCCCGAAAAAACGGTCCGCGGCAATCTTGAGGAAGCTCTTGAACCGGTTCACGCCCTGATTCGCCGGTATGACGAGGTGGCGGACAAGATGGGTGAAAAGCTGCCTAAGGACCAGATGGATAAGCTCATGGACGAAATGAGCCGCCTCCAGGACCAGATCGATGCCATGGACGCCTGGGAGGTTGACCGTATGCTGGATATGGCGTCGGATGCGCTGGTTCTACCCGATGATGATGCCGATGTGTCCAAACTGTCCGGAGGGGAACGCCGTCGCGTGGCGTTGTGCAAGGTGCTGCTGGAGAAGCCGGATCTATTGCTGCTCGATGAGCCCACCAATCATCTTGATGCCGAAACAGTGGCGTGGCTTGAAAAAGCACTGCGGGATTATCATGGCACGGTGATCATTGTGACGCATGACCGCTATTTTCTGGACCATATCACAAAATGGATTCTTGAACTCGAGAACGGGCGGGGCATTCCCTTCGAGGGGAATTATTCCTCCTGGCTCAAACAGAAGGCGGAGCTGCTCCGGCAGGTGGAAAAGAAGGAAAGCCAGCGGCAGAAAATCCTCGCGCATGAATTGGAATGGATCAGCAGTTCGCCTGAGGGGCGCCGCAAAAAGAGTCAGTCCCGTATCACGCGGTATGAGGAACTTGCCGGCCAGAGGTTCGAGGCGGAGAAGGATGATGTCCTGATCCAGATCCCGCCGGGACCTCACCTTGGCAACAAAGTGATGATCCTCGAGGATGTGACAAAGGGTTACAACGGCATGACGCTCCTGAACCAGGTCAGTTTTAATCTTCCGCGGGGTGGGGTGGTCGGGGTTCTGGGTCCCAACGGATGCGGCAAGACCACGCTTTTCCGCATGGCAGTGGGACAGGAACAGCCGGATTCGGGCGTCTTGACGCTGGGCGAGAGCGTGGGGGTGAGGTAGGTGGGGGAGAATGGCGATATGTTGGCAGAGGAGCGGAGGGGATCAGAAGGGATGACGGGAGGGGAGGTGGGGGGGAAAGGGGGGGACCGGAAGATGAATTCGCGCGCCTATCTCTCCCGTTTCAATTTCCGCGGCGCGCAGCAGCAGAAGAAGGTTGGAAAATTATCGGGAGGCGAACGCAACCGGGTCCACCTGGCAAAACTGCTCAAGCGGGGCGGCAATGTCCTGCTGCTGGACGAACCCACCAATGATCTGGATGTCAATACGATGCGGGTGCTGGAGGAGGCGATCAACCAGTTTTCAGGCTGTGTCCTTGTGATCAGTCATGACCGGTATTTCCTGGACCGCATATGCACCCACCTGCTGATTTTCGAGGGAGAAGGCCGGCTCCGCTGGTTTGAGGGCAATTTTGCCGACTATGAGGAGAAGGTGCTGTCGGTCAATGAGGAGCGACGCCTGCACCGGCGGGGTAAGTATAAGAAGCTGGTGTTGAGATAGCAGGCAACAGGTGCCCGGGAGGGCGGTTATTCGAAGCGGACGACCTGTCCGGACTTGTGGGAAGCGAAGCAGGCTTCCATCAGTTTCATGACCCGCATGACTTCGGAATTTCTGATCACGGGTTCGGCCTTGCCCTCGACAACCGCTTTCACGTTGCGGTAGAAATCACGCGCATCGGCTTTCACCCGCGGTAGGGCCTCAATGGTGGTGGTGGTTTCTCCCCGCGGCGCCATGGTCTTGGTCAGTCCTGCTCCCGCCACGACCGGCTTGGCGTCCATGTCCTCGAACGACTCAAGCTTCATGATCTTTCCTGAAAGGTCCCATCCCTCGATGATCGCCGTTCCCTTCGTGCCGCTGACATACCAAAGGGGCAGGCTTAGGAAATTACGGGTTCCGACCTCGACCATGACGGTCTTGCCATGGTCGAAGGTCAGAAAGACATGAAATCCCTCGTCTACGGCCTCGCCCGTGGGGAAGTTAAGTTTGCAGAAGACCTGGGTGATCCGGCCCTCAACCAGGCAACAGATCCGGTCAAGCAGATGTACCCCCCAGTCCAGCATCATGCCACCGCCCTGGTCAGCCATTCGACGCCAATCGCCGGGAATGCCCCGTGACCCCTGGACCCGGGTCTCAATGTGGAAAACTTCACCAATCATCTTGTCGTCGTACAGTTTCTTGACGACGAGAAAGTCTTCGTCCCAGCGGCGATTCTGGTGAACTTGAAACATCCTGCCGGTTTCGGTTGCCACATCCAGAATAGCCTTTAGCTCGGCGCTGTTCAGACAGACCGGTTTTTCGCAGATGACATGCTTTCCGGCCCTCATGGCCTGGATGGCAATCTCCTTGTGAAGGTGGTTGGGTGTGGCGATCAAGATGATGTGGACGTCCGGGTCGGCCAGTACAGCCTTGAGGCTGGGGTAGGCTTTCAATCCCTGCTCGATCGCAAAGTCCTGTCGCTCGGGCTTGATGTCATAGGTGCCCAGGCATTGAAGCCCGGGCATGTCCTTTAGCATTGTGAAATGGTAATGACCCATGCCGCCAAAGCCAATGATAACAATGCCGAATGTAGGAGTGCTCATTGTGTTCCCCATTAAACAGGATTGGAAAATGCCAGAACAACCGCCGTAATACAAGAATGAAGGCGCCGGTTCCAGCTGCTTGGGGTTTGCCGGAGTGCTGGCCGGTGGGGCAGCATTGTTGAGACGGGCCAACCGTGTGGTTGCGGCCACGGCATTGGGCCTGATACTGGTCGCCGTCTATGCCTGTTGCCGGTCTCAACTGGTTCCCTATCACGCTGATCCCGAGCAACGCGGTTTCCTGCTGACCGGGGATGATCCCGATTACCTGCTTACGGCCCTCAGCCTCGCCAGGGATGGAGACATCAATATCGCCAACAATATCCGGCAATCGGATGCCCTTTGTTTTCAATCCCGTCCGGTGGGGGGCGGGGATTTTGATTTCTTCAACCGGATATCCAAGGGCAGGATTGCGGCCCACCGGGGAGACTGGGGCGACTCCCGTTACATGCAGCACCGGCCGGGAATCAGCGCCTTCATTGCCCCGGTCTTCGGGTTGGCCCAGGGCGATTTCCGTTAGTGGGCCTATGTTCTGATTTCCAGTGCCGTGGTGGTTTTCATGGTGATGGGATTCTGTTCAGCCAATACTGCCAGCACCGGTTCGGGATACCGCTTCCGATTTCACATAATGAAGTGTTCGAATGCAACCTGGCGCTGGTGCCACGCCGGATGTTCCAAATTCTGTTCGATGGCATGCAGGGCTGGGAGCCGATTCAACGCTATTATGCATGGATCCCGGCGTTGCCCGATGAGGCCGGTTGGCGGGAATGGGCCAAGCTGCTGGCCTGGATGCCGGTGTTGCTGGTCCCGTCGGTGTCCTGCCTCCGCGCTGAAATCAAGCGTGACGGTCCTTGAGTGTCCCGGTCGGGGCAGTCTGCTCCTGCCGCTTGACCTCGTTCCAGCAGGCATCCAGTTCAGCCAGGGAACAGTCGGTCATCAGCTTCCCTTTTTCGTGGACCAGGGCTTCGACCCCCTGGAAACGGCGGGAAAACTTGCGGACGGTGGCGGCAAGCAATTCCTCGGCGTGCAGTTTCTGGAAGCGGCTGAGATTCACCACCGAGAACAGGAGATCGCCGATTTCCTCCGCAATGTGATCCCGGTCCCCGTCCCGGATGGCTTGCTTGGTTTCCTCGAGCTCCTCCTCGAGTTTTGCCATCACATCATGGATGGCCGACCAATCGAACCCGACCCTCGCGGCGCGACTCTGGACCTGATGGGCTTTCATCAGGGCAGGAAGGTGTGCCGGAACTCCGTCGACCACGGAACGCTTCCCGCTTTTCTTTTCCTTGTTCTTGATCTCCTCCCACTTGGTAAGGACATCCTTGGAGCCGGTGACTGTGACATCCGAAAACACGTGGGGGTGGCGGCGGATCAGTTTTTCAGCCAGCACCGTACAGATGTCGTCGAAACCGAATTCTCCCTTTTCCTGGCGAAGCTGAACCTGAAAAATGATCTGGAGGAGCATGTCGCCGAGTTCCTCCTTGTGTTTTTCCACATCCCCGGAGTCGATGGCGTCAATGAGTTCGTAGCATTCCTCGATCAGGAAAGGCTTGAGTGACTCGAGGTTCTGCTCGCGATCCCAGGGGCACCCCCCTTGCGGGTCGCGGAGCCTGCGCATGATGTCGATCACCTGGTCAAGGGGTGTTGTTTTCATAGAGTCGTTTGCTGGTACGGATGGCACAGAATTCGGGGCCGCACATCGAGCAATGGTCGGCTTTGTCCTCGCTGCAGACGCGGGTGCGTTCATAGCGTTGGCGGGCATGTTCGGGGTCGATGGCAAGGGAAAACTGGCGTTTCCAGTCCATGGCCATTCGGGCTTCAGCCATGGCGTCGTCGGCCTCGCGGGCCCCGGGCAATCCCCGGGCCACATCGGCGGCATGAGCGGCGATGCGGTAGGCAATGACACCCTGGTGAACTTCGTCCTCATCAGGCAGTCCGAGGTGCTCGGCGGGGGTCACATAGCACAACAGGCATGCACCGTGGTAGGCGGCGGCTGTGGCGCCGATGCAGGAGGTAATGTGGTCGTAGCCCGGGGCGATGTCGGTGACAACCGGTCCCAGGACATAGAAGGGGGCCTCGTGGCAGATTTTCTGCTGGCGCTCCATGATCTCCTGGATCTGGTTTAAGGGCACATGGCCGGGGCCCTCGCCCATGACCTGAACCCCCTCGCGTCGGCACCAGTGGACGAGCTCGGCGAGGGTGTCGAGTTCCGCAAACTGGGCCTCATCGCTGGCATCGGCCAAACAACCCGGGCGGAGTCCGTCGCCCAGGGATACGGTGACATCGTAGTTCCGGCAGATCTCGATGATTTCATCCCAATGTGTGAAAAGGGGATTGTCCTGTTTGTGTGCCATCATCCACTCCGCCATGAGGGCGCCCCCTCGGCTGACGATCCCGAGTTTGCGCTTGAGGGCCATGGGGATGTGACGGCGGAGCAGTCCGGCGTGGATCGTCATGAAATCAACGCCCTGCCGCGCTTGTTCCTCGATGACCTGCAGCAGGAGGGCGGGGGTCAGATCCAATGTGCGGCCATTGAGGCGCGAGATGGCTTCGTACAAGGGAACCGTTCCGAGCGGAACCGGGCTGGCCTTGAGCATGCCGGCCCGGATGGAGGCGAGGTCAGGCCCGACGCTCAGATCCATTACGAAGTCGGCGCCTGCCTTGAGAGCCACATCGAGCTTGCGGAGTTCCTACCCGGCGGCCGACCGCTCGGTCGAGCGTCCGAGGTTGGCGTTGATCTTCGTTCGGAAGGCCCGCCCTGCAATGGCCGGACGGGACATAGTGTGTGCTGGATTGGCGGGTAGAACGGCGCGTCCGGCGGCGATTTCGTCACGAACCTTGGTGGCGGGAACCTTTTCCAGGCACGCGATGATGTGCATCACCGGTGTGATCGTTCCCTTTTTAGCTTCAATCAATTGGGTCGTCATGCGACTTGAGATCCTTTCTATTCAAAACACTCTAACAGTATTGGTTTTGGCAGGGGGAGTCAATGGTGCGAGAAATTCCGCATGGCATTCGGGAATCATTTTCGGTTGTATCACCGATTGCGCTTTTCCTGCGGCCTGCAGTGGCCTGGCGTCATGCCGAAGAAGTGGCGGAAGCGGGTCGCGAAGTGGCGCTGATCCTTGTAGCCGCAGGAGGCGGCGACGACCTTGACGGGCAGGCCGGAAGCCGCGCTCCCGTGCAGGACCATGCCGTTGAGAGCCCTGCACAACTGTCGCAAGCGGCCC
>CAYOQM010000136.1:0-6970 GCA_964406065.1 uncultured Verrucomicrobiota bacterium
AAAGAGATTGGGCTGTAATGCGGCAGACAGGGGACTGACCATGGCGTAAAAGACGGGCGCATCTACGTTTCGTTCTCACGTCGAAGGCAGCCAAACTCCCCTCCCCGCTTTCTACTCGCAAAAGCCCCCCCTCTACTATAAAGATATCTTTATTGTACAAGGGGGGGTTTAGGTAGTTGCGCCCTTCCCGGAGGCCGAAACCGCATGCGTCTTGCGCCACAACCTGCGTTCCAGGCGTTCGTCCCGCGCTTCCTGTCGCTGTTGTTCGGCCCGGACGACCGCTTCGTCGTGGCGCGGTTAACCGCACGTACGGGCGCCAAGCCCCTCTGGGACAACGCTAGCCTGCCCCGGGAACAGGCGATTCGCCAAATACTAAGCCAACCCGACGCCCCCAACGTCTACTTCCGGGCGTCTGCGCACGACGGATCCAGGTTATATGCCAAGGTTAACTGCACCCGTACCCGTGCCCTGTTCCTGGACCTGGACTACGGCAAAGCGGGGCACAAGGCGGCCTCCCCCTTTGCCAGTCTGGACGATGCTGCCGGCTACCTGCTTACGCTGCCTCTGCGCCCGTCGATTGCCTGGCATACCGGCCACGGCCTCCAGGCCTGCTTCCTGCTTAAGGAGCCCTACCTGTTCCCGCCCGGTGGAGGCGCGGCTGAGAGCATCCTGCGATTCGAGGCCGTTACGGGCCGACTATCCAAGATGGCGATGTCGGACAGCACGTTTACTCCCGAGCATGCCTTCCGCGTTCCGCTGACGATTAACAGCAAGCGGCACACCGATGCCAACTTGCCCGACGTCCGCGGGGAGTTGCTGTGGTGTGACGAGAAGTGCGTCTACGCGTTTGAGGATATTGAGATTACCTGTGCCGCATACGGCGCGGAAGAGCACCTTGCGGAGACCCTGGCGGCCCAAAAGGCACAGGCAGGGCCGGCGGAGGCCCAAGAGGTTATCCAGGCGGAATACGCCGACCTGCCGGAGGAGCTGCGCCAGGATATCGAGGCCAGGCATCCCGAACATGGTATTACACGACATCAAGCCCAGTATCGTATCATCGGTCGGATGATCCGGATGGGATACGACGACACGACGATCCACAACGCCATGAGCAAAGGGCCGGACTTTCGGGAGAAGTACGAGCGCCTGCTGCCGGTGGATATCACGCGTTGCATAGGAAAGCTCCGTTTGGGCCACTCCGTCTACCCTGGCACATTAGCACCCACGATCACGATCTACAATACGCCGGTGCCGGTCCCCCTTGCCGACTGTGCCCCACTCCCGCCAGCGCTGGACGCCATGCTGTCCGAGTATGTGGATGTGACCGGCGCCACGCTGGGCGACCGTGTCAGGCAGGCAGCACGCTTTCACGAGCACCTATTCCAATCCACCCGCAGCGGCATCCTGGAGACCCCCTGCGGTAGCGGCAAGTCGTCGTGGGCAATCGCGCATATCGCGCTTAATGCCCGGCCCGACCGCCGCTACGTGTATGTGACGGAAACGGTCGACGCACTCTACCGGGCAGCGGATACGATAGCCAAGCTGACCGATACCCCGGTAGGCCGGGTGCATGGCTTCAACCGGGACAAATGCCAGGAGCTATGCGGACACCTGCATAATTGGTGGAACTGCGGAGCAACGCACCCCGCCTCCGTCTGCCACACCTGTCCCGCCCGCGCCGACTGCTGCTATTACACTCGCCAGGCCGAGGAGCAGAAGCCCATCCTGTGCATGACGCATAGCGGGCTGATCCGGGCGTTGGAGGAGGATTCCAAGCTGCTGGAAGATACGTGTATCCTCGTTGACGAAGGCCTGTCCCCTTTCAACACGGCCACGTTTACCGACGCCGAGTTAGACAACCTGCAGAAGCTGGTGCGGGTGCCCCTGGACTTGGGGTCGTTGTTCCCCTACAGTCGGCGTGCGCATGCTCAGGAGCTTGCTGTGTGGCAGATCCCGGAAGATGCCGAGACGTTTGCACGGCGCAACTACGTGTTCCGGGACGAAGCCCAGACGGCCGCGCTGGCGGCCGTCTACAACACTCTGCGTGCACGCGGGGCGCTTGGATTACAGCAAAGCGACGCATTCCGCCCAGGTGACATGGACAAGGGGCGTGAAACACTGGCCGAGTTGGCCAACCTTTTCAGGCCCAGCCGCCTGAACGACGCGACGTATGCGTACCGAGAGGTGCGAGATCAGGATGGCGTGCGCTACAGCGTGACCCGGAACCGGTTCCGGTTTAATGAGGAGCGGCGATACCGGAAGCTGTGGGTGCTCAATGCCAGCGCCTTGCTCTCCCCCTACCCGTACCCCGAGAACATGAGCGTCTACTCGTGCCCGGATCTACCGGATTCCAGTCACCTGCTCACCGTGAACGTCGTGCGGGGTAATCCCACGCGAAGCCGGCAGGAGGCGAACGTGCGCCTGTCGGAGATCGTATTGCGTTTGGGGCCCGATATGCGCCAGCACCGGCGGATCCTGGTTGCGACGGACAAGGACGAAGGCGCCCGCCCGGAGGTGGAGCGTCAGATAAAGGCGGTGCACGGGGACGAGGCCGAAATCGTCTACCTGACCCGGGGACGCATCAAGGGGGTGAACACTGCCGGCCAGTGCAGCTTGGCCTACCTGACAGGTATGGCGACCTTCACGACGGTTGACGACTGTGCCCTGCACGCCGCCCTGCTGCTAAGGCGCACGCTGCCGGACCAGCCTTACGCATACAACAGAACGGGCAAGCCGAACTGGCCCGGCGGCAAGCCCTACCTGCCCATTATGCGCAACCTCTATGCGCTCCGCTCCCTGGACGAGCTTTACCAGGCGTTGTGGCGGACATGTATACGGAACGACAAGCCCGCAGTCGCGATAATCGCCGTGCCTGACCCGTACTGGCTGCTTGCACTGTGGCGGACGGTGGCCCCCCATTTCGTCATGGGAACGGCATACGAGGAGACCAAAACGAAGGTCGTGCGTGATGAGCGCGTCCCGCAGGCAGATCAGAGGCGTCAGAAAGCCGTCATCTGTAAGGTTGAGATGGACGATCACATGGCCGGCTTGTGCATCGTCAACATGCCGCCTGGCACCGAGATCACCAAGAAACAGGTGGCTGACCAGCTGGGTTACACGGGCGATCGTGCCTGGGAAAAGAACAAGGCCGAGATCATGCAACTGCTGGGTTACTTTTTTGAAGATGGCAGTACGAATCGGATGCTCCGACGGAAATAGAAAAGACGCTGAAAACAACTTCTTTTTTGTTGCGTCTACGTGCTGTTCATAGCAGAATATTGACGATCTGAATGGTCAGGGTCTCTGGGCTCACTTACCTTCTAGCCCACGCTGGAGCCGACGTCATCGGCCTTGCTAGAAGGACGCAAGTGAGTTTTTTTGTTTCCAATATTTCGGCTCCTCTCGGGGGCTGCAACTCCCATACTTACGCTTGCCGTGATTTTCTTTTTTGGAGATGCGCATGAGCATCACGACGAATAATGACGTGAAGGAAACGCCCGCGGGGGCCAATACTATGAATGCTGGCGGACCTAATGCCGGCGAAGTGCGAGAGCAGCCGGGAGAACGAGTGCCTCCTGCCGTTGTGCCCGCGTCTGCGAGCGCTGTTCACGGCACCCAGGAATGGGCGAACTGCAATGTCAACATCCAGAATGGGTGCGAGCACGACTGCCGGTACTGCTACGCGAAGGCGATGGCGATCCGCTTCGGCCGGGCTACGGCAGCCGGGTGGAAAACGCCGGGTCCCTTGGCCGGTAGCATTCGCTGTAGGAAACGGGCGGGCACGATCATGCATCCGTCCACTCACGATATCACCCCCGAGAACCTGGGGGCGTGCCTGGACGCCCTGGAGCGGCTGCTGAAGGCGGGAAACCGGGTGTTGATCGTGACGAAGCCGCACTTGGCCTGCATCAAGGGGCTTTGTCGGCGCCTTAAGTGCTATCTCAGCCAGGTGCTGTTCCGCTTCACGATCGGCTCGGTGAACGATCGGGTCCTGAAGTCTTGGGAGCCCGGCGCGCCGTCCTATACGGAACGACTGGCAGCCCTCCGGCATGCTTACCGGGCAGGATTTGTGACCAGCGTTAGCTGCGAGCCGATGCTGGATGCGAATATCCATGCGGTGATCAAGGCCGTGAGGCCGTTTGTCACCGACTCGGTCTGGCTTGGCCGGGCGAACCGGCTGATCCAGATTGTTACCATGAACTGCCCCGGCGATGCCGCGGCCGTTCTCAAGGCCAGGGAGCTGAATGCTACCTGGAATGACGATGCCGTTCGTCGGCTCTACGCCGAATACCGGCATGACAAGCTGATCCGCTGGAAGGACTCGATCCGGAAGGTGGTGGGGCTGGAAGACCCGCACGATGCGGGAATTGAAGTCCTCTGCGACAAAACACCTAATAGTTACACCCGAGAAAAGACGATCCATTTGAGTTTAAGGAAATGTGATATGAACCGTAAGACAAGTAAAAGGGCCAAGAAAATCCCAACCTCGCACCACGGCTGCAAGGAACGGAAGTCCCCAGACATTAAGCCGGAGAAGACGGAGGCGCTTGCCCCTGAATTAGTAAATGCGCTCAAGGAAGTTGAGCGTCAGATGCCTAATTTTATTCGGATTGGGCATGAGGCGCTTACCGTTCACGATAGCTTAGGCCTGAGTAACTTTAAGGCAGCTAAGGTTAAGAAACTTGCCACGTTGGTCATCACCAGCAAGGACTTTATTCAGCAAGGCTTAGCGGCAGTCGATCTTGCGTCTACTCTGAGTGACGGAAATGACCGGGCTAACAAACTCGCCGACGGTGTTTTTAGCTTGATGCCGTTTTACTTCCTTTTTTTCCATAACCCGAAATTGCAGAAGCGTGCGCAGCTGTGGCGTAAGAGCCTGAAAAAAGAGAAGTTGGCGGCAATCTAGCCTAATGGTCTTTGCAATCTAAGATCACTGGACGCGGGGTGGGAATCCCGCCCCGCGTCCTAATCCGAATGGCACGTCGGAGGTTTCAAAACATTTACGCTAGCTGGAGAATTTCGATGAAGACGGTGGCAAAATATGTCGGAAATACTCGAAAACCAAGGTGCAGTCACAACCGCTACGTGCCACATTTTGGCACTTGGAACCGATTGTGAGAAAATCCAGGACGATGGAACCAATGCCGGAAAAGCCGCCGGCCCTGCTGACGTTGAGCAGGAAGGGAAAACAGGCGTCTGCCCAGTAAAGCCGACGCCGTTGCCCAGTGCCCCCCGCTCCACCCGCACCCAATACAATCCACGCGTTTTCTCCTATTTTTTTCGTTGAACCGGAATGCATGGTTGATGTAAATTATGAATAATTCGAATCGAGGTTGGGCCGCTGTCCCTTTGCCTGCCTCCCCAAATGACCCATTGGTCATAGAGGAGCGGGAACTGTGAAGCGGTCGTTTTTTTTGGATGCATACCGAGGCGCTCAGCGTCAATCGCCGAGTGTATTCCCCAATACCTGTTGCCATACCACCGCCATTAGCGCCCCTTGTGGGCGCACGTCTCATCGCGTGCCGTCCATCATCGCCCGTCCTATCGGGATCTTGCCGCCTCTCGGGGCGGTCTTCAACACCGCTTTTTTAAAGCGCGGCGATTACAGGCCCGTTCGGTTCTCATGCCTGTTTGCACGGGGCACCCATGCGATGCCCCATTTATTCGGGGAACCGAAAATAGCCATGGCCGGACGAGTGTCCGCACCAGGTAACTGCGTTGGGAGCGCCAAGCAAACGGTGTTTTATGAGTATGTAGGTGCGTGATGAAAGAAGAGACTGAACTGAAGACGAATGGCGGAATGCCGATCGAAAACGGCATCTCAACGGAAACGGCCGGTAGGAATTCTAAGACGGGGAAATTCCACGATTTTGAGAATGACCCTCGTGCGTGCGATAATACGAAGAATGACCGTATGGTTACGTTGCCTGAGTTCGCAAAAAAACTCAACGTGAGCACGCGAACTGTTCATCGTTTAATCGCGGCTGGACAGTTCCCGGCTCCGGCCAGAGTCGGTGGGGCCTTACGGTGGTTTCCATCTGACATCGTCGACTACATGAACGAACTGAGGCGGGCGCGGGGCGAAAACATCCCGTCCCGTGAAGGAGGTGCAGTATGATCTGCAGCGTGTATAAGCAGAAGCGGAAAGTGGAAGGGAAAGTCGTTGCCGGCCACCTCTATTGGGGGCAGTACCGAATTGATAAGCAAAAAAAAGTGATCCGGATTCCGCTGGATACTCCCGACAAGCAGGTCGCCAAGGTTCGACTCCAGAAGATCGTGCTGGAACTCCAGCAGGAGTCTGCAGGACTGATCGCTCCCAGCGCTCTTCGTCTGGCGGCGGCTCAGAACCTGGAGAAACCTTTTGAGCTGTTCGAGGCTGACATGGACAAGCGACGGAATGACCCCACCTACGTCTATGACACCTGCCGTCGTATCAAGACGCTCCTGAAAGAGTGCAAATGGGTTCTTCCCAAGGATGTCTCGGCCTCCTCATTCGAGGCTTGGCGGGCTCGCCAGACAACCTGTGCGAAGACCCTGAACGACTACCTTGCTTCGGCTCGGACATTCTTCCGGTGGATGACCAAGCGCGGGATGCTCATGGGGGATCCCTTGACTGCCGTGCAGCCCGTCAAGGCCAATGGGGAGCGGAGGCGTCCTCGCCGGGCTTTCACGGATGACGAGATGAAACGTCTCTTGGCCGTCGCTGGCCCCCGGGCTACCATGTATTTGACCCTGTTCTATACCGGATTACGCCGGGGAGAAATGGAATCCCTGGTCTGGGCCGATATCGATCTGGATGCCCCCACTCCAACGCTGACCGTCCGTGCCTTCGCCAGCAAGAACCGGAAGCAGGCAAGGATCCCCCTTCACCCTGACCTGGCAACCGCCTTAAAAGCGTTCCGCCCAGCGGATGCTGAACCGGACGACTCCGTCTTTCGCCGGTTCTACAGGACCAAGCGGTTCAAGGAGG
>CAYOQM010000137.1:0-6966 GCA_964406065.1 uncultured Verrucomicrobiota bacterium
GATTGCACTCAATTACAGGGGGGGGAATATCCCCTTCGGAGCCCGTCGCCTACAGGCCGGGGAACAGATGCTCCGCCCCAGCACACGAAGCACCTGCACATAGATCCCGAAAGCCACCGATCGTAACGATTGCCTTTCGGGGAGAACAGCTTCTCGATATTGGGCGGTGGCAATGCGCGCCGATTATTACCGGGTCAACTCCAGGACGCGAAATCCGTATGCACCCAGCGTCAGCGGCGCACCGGCAACGCCGGAGACCATAACCGGGCCGGCAAGCGCCTCCGATTCCGCGATGGAGTGCTGAAGTTCCCGGGCCTTCCACGTCACCGTTTGCGGCGCACCGGCGCGCGCACGCTGCACGGCCGGGATGTCGAAAGGTTCGGCCAGGCGCACGCGCACCGTGGCCGACCGCTCGGCAAAGTTGATCAGGATCAGCAGGCAGCGCTCCGCAGTCGGCCGCAGCAACCCCACCACGGCGGCATCGCCTTCGACCTGGACGCCCTCTATGCTGAGCGGCGTGTCGGCACCGACCAGCGGTTCGTCGGCGCGCAGCCGGAGCAGGCGCAGGAATTCCTCATGCCCCTGGCGGCGGTGTTCGGGATCGCGCGCCTGCGGCCCTGCCGGCGGGGCATCGCCCAGTTGCCGGAAGGTGAGCGGATCGTTGATGTACTCGGCGTGGGTCTTGAAGGTGGTCGGCCCGGAGAGCACGGAGACCACCGTCCACGGCCGCGCCTCCTCGGAGGCATACCCTTCGACCCCGTCCTCGCTGATGGAGCCGGGCAGCAATGAGGCGTAGCGGATCAGCAGGTACTCGCGGGCCCGCTCCGGCGGGATGCGCGGCGGCGGCTCGCCGAGTTCCTTGGGGCCGCCACCCATGCCGTGGTCCCAGTACGCTTTCTTGAAGAACGGCGCCATCGGCGTGTACCGGCCGGTGGTAATCTCGGCGGTCGCCTGTGAAGCCAGTCCGGAATCCTCATCGCACAGAATGGCGTCCTTGCCGGAACGGCGGATGGCTTCGGCCAACTCGGCCACCTGATCCTCGACGGCATTGCGGGCCTCGCCCGGCCAGAACCAGCGAGCGTGATTGCTCGATCGCGGGATACAGCCGTCAATGAACACGCCGTTCCAGCCGCGCTCCAGCAGGCTGGCCAACTGCCCGAGCATGAAGCGGCGCCAGCCGGTGGAGCCGGGATCGCCATCGGGCGCGTACCCAACAAAGTTGCTTGCTGGGTTGGAATTCCAGGCGTAGAACAACTCGCCATTGGGCCGGTGCGTCCACCAGTCCCGGTGCTCCGTCACCTGCGGCGCGGTCTTGTCGAGTCCGACGGTGGTGAACCAGATGCCGACGTGGAACCCGAGTTCGTGCATCCAGCCGAGCATCACCTTTTCCGCCGCGGCGCCGCCGATCGTTTCGGACGCGTGGTAATGCAGGGGGCTAAGGAAATTGGTGACCACCGGATTGGGCGACACGGCCATGAGGGCGTAGTAGCCTAGGTCGCGCCAACGCTTGAGCATGGCGTAGAGCGCTGGATCGTCGAGCCGGGTGAACTCCTTGTAGGCGCCGGGGAAGAGCCAGAGTTCGATGCAACTGCGTTGCTTCACCCAGGCAGGGACAGGGGGCGGGCAAATACCGTAGCGCGCGTCAGCGGCATCGCGCCAGTCGCGAATCACCTGGTCCGGGCGGCCGGTGACGGGCTTTAACTTGAGCGCGCCACTGAAGGCATGCACCTGCCCCGGCTGCAGCAGACGGTCGGGCGCCCAGTACAAGGCGCAGTTCGCCCGGGAGTTTGAAGGGCGAGCGTCCCCGCGAGCCGCAGGACGCAGCCACAAGGTTGGCCGACCATCCATCATGAATTCCAACTGGAGTCCCCGACTGGTGGCCGGATCGTGCAGGACCAGCAGCGGCAGGGCCAGGCCGATGCAGCCATGCGGGAAGGGCATGCCCGGTTCCACAAGATCCGCAAGACGTCCGACGCCATGCGTCCGGCCGCCGTAGCCGTGGGCGCTGGCGAACTCGGCGTCCGCGCCGAGAAACAGCCCGCCGATCTCCAATTCCGCCAGGCAGAGCGGCAGCCCCCGCCCACCGGCATGTTGTGGATTCCGCAGTTGCAGGGACACCGCCAGTTCGCCGTCCTCGTCGCGGATTTCCAATACCGCCTCGGCCCGCGGATGCCGGGCGAATGCGCGATACCCGACGACGCGGCCATTCTCGCTGATCGTTTCCAACCGGCAGGGTTCACCGGCCTCGCCGAACAATTCCAGAGTCAGCTCCGGCTCGGCCCAGACCGGCAAGCCTTCGCCGGAATCCACATTGCCCCAGACATAAAACGTGTTGGCACCGCGCAAGCGAACCCGCAGCGGCAAATCGGTGAAGGAAAGCTCGTTGGCGGCCTCCCACGTCAAGGTCAGGCCGCGGGCGGGGTTGTATTCCAGTGTCATCGGGCATTGCATGGTGTTCTTCCTCATTGGTTCCGTTTCTTTCTTGCGGTTCCTGGAAATCTAGACGTTAACGCATAACGCCGCAATGTGTAAAGTAAGCGTAAGGCAGAAAGCGAACATACCAGCATACTTCTGAACTTAAGATCATCCCCCTTGCCTTCATGGCGCATTGGCGTTACAGTGGAAACCATGAAACCGATCACCACCAGTGTCTATACGTTCAGCGACCTGATCGAGGGCGACTTCCTGTATGTCGACAAGACCGCCGCGATCCATGAGCTGATACGCAACTGCAAGGGACAGTACTTTTTGGCCCGTCCGCGCCGTTTCGGCAAGTCCCTGCTCGTCAGCACCCTCAAGGCCATCTTCCAGGGCCGCCGCGAGTTGTTCGACGGGTTTTTCCTCGCTTCTACCGATTACGACTGGAAACCCTATCCGGTGATTCACCTGGATCTGGGCGCGGCGACGGCACAGACGCCGGCGGATCTGGAGGATAACCTTTTGCGAGAGGTCCGCTACAACGCGCAGGAAAACCGGATTGCCATCACCGCAACCGGAGCCGCTTCCGCTTTCCTGGAGTTGACACGCCAACTCGCCCACCGCGATGGCAAGGTCCTGCTCCCGGCGGACGAGCCCGACAAGCCCCTGCTTGGCCACCTCGGCCAACCGACAGTCACCGCCATCCAGTCGCTGCTCAAACAGTTCTACGCCGTGATCAAGACCACCGAAAGCCACCAGCGCTTCGTGCTCATCACGGGAGTCAGCAAGTTCACCAAGGTCTCCATCTTCTCCGACCTGAACAACCTCACCGACCTGACGATGGATCCGCGCACCGCCACCCTGCTGGGCTACACGCAGGAGGAACTCGAATCCGCTTTCCCGGACTATATAGAAAGGCTGGCCGGCACCATCGGCAAAACCCATGCCGAAACACTGGAGGAACTGCGCATCTGGTACAATGGCTACCGGTTTGAGGAGAATGCACCAACCGTTTACAACCCGGTCTCTGTCATGAAGTGCTTCGATACGCAGCAGTTCAAGAACTTCTGGTTCGAGACCGGTTCGCCGACCTTTCTCGTGGATATGATGCAGGATAGACCGGTCGATTTAGGCGATCTGCAAGCCCCGGAAATGGCGTTTTCGACGTATGACCCGGCCAACCTCGCCCCCCTGCCCCTGCTGGTGCAGACGGGCTATCTGACGATCAAGAGCGGAACCCGTGAAGGACGCGGAACAAGCTTTCAACTCGGGTTCCCGAATTTCGAGATCGAGGAATCCTTCAGCTATTGGCTGGTACGTGGCTTTACACGCCTGCAACCAGACGACATGAGCAGTGCCCTGCGCCGCCTGACCGCCGCGCTGCGGGAAAGCCGCCTTGCCGATATGCTGGAGACGCTCTCGTTCTTCTTCTCCAAAGTGCCCAACACGATCACCATCGAGAACGAGAAGTACTACCAGACGATCTTCTTCACGATCTTCAAGCTGATCGGCGTCAGCATCGAGGCGGAAGTCAACACCAACATCGGCCGCATCGACGCCGTGGTCAAGACTGCCGCCGGTATCTTCATCTTCGAATTCAAACTCAACGGAACCGCCGCTGACGCCATGGCCCAGATCCGCGATAAACGCTATTTCGAGCCGTATCTCGACGATGGTCGCCCCATCACCCTGATCGGCGTGGAGTTCGCGCAGGCGACCCGCAACCTTGGCGAGCACCGCATCGAGGCGGTGGACGCCGACGCTGGCCGGGGCCTGGCGCAGATCCGGGAGCCCGGCGGAGCCTACTGCATTTCCGAATCGCCCGGCGTCCCGTGCGATGCCCGCGAAATCGCCCGCCGGATGCAGGCCAAAGGCATCGCCCCCGAGATCATCGCCGATGTCACCGGGCTGGCCCCGGCGTTGCATGCCCCAGCCGACGGGGCACAGTAGCCCCGGCCCGTCCCGGGCCGAGGGCGCGCAAGGGAAGCGCGCGGAAATGCGAATAGAGAGCCGTTCCGCCTGTCCATTCACCGCCCGCGCACTCCCTTTGCACAGCGCTGGCCCCGGGACGGGGCCGCGCTACGGACGGACACGCTGCGGCCGGCACTACCGGCTTGATCATCATCGCACGGTTTGTTAGCGTCGCATCCATGTCCGAATCGGTTCAAACCATCAGTTTCTGGCGGGGGGTTCTGCCGCACTGGGAGGTGGCGGACGGCCGCTATTTCGTTACGCTTCGGCTTGCCAATTCATTGCCGCGCGGGGTTGCGGAGGATTTGGCCGGAATCATCAAGGACGCTTCAGAACAGGACTACCTGAACCGCTCCCGACGCTATTTCCGCGAGCTTGAACACTGGCTGGATGCGAACCATGGAGCGCTCCACCTCCAGAATGAGACGATCGCAACCATGATCGTTGACGGCATCGCGCACTACGAGCAACTCGGATACTGGCATGTCAGCGCGGTGGTCGTCATGCCGAACCACCTCCACGCCTTCCTGCGTTGCAGGACACTCGGACTCAGTCAGGTGATGAAGCGCTTCAAACAATACACGGCTCGGGAGGCCAACCGCATCCTTTGCCGCGAGGGCGGGCGGTTCTGGCAGCGAGAGTGGTTCGATCACTGGTCGCGCAGTACCCAGGAAGACGACCGCATCATATCCTACATCCGCAACAACCCGGTCCGCGCCGGCATGGTAAAGCGCCCCGAAGATTGGCCCTGGACCCGGTAGCACCGCCCGTTCGCCATCGTCCCGGGCCAGTAGCCACGGCCCGTCCCGGGCCGAGGGCGCGCAAGGGAAGTGCGCGGAAAAGCGAATAGAGGGCCGTTCCGCCTGTCCATTCACCGCCTGCGCACTCTCTTTGCACCGCGCGGGCCCCGGGACGGGGCCGCGCTACTGCCGCCGCGCTACCAACGCCGCGTTACGGGTTGGGTGTCATGCGGCGTCCAGACCCCGGTTGTTCCCGATCTGGACCCCTTCGCAGCGGGGATGCACGCGGACGGTGCGCACCCGGCCCACGAATACATTGCTCTCGACCACCAGATCGCGGCCGTTCGGGCCGAAGTCAATCGCGGCGGACCGCTCGTAGTCGCCGGTGACGAACGAGCGCAGATCGAAGCCGTGCCCCTCGAAGTGACCGCCCTGCCAGGTCAGATCGCGGACATCGCTGCCGCCGAACAGGGTCAGGTGCTCGCCATCGCCGATGTCACCGGGCTGCCCACGCCACAACTCCCCTGACAATACACCCCGGCACTCGCTCGACGGCACGCCACCCAAGCCCGGATACACTTGATCGACTTCGTATTACCTGTCTCATCGTAGTCGCCTCCTGCGCACATCCGTCCGAGGACGGCCGGCTCCATATTCTGGAGACGGCGGTCCCCGCCGGTATCAGAGCGCGATGTCGAGACAAATAGGAGACAGTTGATAAGCGGGCCGCAGAAGCTGAACTGGCCGCAAGCAACTTGACCTTGTCGGATGGTTTAGGTTAAAAGGTCCTATACATGACGAAAATGATACTCAAGAAAGCCAGGGATCTCCATTCGACGCTCCATGAGCGGGTGGCCCGCCAGGTTCTCCACGACTCACGGGATCTGCCATTGGCCGCGAAACTGGACCCGATGCGGGCGTTGGCCGTGCGTTACGCGGTGAGCCTGGTCACGATCCGGGAGGCGCTCCTGCTTCTGGAGCAGGAAGGCTGGCTGGAACTGAAACATGGCAAGGGCTGTTATGTGCGCCGGTCGCAGACCCCTGACCGCCACATCGCCATCCTGGTTGAACTCGACATTCTCAGACCGGGCACCTCGCCATTCTTCCTGTCCATCGTCAACCGGTTACGCTGGATATTCTCCCATCGCCAGCAATCGTTCCGCCTGCACATCGGCCATGCCACGGAACCCGAGCATGCGTTCGGGGACCCGACCTGCCATGGGTTTCTCGATGATGTCGAGAACGATCATGTCAGCGGTGTGGTGGCGGTGGCGACACTGCCCCGTCTTAAACTGGTGACCCCGCTCCGGAAACGGAATATTCCCAGCGTGGGGATGGACATCAACGGGTTCGATGGAACGGTGTCTCTGGATTATCGCCAGATGTTGCGTGAAGGAGCCGGGATCCTGATCCGCCAGGGATGCAGGCGCCTGGCGATGGTGGGGGACTGCTTGACGGGAGCCAACGCGGACATCGACGAGAACGCTTTTGAACAGGAGATCCGGCAAAACGGGCTTGTGTACCGCCCGGAGTGGGTCCGGACGACCCTGACCACCTCACACCGGGGCACCGGGTGGGATGATTTCATCGGAGCCTGGAATGCCCGCAAGGAGAAGCCGGACGGACTGCTCATCAACGATGACATGCTGCTTGCCGATGTGGATCTGGCCATCCGGGCGATGAACATCCAGGTGCCCCAGCAGTTGAAAGTGGTACTGGCCACCAGCCGGAACATACCCCATAACGCCAGCTTCCCCCTGACACGCCTGGAAAACCAGCCCGAGGCGATGGCGGATGCCATGGCGGAGCTGCTGTTCACCCTGATGGCGCGACGCGA
>CAYOQM010000138.1:0-6966 GCA_964406065.1 uncultured Verrucomicrobiota bacterium
TCCATTCATCATGCGCTCCTTTGCAGTCGGGAGGTTGCCGAGCGCCCGCATTATGGAACAGGCCGATGGTCAATTCAATATCGAAGAACCACGCATGGGCTGGCGCGGCTAGAGAAGATCTGGTGGAGCGAACGAGGCTCGAACTCGTGACCCCCACGTTGCGAACGTGGTGCTCTACCAACTGAGCTACCGCCCCTTGAAAAAGGAGCTCACCATATACCTGATTGGGAAAACCATGTAAAGCATGGAATGCCGGATCTGATCACAGCATCTTGTTGAGCGAAATGATGGGCAATAGAACCGAGAGCGTGACGAGCAATACAAAAATCCCAATGCCGAGAATCAGACAGGGCTCAAGCCAGCTCAATGTCCGGGCTACAAAGCGGTTCCACTGGTGCTGGCAGGTATTGCCGGCGGTATCCAAAAGCTTCTCAAGCGCACCGCTCGCCTCCCCGGCCTGGATCCAGGCCGGCAATGTCCCCGCCAGGGGGGGGATCCGCCGGATGGCATCGGCCAAACTGCTCCCGTGCCGGACTGCCCCCGCCTCAATTTCCATCAGGCCGGACACCCACGCGCTCCCGGTCGACCGTCCCGCAAGGGACAGGGCTTCGACCAACCCCACCCCGCCCTGAAGCAGAATGGACAAGGTCCGCGCACACCTCAGGTTCACCACAATGGTGTAACCGCGTCCGACCAGTGGAATCCTGAACAGCCACTGATCCAATCGCGACCGCAAAGCGTGATCCGACGCCAGCCGGCGTTTCAACCACCCCCCTCCGATCACGGCGACCAGCAGCACCACCGGCAATCCGAACATCAGGATCCGGCCTGCCAGCATCATCACCCGGGTCAACAGGGGCAATTTCATCCCCGCCTGTTCGGTGATCACCGCCGCGGCGGACGGTACCACGAACCCGAGAAGTCCCACGGCCACCACCAACGCGAATACCAGAATGATCGCCGGATAGATCAGGGCTGATGTGATTTTTTCCCGCAGGTAACTCTGCTCTTCCAGGAACCCAGCCAATCGCTCCAGTATCCCATCCAGATTGCCGGCCTTCTCGCCCACCTCCACAATGGCCCGCTCATAGGTTCCGATCCCCGGTGCGGCCGCCGCCAGTGCCGCCGCCAGCGAAGATCCTCCCCGGATCCGATCCCTGATTCCCGCGAGAAGAACGGCGGAAATGCCCAACTCCGGTGACTCCATGAGAATTTCCATGGCGCTGACAAGAGGCAACCCGGCCCCCAGCAATACCCCCAGTTCCCGGTAGAACGCGACACGGCCTTCCACCTTGAAACCCGGGGAACGATGAAGCGACCACGCCGTGGTATCAGCGGATTCAGAGGGCGCGACATGCTGGGAGAGAATCCCCCGTGCCGCAAGTTTCTCACGGGCTTCCTTCAAGTCCTGCGCCTCAATCAAGCCGCGGCGAACCGCTCCCGCCGCATCCAATCCCTTGTATGTAAAGGTGCGCATGGGACGTTCTAGATTCCCAGGGCATAGAGGACTTCAGCCAGAGTGGTCTCTCCGGACACCGCCTTCGCCAACCCATCCTCCAGCATCGTCTTCCTGCTCTCCCCTCCGGAGAGTGCGCGCAGCGCTTTCGCCGCCGATGGTCCGCCACGGATCAATTCCTCGGTCTCTCCGGTCATGACCAACAACTCAAAGATCCCCACCCGCCCGCGATAGCCGCCCAGACAGGCCGGACACCCGGTCGGCTCATATACGGTTACCCCTTCAAGACTTTTTCCGGCCGGCCCCAGCAGCAAACGCTCGCGCTCAGACACCCCTGAGGGACGCCGGCAGGCCGGGCATAGGCGCCGGACAAGGCGCTGGGCCAGCACCCCCCTGAGCGCCGCCGCCAGCAGATACGGTTCCACCGCCATGTCCATCAACCGGATGAGGGCGCCGGCGGCATCGTTCGTGTGCAAGGTGGTGAACACAAGATGGCCCGTCAATGACGCACGCAAGGCAATCTCGGCGGTCTCATTGTCCCGGGTTTCCCCCACCAGCACCACATCGGGATCCTGGCGCAGGACATGACGCAAGCTCCGCGCGAACGTCAGGCCGATCTTCGGCTTGACCTGCATCTGTCCGATATCTGGAAGCTGGTATTCAATCGGGTCCTCGATGGTGAGCACGTTGCGACTCACCGTATCCAACTGCCGGATGGCCGCGTAAAGGGTCGTGGTCTTCCCGCTTCCCGTGGGACCGCACACGATCACGAGGCCGTTGGCCGCATGGATCAGCGCATCGAATGAGCGGCACATGGAGGACGGCATACCGAGATCCGCGAGCGACATGACCGAGGATTCACGATTGAGCAGACGCAGCACCACCCGTTCCCACTCCGCCACCGGCACGGTGGACACACGGATGTCGATCTCCCGCTCGCCGACCCGGACGCGCGCCATGCCGTCCTGCGGCAACCGCTTCTCGGCGATGTCGAGATGCGCCATGACCTTGATGCGCGAGACCAGCGCCCGCTCCAGATGCTTCGGTGGATTCGCCTGCTCGTACAAGTTTCCGTCCACGCGATATCGCACACGTAACCGCGTCTGAAACGGCTCAAAATGGATATCAGAGGCCCTGGACTTCACCGCCTCCAGCAGGATGAGGTTCACCAACTGGGTCACGGGCGCATCATCGGAGGTCTGCAGAAGGTCATCCGAACGGGATTCCACCGGACGGCCGCCCCCCTCCGGCTCCTGATGCAAATCACGCAGAAAATCCTCCGTGGATTCGCGCCGGCTGAAGTAGCACCGCTCAATGCAACCGAGAATGGTCTCGCGGGAGGCCACCACGGGGCGCAGTTCGCTCCCCACCAGGAGAATCACATCCTGGTGTGTCCCGACCCGCGAGGGATCCGGCGTCAGCAGGCACAACTCGCCGCCCAGGCGGACGGGCAACACCCCGTGCGTACGGGCCCATTCCACCGGCAGGCCCTGCACCAGAGCCGGGTCAAGCGCCGACTCCGGGACCTCCTCCAGAAAGGTCAGCCCGTATTCCAAGGCCAGGGCTCTGGCCTCGTCGCTATTATCCTTCGAATGATCCATCGCGCCTCAGGGGTTGTCGGCGGGCATCGGCGTGGCCACGGAAGGTTCCGCATTGGTCGTATTGAGACCCGTCTTCCGGCTCCACAGGTCGGTCGCCCCCCGGGCTGTCGCGTCATTCGACATCACCCGCGGGGTCACGAAAATAATCAGGTTGGTGCGCTGCTTGCTTTCCACGGTATGCCGGAACAGGACGCCAATCAAAGGAATCGAGCCCAGCAGCGGGATCTTGCGGACCACGTTCGAACGATCCTCCCGGATCAGGCCGCTGATCACAATCGTCCGGCCATCGGGCACCGTGACGGTAGTGGAGACCTCGCGCTTGGCGATGGTCGGCGTGTACTGCCCCGCCGTACCCGCGTCAATGATGGCCTCGATGCTGGGATTAAGAACCATGCAGACTTCATTCGAGGGGTTGACATGCGGCGTCAGCTTGAGCTTGATGCCCACATCCACGCGCTCAATGTTCTGGATCACGTCGCGAGCCGTCCCCGAGCCGCCCTGGATCGTGGATTTCAGCATGGGGATGTTGTTCACCACGCTGACGCTGGCCTCCTTGTTGTTTTGCGACACCAGCGGAATGCTGGACAGGATCTTGACCTTGCCCTTCTTCTGAAGCGCATTCAGGTTGATCATCCCGGGATAACTCGACACGATGTTTCCACTGCTGTCCAACCGATTGCCACGCGCCAGACCCACCATGATCCCGCGCGGGAAAATGCCGTTCTGGATGACGTCATTGATCGAACTGGAACTATCCCCCAGGCGGGTGCTTCCCTGCACCACGGAATCGCCCACCTTTGCCGGGGCATTGAGGGCGGTCATTTCCACCCCCACGTCAAGGAGGTCATCCGCGCTAACCTCGGCAATGACCACTTCGATCAGGACCTGATTCTGGCTTTTGTCGAGTTCCTCGACCAGAGAGCGAATCAGCTGGAAATCCATCGGGGAGGCATCCACCAGCAGGGCGTTATTGGCGGCACTGGCCTCCACCGACAGGCGGCGCCGTTCGCCGGACTTGGGCGGGTCTTTTCCAAGCGACCGCTCCAACAGTGCCGTCAGGCTCTTGGCGGCCTCCTCCGCCGAGATATACTTGAGGAAAATGGCGTGAAGGCTGCCCCGACCGGAGGCCGTCTCCACGTCCACCAGCGCCAGGATCTTCTTCACCTCCGCAATGGCCGCCGCCGGCCCGATCATGATGATGCTGTTCGACTGGGGCGAGGACAGCAGGATCAGGTCGCTGCCGCTACGGGTGGCTACGCCTTCCCGGACCATGACTTTCTGCCCGCTGGCCGCCTGGTTGTACTGCTGGACAAACTCGGCGGCGTCAGCGAATTTAAGAAATACCACCTCACTGGTGGTCCCCGCCCCCGCCTTGTCAATTTCGGCAATCAACTGCTCGAAGCGCCGGATATTGTCCGCCGTATCCGTCAGGATGATGTGATTGGAAGACTCGAGAACCGCAACCGAGCCGCTTTTTTCGCGCCCCACCAGCGTGTCAATCACCTTGCGCAGATCCGCCACATTCGTATTCTTCAGCCGCATGACCCGGGTGATCAACCCGCCGCCGGTAATCCGGCCATTCTCGCCGACAACCGGGGCAGACGCTATGGCGCGGGCGGGCAGGATCACGATCCGGTTCAGGTCGCCATCCTCCACCACCGCGCAGCCCGCCGACTCCAGAATCCTGACAAACAGCGGATAGGCCTCGGCCACCGGTACGCGGGGCGCCATGACGGTAATCTGCCCCTTCACATTTTCGTCCACGATGAAACGGCGTCCGGTCAGTTCCCCGATCATCTTGACGAACACGCGGAGATCAACCTGGTTGAAGGAGAAGTTGACCGAAGCCTGCGGCGTGGCAAGGGCCGGCGGGCGTTCCTCCATCCCGGCGAGGGGGACAGCCAGGCATAGGAGTGGGAAAAGCAGGCTGCAACGAACCGCCGTCGTCATGCGCCCGGCACCGCCGTGTGAATGTGGTCTATCCATGCTGCTCCCACCCTCCGGCGTTATGTTACTTGATGATACCCCGCTCCGACGTCTCGATGAATTTGATCAACCGTTCCAATTCAGGGCAGAGGGTCAGTTCCGCCTTGATCCGCTCCAGGGCCTGCCGGGTGGACAACCCCTCCCGGTAGAGCAGTTTGTACGCCTTCTTGAGCGTCGCCTGGACCTCCGCCAAAACATTCAGCCGCTGCAACTTGACCGAATTGATGCCGAACACTCCTGCGGGAGTGCCGTCGACAAGCATGAACGGGGGCACATCCTGCGTCACCTTAACCATACCGCCGACCATGGCATATCCGCCGATCCTGGTAAACTGGTGGACACCGCTCATGCCCCCGATCACGGCATCGTCCTCGACGAGCACGTCGCCGGCCAGGGAGGCCTGATTGGCCATGATCACCCGGTCACCGACCCGGCATCCATGCGCCACATGGCAATAGGCCATGATCAGGGTGCCCGAGCCCACCCGCGTCACCTCGCCCTCCGCTGTGCCGGAGTTGATGGTAACATACTCACGCACCGTGGTTCGCGAGCCGATCTCCACATAGGTCAGGCCGCCCTTGAATTTAAGATCCTGCGTCTGGCTCCCGATACTGGCAAAGGGGAAAATCGTGCATTCGGGACCGATCGTGGTATGCCCGTCCAGGAACACCTGCGGCATGACCTTGGTCCGATCGCCGATTTTGACATGGGCTCCAACGATGCTGTACGGTCCGATTTCGACCTCCACCCCCAGCTGGGCGCCTTCGTGCACAATGGCTGAAGGATGAATCCTTGTCATGCCTGCACCTTCTGATCCGTGAGCATGCACATCAGGTCGGCCTCGGAGGCAACCTCGCCGTCCACCAGCGCCTTTCCGGAAAACTTGGCCACGCGGGACTTGAGGGTGGTGATGGTGATCTCGATGCGCAACTGGTCGCCGGGTTTGACCACGCGGCGGAACTTGGCGTTGTCGATGGACATGAAGAACGGCACCCGCTCGCCGGCATTGGCAATCCGGTTGATGAGAATCCCGCCCGTCTGGGCCATGGCCTCGATCTGCAACACGCCCGGCATCACCGGAACACCGGGAAAGTGCCCCTGGAAAAAGGGCTCGTTCATGGTGACATTCTTGATCCCCACGATGCGCGTCTTGTCGTCGCACTCGACAATCCGGTCCACCAGCAGGAACGGATAGCGGTGCGGCAGTAATTTCATGATCTCTTGAATATCCATTGTAGACATGCTCTTAATCCCCTTGTTCCTGATTTCTACACGGCCGCCTGAAGCGCCTTGACCTTGTCCACGCGCTCCCAGGTGAACGCGTCCAGATTCGTGGTGCGGCCGAAGTGTCCATAGGAGGAAGTGGCCTCATAAATGGGACGCAACAGGTCCAACTGCGTGATGATTTCAGCTGGCTTGAGCCCGAACACGGCTCTCACCGCCCTGACGATCTTCGCATCCGGAACCGTACCTGTACCAAAGGTGTCGACATGAACCGACACGGGATCCGCGAACCCGATCGCGTAGGCCACCTGGATTTCACAGCGGCGCGCCAGCCCGGCGGCCACGATATTCTTGGCAACGTAGCGCGCCATATAGGCGGCACTCCGGTCCACCTTGGACGGATCCTTGCCTGAAAAGGCGCCCCCCCCGTGACGGCCCATGCCGCCATAGGTGTCGACAATGATCTTGCGGCCTGTCAGGCCGCTGTCGCCATGCGGGCCTCCGATGACAAATCGTCCGGTCGGATTAACCAGGTAACGCGTCCGCTTAAGTAGTTTGGCAGGAAGTTCCTTCCGGATGATCTCCTCAATGATCATGTCCCTCAGGGTCTTGTGGGAAACATCGGGATGATGCTGGGATGAGACCACGACGGTGTCCACCCGCACGGGTCGGCCATTTTCGTACGCGATGGTCACCTGC
>CAYOQM010000139.1:0-6964 GCA_964406065.1 uncultured Verrucomicrobiota bacterium
AATTCGCATCCAGAATTCAGAATCCAGAATCCAGAATAATACCGCTTACCATTGTCTGTCGGCTACCCTGTTCTCAGTTCCCATTCTGGATTCTGACTCCTGGATTCTGGATCCATGCACCTATTTCCTCTTCAGTTTCGGGCCTTGCGGGGTATCCTGGATAATCCAACCGAGGGCGGCGAGTTCATTTCGCACGAGGTCGGCTTCCGCCCAGTTCTTCGTCTGGCGTGCCTGCTGGCGCCGCTCAAGCAACTTCACGGCCGCCTCCGGCACCTGATCCTGCGGTTTCTCCAGAATGCCCAGCACACGGTCGAACGAGGCCAGCAGGGCCACCACGGCACCCGCCCCGGTCCTGGATATCGCCTTGGCGTCGATGGCCCGGTTGCCGGCATGCACCAGGTCAAACAGCGCCCCGAGCGAATCCGAGACATTCAGATCGTCCGCGAGGCCGGCATCAAAGCGGTTACGGGCGGCCATGGCCCAGTCGGGCAGCGTCTCCCCTCCCGTGGCGCCGGCCGCCACCTGTCCCAGCCGGTCCTGGAATTCGTCCAACCGCTGGAGTGCGCTACGGGCCGCGGTAAGGGCATCAAAGGAGAAATTCAGGGATTGTCGGTAATGGCCGGCCATGAGGACATAGCGCGTCTCGCGCCCGGTGTAGCCGCGGGCCAGCACATCACGAAGCGTGTGGAAATTGCCGAGGGACTTGGACATCTTCCGGCCATCAACCACCAGATGGGCGCAATGCATCCAGTAGCGGACAAACGGCTTGCCGTTGGCCGCCTCGCTCTGGGCGATTTCGTCCTCGTGGTGCGGAAAGATGTTGTCGACGCCCCCGGTGTGCAGATCAAAACTCTGCCCGAGGTACTTCATCGCCATGGCGGAACACTCGATGTGCCAGCCCGGCCTGCCGCGGCCCCAGGGCGCATCCCACGCCACGTCCCCGTCCTTGGCGTCCCAGGCCTTCCAAAGGGCGAAGTCGGCGACGTTCTCCTTCTCATACTCGTCATGCTGGACCCGGGCGCCCGGACGCATTCCCGCCATGTCAAGATGGGCGAGTTTGCCATAGGTTGGGAAGCTGGCCACGCTGAAATAGACCGAACCGTCCTCGGACTGGTAGGCATGTTTCTTATCCAGAAGGGCCTGGACCAGGGTGATCATTTCGGGAATATGGTCCGTGGCAGCGGGATAGTGTTCGGCGGGCTCGATAGCGAGAATCCTGAGATCCTCGAAAAAGGCCTTCTTGAAGGTGGCCGTGAAGGTGTTCAGAGGGACCCCGGCCTTGATGGCCCCGGCAATGGTCTTATCATCCACGTCAGTCAGGTTCATGACCTGGGTGAGCTCGTAGCCGAAATACTCGAGGGTCCGACGCAGGATGTCCTCAAAGATGTAGGCCCGGAAGTTGCCGATATGGGCGAAGTTGTAAACGGTCGGACCGCAGGTATAGAGCCGGATCCTGTTGCCCTCCAGGGGCACAAGTTCCTCAAGTTGCTGCGTAAGTGTGTTGTGGATCTTCATGGCAAATAAGGAGAATACAGAATTCAGGATTCAGAATCCAGAAGGGAAAACAGGGGACTATGATGATTTTACGGGCCTGGGGCACTCCACTGTCGCCACCGCCATGACGGCGATGCCTTCGCCGCGGCCGATGGCACCGAGGCCTTCCATGGTGGTGGCCTTGACGGAAACCTCGTCGATGGTCACACCCAGGACGGGCGCGAGACGCTCCCTCATGCGTTGGGCATACGGCATCACTTTCGGCTTTTCGGCCGTGATCATGGCATCCACGTTCACCACATGGAACCCCTTCGCCTTGACCCGGAGCACCACCTGCCTAAGCAACTCCACACTGTCCGCATCTTTCCATCTCGGATCAGTGTTGGGGAAATGCTGCCCGATGTCGCCGTCGGCAATGGACCCCAGAAGGGCATCGGCCAGGGCATGACACAGCACATCGGCGTCCGAGTGACCCTCCAGCCCCACCGGGGAGGGAATCTCCACGCCGCCGAGGATGAGTTTCCGTCCTGCGGAAAACCGGTGAATGTCAAAACCTATGCCAGTTCGAATCATAATATAAAGAATCCAGAATCCAGAATGGCCGCATGCCCGGGTTCAGGGCCCTTCATGCCATCCAGAATTTCACGATCCCAACGGTCTCGTTCACGATAAGTCAACTTGCTCGTGATCAAATTCGGAGGCATACCCTTGACCCCACCGCCCAAGAGCCTCCAAAGTGCGCTTAATGTTTTCCCGATCCGGCCCTACAAAAAGATCGGCATCACGGGTCATACGTTCATGTCCGTGAAGGAGACAGGCAAGCCCACCATAAACGAGATATTGCACTCCCGCTTCATTCAGCAGGCGGCACAAGGCCACCAAGTCAGGTGCGCCTACTTCAGGCGCAAGCTCGCCATTCTGATCTGCGTTTCCGTCCATTCCGCTTCCTCTTCCCATGTCTTTAACTTATAGACACCTCGCGGGAACCACCGCCCACGGAGCGGACTCAACCTCAACATGGAACTATTCCACCGAAGAGCGGAAGCCGGAGAGAAAGGGATGACTTTACCGACCGTTTTAACAGGTCATTCCTCCCACCCTAGTCCATCCTCGCGCACGTTCAACATATACGCCATCTCCTTCAAAACCCGATAACATCCAAAATCCCCACGTATCATTCTGGATTCTGAATTCTGGATTCTGAATTCTTTTCCTTCGGCATATCCAGCTTTAAATACAACTCCCGCAACTGCTTCTCCATGACCGTGTTCGGCGCGTTCATCATCAGGTCCTGCGCCTTCTGGTTCATCGGGAAGGCAATGACTTCACGGATGTTGCTCTCCCCCGCCAGCAACATCACCATGCGGTCCACGCCGGGAGCGATGCCGCCATGGGGCGGGGCCCCCAGCTTGAAGGCGTTGATCATGCCCCCGAACCGGCGATCCACTTCCTCGGGCGGATACCCCGCGATGGCAAACGCCTTGTACATGATTTCCGGGCTGTGGTTGCGGATGGCCCCGCTCGAGAGTTCCACGCCATTGCAGACGATATCGTACTGGTAGGCAAGAATATCGAGCGGGTTCTTCTCGTTGAGCGCTTGCAAGCCTCCCTGCGGCATCGAGAAGGGGTTGTGCGAAAAGGTCACGCTCCGGGTTTCCGCATCCAGTTCGAACATCGGAAAGTCCACGATCCAGCAGAACCGGAAGACATCCTTGGGGATGAGATCCAGGTCGCGCCCCAACTTGGAACGCAACTCACCACCCACCTTGTTCACCACCGGCGCCATGTCGCTGAGAAAGAACATGACATCGCCGTCAACCATGCCGGCACGGGCTGTCAACGCCGAGGTTTCCGCCTCGGAAAGGAACTTGAGAATCGGCCCCTTGATCACGCCGCCTTCCCACACCAGGTAGGCCAGGCCCTTGGCCCCGAGCGACTGGGCATGTTCCACGAGCCGGTCGAAGAAACTGCGCGGTTTGTCGGCAATCCCCTTGACCGGGAGGGCCCGTACCACGCCCCCCTTCTCCAGCGTGGTGCGGAAGGCGTTGAACTTGGACTCCTTGAAGATGTCGGAAACATCCTGCATGACGATGGGAATACGCAGGTCGGGCTTATCGCTGCCGTATTTCTCCATGGCCGTGGCGTAGGGAATGCGCTCGAACGGAGGCGTGTCGATGCGCAGGGTTGAAAACTCCGTAAAGACGCCGTGAATGACGTCTTCCACCACCGCGAAGACGTCATCCTGGGTGACAAACGACATTTCCATATCGAGCTGGTAGAACTCGCCGGGCGAGCGGTCGGCGCGGGCATCCTCGTCGCGGAAGCAGGGGGCGATCTGGAAATAGCGGTCAAAGCCCGCCACCATCAGGAGCTGCTTGAACTGCTGCGGGGCCTGGGGCAAGGCGTAGAACTTGCCGGGATGCACACGGCTGGGCACGAGGTAATCGCGCGCGCCCTCCGGCGAACTGCTGGTCAGGATGGGGGTCTGGAACTCCGTGAACCCGTGCCCGATCATGCGGCGCCGCAGGCTGGCAATGATTCTGGAACGCAGAATGATGTTCTTGTGAAGGTGATCCTTGCGGAGATCAAGAAACCGGTACTTGAGCCGGGCCTCCTCGGAACCGTCATCCTCGGAGCTGACCTGGAACGGCAGCGGATCCGCGAGGCTTTCGACGACGACAGAGTCCGCGCTCACCTCGATTCGGCCTGTGGACATCGAATCGTTGATCGTTTCCGGACTGCGGGCCATCACCTTGCCGGTGACAATGATGACGCTTTCCGAACGCACATGCTGGCATGCGTCGAAAAAGGCGCGATCCGGATAGATCACCACCTGGGTCTGGCCATAATGATCGCGGAGATCAATGAACAGCAAATGGCCATGGTCGCGTTTCCGGAAGACCCAGCCGGAAATACGAACGGTCTGGGAAACATGGTCGTCACGAAGCTCGCCGCAGTTATGGGTGCGATATGGATGCATGGGATGGGGAATGGTTAAGGGTTGATGGTTGATGGGCTATGGTTAAGGGTTGATGGGGGATGGGCTATGGTTAAGGGTTGATGGGGGATGGTTAAGAGGGAATGCGCAAGCGTATTCTGAACCCTCTTCTTTCAGGGAATATTCTGCTGGCTTGGTTTTCCCCCTCGCCGCGATTTTCCGTTCAATGCTGCCTATTACATTATTCAACTGTTGCACTCCATCCTCGTAGCCTGCCAGTAATTTTTCACTGACATTGCCCTGAAGAATAGCGACATCCGCCGCATAGCGCAAATGAGTTTGTGTTTCTCGAGCCTCCCTCCGGCATCGACACAAACTTTGCAGGTACTCTGTACTATACTGGGCATAGAATCCTTCTGTCATATTGGCACAAACAGACTCCGAGGATCTAAGCTGCTGGCCTCTTAGCCAGCCAAAATTAACCATCACTCTTCAATCACAACGGTCGTTCCCACCGGAATCAGCTCGAAGAGTTCCTCGATATCACTATTGACCAGCCGGATGCAGCCGGCGCTTTCGGCCTTGCCGATGGTATGGGTATCCCAGGTGCCATGGAGACCGTAGCCCTTGATCTCACGGGTAGTGCCCGTCGCCTTGATGGCCATCCAGCGGGTCCCCAGGATGTTCTCCTTGTCGCCAAAGGGAACGGTCCGTCCGTCCTCCCGCCACCAGGGAGGCTCGGGAATCCGCTCGGTAATCTCAAATGACCCCACGGGGGTCTTGTCGTAGCGGCCGGTACCGACCCTGTACCGCTTGAAGAAACGGTCATTGGCAGTTAACAAAAGGTCATTGCGGGTCTTGTTAATGGTGATCCCCATTTTTCCAGTAAAGACCTTCAGGTGCTGTCCGGGACGGATGATATCCGGACGTTTGAGCTGGTTGCCTTTGACAATCATCTCCACCGTGGTTCCGGCCTTGCGGGCCAGGGCCTTGATGGAATCGCCTTCCTGCACCACAAGGTCCTGTTTTTCGGACATGGGCCAGGGGTGGCTGATGAGCTCCACATTGAGCGCGCCGAGGCTGGTCTCGATCCGGGAACGCAGGGCCGGCTCCGGATTGGCTGCCAACGCGGCCAGGTACTGCTCGCGCGCCTTGTCCTTCCTGCCTTCGGCCGTCAGGGCGTCCGCCTCCCGGGAGAGCACGACGGCGTCGGGCCCCGATGGAGCAGCAGCGACCGGAGCGACAGCCACAGGAGGAATGGCGCCCGTAACCGCCCCGCCCCCATTGGTCGTCACGCCCGTTTCATTGCCAACCTTTACAGATTCCACACCGACCTGTTCTCCCGCCGGGGGAAGGCCTGGATCAGTTGGCAACTGAGCGGCAATCTCGGGCTCCGCCGGTGTCGCAGATTCCTTGTGCAGCCGTTGCCAGACAAGCGTGGCGGCCAACAGCATCACAATTCCGACCCCGGCCCACATGGGCCAGCGGCGCGGTGACTCCATTCGTTCCAATCCGTTCATGGTATCCCTCCTGTATTTCGCGGAGAATTTGAACAGAAGAACGCTTTGAGAGCAAAGGAAATCAACGGGGTGGAATTATTAATGGAGATTGCGGTTCTCGCATTAGCATCCCACCAACTATTAAACTCCCGTCTGGAAAGTATAATTCCAGACGGGAATTATCGTATCCCCTGCCTTACGGGGTGTTGGTCGAGGTGCTGCTGGACAGCGATATCATGGCGGCGGAGGGACAGACGCCATTGATGGAACCGCTCTTGCCGCCATCCTCAACCCAGGTCCCGGTCATGACCCGACTGCTCAAGGCCATCGAGGTATTGTAGGTTACCGACCCGCTCGACACCGAACTGACCTGCGAGACACCGGATACGGTTCCCTGGAAGGTTCCGACGAGGTTGACATGTATGCCCGCCGCGCTGGTGCCGCTGGCCGAAAACGAGGCCATAACCTGGTCGCCGTCGACAAAGAGCGCTCCCTGAGAAGCGGTGCCCACGTTACCGGTCGTACGGACATCGCCAAGGCTGCCGCTGTACACGCAACCATTGTTGTCAACGATCTTGAGGCTGTTCCCGGTCTGCTGGACGTTGAAGGCATAGATGGTCTTGCCCGAACTTCCGGGCGTACCCACGCTGGAGCCTGAACCCGCAGTCCCCCCTGCGCTATAGGAATAACTGGTCGAAAAGGTGGCCGCTTGTCCCAAGGGGGCGCCGGCCTCAAGGGTCAATGTCCACTGGCCGTTGTTGTAATCGATCGTACCCGTGCCCGTAAACAGGAAGGAATCACCGGTCCGGGTGTGATACTGGCCGGTAAGAACGCCACTCCCATTGTCGCGGAAACTACCCAGATCACCCGACAGGGTCAGCGTCAGGCTTCCCGGCTTGATGGGTTTATTGGCGACGACGCCACTAAACGTGCTATTCCCCGACGCCCCGGACCCGGCTCCCTCGCCCGTCACATCACTATAGATGACGCCCGAGCCTGAGGAAATGGAACTCAAGGAGTATTCCGAGACCAG
>CAYOQM010000140.1:0-6938 GCA_964406065.1 uncultured Verrucomicrobiota bacterium
GCCACCGGGGGCTTTGGCTAGGTCCTTTCACTGCGTTTGCGCCGTACCGAAAACATATTGAAAAATTTGCGAATGCAATTGCCGGTGATGATGGTGACTCTCTCCGCGCCCTTATGCTCAGCGAAGCAAGCATCCCGGGCAAACCGACCTTTACAACTCAAGCGGCCAAGGATCTGCAATCGGACGAGGTTTTGTTCAAGCGTTTGAAAAACACTCTAAAAAAACTCTCAAGGCCTAGTGGCTGGGAAGAGAGTCTGGTTTGGTATTCGGTGTTTCAGCGCGGTCTCATCTTTCAGCCATCCATGCTTCAAAAGGCAATGGAATCAGCAAGAGGAGAAGGATTCGATTCTCGGCAGCACTTCGCCGCAGAGTTCGTGAGATCCCTTGATGTGATCGAGTCTGAAGGATGGTTCAGTAAGGAGACGAAGTCTTCTTCAAAAGGCTTATGGAACGGAATCGCTCTCAAACTTGGAAATACAGGGGAGCTTGCGCTTGATGGAAGTGACGGAGCAGCAAGGAGAACTGGTCAACTGATCCGATTGCTAGTTTGCGCTGTTCAAGCCCGGGATCTCGGAGGCTACGACTACCTGAAGAATCACTTGTTTCGACCTGGAATTGCCTCAGCCTTAACGGCGGTGACCAATGGGTATTGTCGGTATTTGAAGGCGGTTGACAGCATTAAGGGCACCCCGAAAGACCTGTCCGAATATAAAGATCCAGCGCAAAAAATCATCTTTAGCGCTTTGAAGAAACTCGGTGATTCAGGAATCTGATTATTACGCCATGAGCCAAGAAACCAAGAGTCAAACCCGCGCCAAGCAGATTTTCAGCAAGGCGAGCCCCGAGCACCAATCGCTCATCCGCGACATGCTCCGTGAGGAGCGAGAGGTGATCAACATGAAACGCCGCTCGGACATCCACACCCGGCTTTACGAACACATCCGCCGCATTATCAAATGATTCTTGAACGCATCGCCCTCGCAAATTTCCGCCAGTTCAAAGGCCGGCAGGAAATCATCTTCTCGGACCTCCGCGACCGAAATGTCACCTTGGTCCATGCCGAGAACGGTTTTGGCAAGACCACCTTGTTGAATGCTCTGCTGTGGGCGCTCTATGGTCGGGACGGCTTCACGGAGGATTTCGAAAAGCCGGACAGCTTGATCCACGAGGGACTCGCAGTTCACGCCAAGGACCGGGCTCACGTTTCGGCGAGTGTGGAACTCACCTTCAAGCACGATAATGACCGCTACATTCTTACCCGTGAGTTGACGTTGGCGGAACAATTGAACGATCCAAGGCGAGCCCGGCTGAGTCTCCAGGTCATGCGGGACGGTCAGACGATTCCCTTGGACAACCCACAACGCCGCATTCAGGCGATTGTTCCAGATGGGATCGCCGGATTCCTGTTTTTTAACGGGGAACGGATCGACCATTTGGCGATGGAGAAGAACAGCGCGGAGGTCACTGCGGCGATTCACCAAATGTTGGGATTGAAGTTGTTGAGGACCACCATCGAAGACCTCCAACACCCGAATGTTAGGGGAAAGTTTCTCAAAGAATTGCGGGAAAACACCAGTGACGAGAAGCGGGACCTGCTCATGTCGCTTGATGCCAGCGAAAGCCAGGTCAAGGACATCGACGAAGCCCAGACCCAGATTCGCTCTAACCTGAAAGCCATCGAAGCTGAAATCGCGGGGATCGACCGGAAACTCGACGCAAACCGCGAAGCCCACGAGCTACAGGCTAAGCGGGTGCGGTTGCTGGATGAATTGAAGGAACTTGGATCCAAGAGGGACGATGTGGTTCGCCGCCTTTCCAAACTAATCGCCGAGGACGGCTACACCCTATTCACCGGGGATCTGGTCAAGCGGGGCACCGAGGTGATGCGGGATCTGCGGGACCGCAACATGATCCCGGCTCCGGTGATCGACACCTACCTTCAGGAGTTGCTGGATTCCGGCCTCTGTATTTGCGAGCGGCATCTTCCACCGGGCAGCGCGGAATACGAGGCGGTCCGGAAGCGCCTTTCTGCCGCACCAAATCAGGACTTCAACAACGCGGTCAGCGCGATTGATCATGCAATTGGTCTATTGGAAGGCGTTTCCCAACAAACGCGGGAACAACTGCTGCAATTGAATACCGAACGCCTGCAATTGCAGAATGAGATCCGCAACCGTGAGGAGGAGGAGGCGGAGATCCATCAACTCCTGGGAGGCAAGCAGGACGAGGAAGTGCAGAGTCTTGAGGCAGCTCGCAAACGCCATTTGCTCGATAAGGAGGCGTTCCACGCCAAACTCGGAGCGCATGGGCGTGACATGGAATCCGCCAAAGAGACCATCGACCGGTTGACCGCGCAAATCAAGGCCATTTCTGATCAGGAGGAGAACGCCGCGCGTGCCCAGCGCCGGGTGGATGCCGTAGAGGAATGCACCCGTGTGCTTCAGGCCATCCTCGATGCGGAGACTGAGGAGCTGCGCCCCATCCTCAACGACGAAATCGACACCCACTTCCGTAAGATCATCGACCGCGAGTATTGGGCGGAGCTTAGTGCGGACTATTCACTGCGCATCCGCAAGCGGGTTCCAGGCCGGGAAGAGGGCGAAGAGGTGAAGGAGATCGACGTGGCACTCAGCACGGGCCAACGGCAGGTTACTTCACTCGTATTCATCGCCAGCCTGCTCTCGCTGGCCCGCCGTAGGTCTGAGATCCCAACTATCCTCAAGGGTCTATCAGGAAACGAATATCCCTTGGTGACCGATTCGCCGTTTGGACAGCTCAGCATCTTCCGCTGGGGAGTTGCCAAATGGGTGCCTGACCTAGCCCCGCAAGTAGTCCTGCTCGTCAGCCCCAAACAATTCGATGGCGATGTGGCCGACGCCCTCCGCGAGACCGGCAGAATTGGCAAACGCTATTACCTGGCCTATCATGGACCCTCCATGCCAGAACGGGCGCAGCCGCAGTTGGTAGTCGATGGGCAGACGGTCCAGCAGTATTTTCAAAGCAACGAAGAGTTTACTGAAATTAGGGAATTATGAGTGAATCTGTAACCATCGCCAATGCTGCAGAAATGGCACTCAAAACCCTTGGAAGGCCATCCACCGCTGAGGAGATTCATTTGGAGATCCTACGCCTCGCACTATATAAATTCAACACCCCAACCCCTGTTCATGTCCTTGAGACTGAATTAAAGCGATACTCGGCCGAAAGCTTTCGCAGCGACAAACGGGATAGCTCCCGGTTCCGAATCAACCCTGACAAGACGTACAGTATGGCGAAGCATGATACACCACCCTCCAGACGACCTCAATCGTTCGGCATGAAGAGAATTCTCCGAGCCTCAGATAAGGAGGCTCTGATTGAAGAATTGATGGGCAATCGTGTTGGAATCTTTCGAGAGATCTGGCGATTGCTGCTGTTCTCTGCACAAATCGGTCTGAAAGCGCAGAAGAAAGAACCGTTACGAGCCGTGGAAACCGGAAAAGGAATCGACCAAGCAACGTTTGGTAATTCTGCCTCTTGGCCGGGCATTCTCTATTTAATGGGACTAGTTGAAATTGGTGATTCCAGAGTATTGGCTAGTACCCCAGAGGGCGAAGATCAGCGGGTTCAGCTCTTTCAAGAGTATGCGAACGGAGGACTCTCGATCATCAAAGATTTTTTTATCGGTCGGACGATTGACCTCGACGGCGTCTTGGCGTTCATCGAACTCCACCAAGTATCAACGGCTGATTTGAGCGCACCTGATCTTGATCTAAGTATCTAGAAGTTTTTATTACTCCGAGTGGTTTTGCCAAGAATATTAGACAGCAATGAGCACAGAAACAATTCTAGTTACCCTGATTACTCAGGGAAGTCACAAGTTCTACTCCGGCACAATGGAGATCGAGATGATCGCGCGGTGCTGTTCTGTAAATCCACGAGCGCATGATCCGATAAATGGATTCCAAAGGACACTTGATGAAACAAGGGCGATTTCAATTGCGAATTATATTCGCGCTGGAGGCACTATTCCATCTAGTATTATTTTGTCTGCGCAGCAAGGATCGGGGCTACTGTACTCTTCTAAGAAAAAATCTATCACATTCGAGGTAAATGAAGATGCTTTCCTAATCCTGGACGGTCAGCATCGAGTATATGGATTTAGACACCTACTTAATGAAGGAGTGAAATACCGTGTTCCAGTCATCATTTATAATGAGCTGAGCCCTACGCAAGAAGCACGAATATTCATAGACATTAACACTCTTCAGCGACCGGTTCCAAAAGAGCTGTTACTAGATATAAAACGCCTAGCTGAAAGGGAGTCTCAAGACGAGGAAATGCTCGACGATCTATTTACCAGTTTTGAGAACGAAAAAGACAGCTACCTATTGAACAAGCTCAGCAGATTCGATAAAAAATCTGGAAAAATATCAAAGGTCACATTCTACGACTCGATAAAGGGAATTATCAAGGACTTTGATATTACGAGCACTGCGAGACTTTACCGAATTCTAAACGCATACTTCAACGCAGCAAGTGATGTCGCGAGAGAGAATGATTTTTCATTAGATTCCGTGATCACGAAAGCGATAGTATTCAAGGTTATGGTAACGCACTCGAAGGCAATCATTTCAATGATCTTCGAAGCAAATGCGGAAGATATTGATAAAATTAGCGAATACAAGAAATATCTTCGCCGTTCATTGCCAGGTTCCTTTCAAGAAATCACAGGAACTAGAGCCTACTTGAAAACGGTCGAGCATCTTGATCGGAAGCTATTGCGGTCTAATGTCACCATCTGATGGACTTTTCGAAAATCGTAAGGCTATACATTCCCGAGGCGATAGAAGGAATTCTTGACTCGCGAAGCTATGCGCATGGTCGGTTAATTGAGCGTCTCAATGAAATCAATTTTGTCACAAATAGAGTTACGATTACAACTGATTTAGTTGAAATAGAATTACAAATACTGGATCCTAAAGAGTTTTACTCGTTGCTATCTGGGGAAGCTAATCAATTTCTATTGGCCTCATTGATTAGTGAAAAAAGAGCAGAGCAAGTCCAAATAGACAATGCGTCATGGCAGCTTGTTGAGCATTATTATGCGGCATACTATGCAGCGCATTATTTAATAAGGTTAACAGGCTTATGCTTAACCAACTTAGATCAAAGATCAACGGATATTATTACGAGAAGCAATTTGCAGGCTGGGGTAATTTCAGGCGTTCCGAAAGGGTTGTATGAAATGACCTACAATGATTCCACGAATCTACTGATTTTGACCAAGGACTTGCGTAAGCCTAGTGGTGGATCTCATAAAGATGCGTGGAGGCTTTGGGACGGACTCACTAGCAAGCTGCAAAATAATGCCAATATAGATCCCGTCGAATATTCGGCAGTATCAATGGAACTCCTTGCTCACAAGAGATTCTTGGGACAATCTTCGGGTCACTACAGCCCAACTGAAATCAGAAGTGAAATCAACTATCAATTCAAAGGAAAGTCTTGGTCTTTTGAAAAAGACTCTTCACCAATAGTGCGTAGAATTCAATTGGCAATTGAGAAAGATTTACCCCCAATGTTGCCGGTTGGCGCTTCATCTGAGAATCTCGCATTGCACAATAAGCTTGTAATTGGTTTAGCGAGGAGTGTTTTTATGCATTCGGCGAGCAGTTATCCGAAAAGCATTTCCCGGTCGATCCAAAATAGATTCAAATCTTACGTTAGATGCGGTTAATCACTGCATTTATCTACTTGAAGGTAATCCTCAAATGTCGATACGTTCTGTAGACTCTGGATTCCTCGTTCAATGTGGGCACGAAAGTAGTCAGCGTTAAGATCTCTTTTGTCGGGATCAACTTTGTCTTTTATTGCTCTCAAAATCGAGAGCGCCGAAAATATTTCTGCCTGATCCCCGGCGAACGTCTTCCATTCGATTTCAATTGCCGTGTCCCACCCGAGGCGTGGCTTCGTGGGCTTGGTAGGGTTGGCCAGCGAGCGACATAAAGCGACTCGGCAGATTTCATTCCACCGCTCGATACCCAAACGGCGCTTGATTTTGATTAGTATTTCCCTGCTTTGGGAGCTAATTCTGACGGTCTCAACGGGTGGTTTCATGGGTTTCAAAGTATCCCTTTTCGATGTGTGTGTGTCCAAGGGCCTCATCATGGGCGAGGCAGTAGTGGCGGGCTACAAACGGGGCAAGCGCCTTGTGATAGGGACCGACAATTTCCTCATCAGTGGAGAGCAGCAGCACCTGATGGGAGGCCATCGGAAAATACCGCTCTACGAGATGGCGGCGATGCGATGAGTCCAAGCGGCCGAGTGGGGTATCGATGACTGTCGGCACCGGTCGTCCGGAGGCGCGGGCCAGCCCCCAGAGCAACGAGGTGGCCAGTAACTGGCGTTCACCTGCCGAGAGGCGGTCGAAGGGAAGAACCTGATTGCCGGGGCCGGTGAGTGTGACCTGGAAGTTTTCTGGATCGATGGTGAGTCCGTGGACCAGATCGCTCTTGCGCAACAAGGTGCGGAAGGCCTCGAGCATCAACGCCTCCATGTTCGTGACGTGGCGACGGATGACGCGGGTGCGGAATTTCGCGAGGGTTTCACGCACGCGCTTCGAGTGACGGAGCATGCGGTGGCGGTCATCCTCGGCCACACGGGCATCGATGTCGCGGTCGCCAAAGCGGTCGAGTCTGGCCTCTGCTTCCCTGCGCTGGCGGCCAAGCACCTCGGCGCGGATCTTGAGGGTATCGAGGACGGTGAGTTTCTCCGCATGGGCCTCGCGTGCCTCATCGAGCTCCAGTTGTGACTTGGCGATCCGGTCTTCGTCCGGCACGCGTCCCAGCTCGGCTTCCAGCCGTGCAATTTTTTCGACCAGATCCTCAATGTTCCTCATGATGGTGCGGGCACGTTCCCTGTGTCCGGCAGAACCTTGGCTCGCAGATGGGCGATGT
>CAYOQM010000141.1:0-6916 GCA_964406065.1 uncultured Verrucomicrobiota bacterium
GGCATCCTGGATTGGGTCAACGACATCTTTTCAGATGTCATCCTCGGCGTGGATAAGTACGGCGAAAACGAGACCCTGTCACCCTGTCCGGCAGCCAGGGGTCTTGCGGGGCCCTCGGTTGAACTCCTGATTCCAGAATGGGAATGGGGCCCACACCCGGGAGACACCATCATCACTGGGAAAAAGAAGGAAGAAAAACCACGGGTAACCCTGACCCCGCGGGACATTCGAGCCCTGGCGGGGGAGGCGCCGGAGGATGAGGCGCTACAATTATCCGCAACCCGAACGGAGCAGGCCGCCACCCTGGAAGCCAGGGCTGTGGCCCGCCGGATCAGGCTGCTCACAACACCCAGAGCCGGAACCACGTGGCATCCCGGCCGCGTCTGGGATTCCGAACAAGGCGGCTGGATCAAGCCACCCCCGCAACCCTACCGTTTCCGCGACATCCTGATCCTGCTCAGGGCCTCCACCCGACAGGAACTTTACGAGCAGGCCCTGCAGGAGGAAGGCATCCCCTTTACCACCGACGGGAAAGGGCGGGGATTCTTCGCCCGCCAGGAAACCATGGATGTCTCCAACCTCCTCTCCTGGCTGGCCTTCCCCCATGACCGCCTCGCCCGCCTCGCTGTCCTGCGATCCCCCTTCGTCGCCTTGTCCGACACTGCCGTCGCCCTCATCGACAAAGACCCCGGCGCGACGGTTCTGGATCAATTGGATACCGCCGATGCCGGCACGTGGCGCCGGGCTGAAACCGTCCTGTCCTTGTTGCGCTCACTCTCCGGACGCGTCGGTGCCGTCGAACTGGTCCGGGAGGCCGTACGCCTGACCGGTTACGACGCCATCCTGGCGGGCACCTTCCACGGGGTGCAACGCCTAGCCAACCTCCAGAAACTGTTAAGCTGGATCCAGGCGCGGGAACGCGACGACAATCTCAATCTCCAGGAAACCGCGCGCCGGTTGGCGGATGAGATCGAAAGGGAGAGGGAAGCGCCGGATGCCGCCGTACTTGATCCTGACGACGATTCCGTCCGCATCAATACCGTTCACGCCGCGAAGGGGCTGTCCAGCCCGGTGGTTATGCTCCCCGATCTTCGACGGGTCCCGAGCAACGCCCAGGACTGGATCCTGGTCGAGCGGGATGCCGACGGCCAGGCGCGTTCGGTGGCCGGCAAGATCAAGCTGTTCGAGAAGGATGTCCCCGGGGAACTCCTGAGCGAGGGATACACGGGGGCCGCCGACCGGAACAGGGAGGATCGCGACCACGAATCACGTCGGCTCTTCTACGTGGCCTGCACCCGTGCCCGTGACCTGCTGGTCCTCTCAGGGGAAAATGCCCATAACGGCAGCAAGGACGCCTGGCGCACCTGGATCAACCAGCATCTGCTTCACAGCGGTTTCAAATCCGATCTGATCCGCCTGCGCCCATACGGGGAAATCGAGTCGGCATGGAAGGCCATCATCGTTCCGCCCCCTTCCCTGAAGGCTCCAGCCGCAACCGCGTTTATGACCGCCACGGCGGCGTCAGGGCCGGCACGGATGGAACGGTACCGCTTGCCGGTAACCGCGGTGGTGTCATCCCATGACGCTCATTCCCGGCGCCTGAATCTTGCGCCAGTAACCCTCTCCCGGCCCAACGGGGAGGATGTGGAAACCGCGGATCCGATTCTGGATCCGGCTCAATTCGGAACGGTGGCCCACCGGATCCTGGAAACTCTAGATTTCCAGCGTGGCGCGGCACTCGTTTCCCAGATCGAGCAGGCCCCCGAATGGAACGCCACGACCCAGGAAGATCGCGCCCTCTTCCTGCCAAGGGTCCAGGCCGCCGCGAGAACCCTCGCAGGCCTGCTTGAAGGGGTTGCGCCGGAACACCTCATCCGCGAGTTCCCCTTCGCCGTGCGATTTTCAGCTGACGGCGCCGAACTGGTTGTGGACGGCAAGGTCGACCTGATTTTCCTGAAAAACGGCATCTGGCATATCGTGGACTACAAATTCTCGGACCACGATGCCGCCGCGCTCAGGATGCGCTATGCGCTCCAACTGGCCGTCTACCGCGAAGCCCTCTCTATCCCAACCGATACCCCGCCCCTGCGCGTACCGCGGTTCAGCACAGTAGCGATCCAGCCCACCGCGTTCAAACTGATACTCCTGGGAATAAGCCGGAATGGGAACTGCATTGAAATTGACCTGTCGGAACCGGAACCGGCCGACCTGGCGATGCAACTGATCTCGGCGGCAAGGTCGCTCCATGGCTGAGTTCACCCTGTCCCAATGGCTCCTGATGGTCTTCGGCGCCGCGCTAATCGGACTCTCCAAGAGCGGTCTGCCCGGCCTGGGAATCCTCGCCGTCCCGCTGTTCGCCTCGGTGATCCCGGCAAAGGATTCAACCGGATTCATTCTGCCCATGCTGGTTGCCGGAGACCTCATCGGCGTGGCGCTGTTCGGACGGCACGCCGAGTGGAAATACCTATGGAAGCTTTTTCCCCTGGCCCTGGTCGGGGTTCTCATAGGATGGCAGGCGCTGGGCTGGCTGAATAATGCCCAGATCCGCCCGTTGATCGGCATCATCGTGCTGGTGATGCTGACCCTGAACTTCTGGCGCCAGCGGCATCCGGACTTGAAAAACATCATTCCGACGGGCTGGTGGTTCGCCGCCGTCACCGGGCTTACAGCCGGGTTCACCACGATGGTTGCCAACGCGGCGGGCCCCATCATGATCATCTATCTGCTGGCCATGCGGCTCCCCCCGGCCGCCTTCATTGGAACCAGCGCCTGGTACTTCCTGCTGGTCAACACCTTCAAGATTCCCTTCAGCGCCCAGTTGGGGCTGATCACGCCGGTTTCATTGAAGGTCAACCTGCTGCTGTTGCCCGGCATCGCCGTGGGAGCCCTTGCCGGAATCCTGTTCGCGCGCCGCGTGCCGCGGCATGTGTTCGACTGGCTGGTGCAGGGGCTGGCGGCGGCCGGCGCCCTCAAGCTCCTGTTTTAAGCCAGACCGAAGAAGCGCTTCATGCGGGCCAGAAGCGCGGATTGCGTGGGAAGCGGTCGCGCGGTGTTTTCAGCCGCCGACGCCCGTTCCCTGCTTGCGGCGAGGCGCGCCTCCAGAACCGCCGCAAGTTTCACGGCAAGGCCGGCATCCGCCAGCATCAAGCCGGCAAAGTCCTGCTTCGACACGCACACCACCTCGACGTCGCCTTCGGCGGTAACGGTTCCCGAACGCGGCTCCCCCGTGAGGAGCGACATCTCGCCGAAGAAGGCTCCGCCTTCAAGATGGGCAACCACCTTCGGATTGCCGTCCTGCCCTGCAATCGAGACCGACACACGGCCCGTCCGGATGATGTAGAAAGAATCACCGGGCTCGCCCTGGCGGCAAAGCCGTTCATCCCCGGCATAGATTTTGAGGGCCGCCCCCTGCACGAGCCGGTCCAGCTCCGAGGGCGAAAGGGTCTGGAACAGGTCGACCCCGGCCAGAAGATTGCGGACGGAATCCCGCGCCGACTCGCGCTCGGCGCGCTCCAGGACATCGGCATCCCGCTCCCGGCAATCCTGAACCGGGAAGGGAATACTGATTCCCTCCCTGCGGAAGGCGTACCAGATCCGGTCCATGACCGCGCTCTGGACGGGATCCAGGCCGGCAAAATCGGCGATGAAGAACTTGATGGTGAAGTTGATCGAAAAATCCCCGTAGCCCGTGAGATAGACCGAGGGGGCCGGTTCCGTGCATACCCCGGGGCACTGGGCCAGAACCTCCAGGATCACCCGCCGCGCCTTGTTCGGGGGCGTCTCGTAACTGACCCCGAGGGTGAGATAGCACCCGTGGTTCCGGGTGGGGCGCGAAAAGTTGGTAATCGCCTCCTTCGCGATCGAGGCATTGGGGATCACAATATAGTCATCCGCCTTGGTGCGCAGCCGCGTGGCGCGCCAGGTGGTATCCACCACCACACCGGTGAGCCCGTTTACCGTCACCCAGTCGCCGATCTGGAAAGGCCGCTCGACATTCAGGGCCAGTCCGGCGATGAGATTCCCGAGAGTGTCCTGGGTTGCATTGCCGACGATATATCCCACCACCAGCGAGGAGACCGCCAGGACGTTCAGGTTCACCCCGGGGAAGAAGCCACGGACCACCAGGATGAGAGCAAGCGTGGCGACAGCCCAGCGCCCGATATCGCGCAATACCAGCGGCACCTGTGGTTTCCGGCGCCATTGGGGAAGCAGATCCAGGAACAGCAGGTCCAGCAGTTTCAAGGCGAGGACGATCGCCAGAAATACGGCGGCGGCCAGCAACGCATCGCCCGCATCATGATGCATCCTGACCAGAACGGGCTTGAGGAGCAGGATTGCCAGCAGGGTCAGCACCAGCAGATTGAAGGGGAGTCCGATGCTGCGCATCACGGCACTGCGGGCCAGGAATCGTTGCGCCACCGTGAAAACAAGATACACGGCGCACAGGGCAAGGATCCGGCCCAGAATCATCTCCGGCGCCAGCGCGCCATCGGCCGGCAACCCTATCCACCAGGCAAGTGAGATCATGAGAGGGAAATCATTACAGGGCCTTCTTGAGAGCCTCGGCCTTGGCGTCGGCTTTCTTCTCGGCCTTCGGCTCGGGGGTCAGATCCTTGGCATCCCCGCCCGCCTTGGTTACCAGTTCCGCGAGCTTGGTTTTCACCAGATCCGAGGCCTGTACCAATTCCATTTCCTTGGTCTCCTGCGCCTTGTTGGGTTTCTTGGCGCCAGCCGTGCCTTTCCGGTCCAGTTTCTTGGCTTCCTGATCCTGTATCCGGGTCAATTGGGCCTCGGCTTTTTCAAGAGAGGGGAATGCCTGGGCGTTGCCGATCGAGCGGCACATTAACCGCGAGCCCGGAAAAGCCACCCCTTTATTGAGTTCATCAGCCCGCCAGTCCTTGCCCGCCAGTTCAACCGCCTTGGGGAAAAATCTCTGCTCAAACTTGATGCTTTTCTCAAAGACCTTGTAATCCGTTTCAGTCATGGTCTGCCATTCCGCCTTGCGGTCGAACCCGATCACTTTGACCAGATACCCCTCTTCGGCTGCCAACGCCGCACCGGTCATGCACCCCATCATCATCAACCCCGCCAGCCAAACTGAAATCTTCATTTGTACTCCTTGTTGATTAAACTGATTCCATCAATTTATCCCTGCCCCCCGTGCAACACAAGGGGAATTTGGAACGCGGCATGACGGGTCACTAACGAAAGGCCGCGCTGAAGTCAGAGGCCTTCCACGAGGAGTTGCACCATTTCCATGGCACCTGCATCGATCGCCCAGTGGCGCGAAAGACGGTACCCCGGCAACCAGACCACCTCCCCCTCGCATTCAACGAGGGGAATCCGTGACCGTTGCATTAGCGGCACTTTTGCATCCACCAGAATGTCCTGTATCTTCTTTGACCCCTGCATCCCGTAGGGGTGCATGCGATCCCCCGCCCGGCGGCAGCGGATCCAGAGTGATCGTCTGCCCAGAACAGCCAGGCTCAGGGTGCACCGGGAAGGCCACTGGCCGGGCCGGGCGCCACGATCCCGGACAACGCTTCCGACAATCGAGGCGGTGACACGCAGACCCAGTCCCGGCACCCGGGTGATGCCGGGAATCTTCAGCTTGACCGGCTTCGTGTCTCCACGCCTCGCCTGCGGGCAAGCCCCGGGGTTCAGGACATACAACCGGTCATACCGGCGATGCACCCGCCAGCCCCCCGCCAGCTCAAGCGTCGCACTCCCTCTCATCCGGTTCCCCATGGAGTCCACACGGGACACCTTTTCAAAATTCAATCCCGGTTCCGGTACGCCGTGCTGCCGCAACCAGGCCAGGATCACGCGGCGGCGGGCTGCCAGGGGATGATCCTGGAGACCCCGGCAGTCCAATGAGCCCTCCCCTTTTTCATGCAGGCCGCCGAGGAGTTCCTGCGCCAGGCGATCCATCCATTCGTCCTCGGCCGCCAGCAGGTCGCGGGTGCGCAACAGGGTCTCGCGGATCTTCGGGTTGTAATGCCGTTCGAGCAGGGGCAGAAGTTCATGCCGCACCCGGTTGCGCAGAAACGACAGGTCGCGATTCGACTCATCCTCGCGCCAGGCAATGTTGCGCTCCCTGAGCAAAGATTCGATATCAGCGCGAGACATCCCCAGCATCGGGCGCACGACAGGGATCCCCTTGAGGTGGACACGCGCCTCCATGCCGGACAACCCGGCGCGTCCGGCACCCCGCACGAGTTTCAGCAGGACCGTCTCCACCTGGTCATCGGCCGTATGCGCCAGGGCAATGGCATCGGCCTTGACGGTCCTCGCCACCCGCAGGAGAAAGGCATAGCGGGCTTCGCGCGCCGCCATCTCGAGTGAAATGCCGCGCCGTTTCGCCAGCGCCGGAACGGCAACCCGCCCCATGACGAAGGGAATGTTCAGCCGCCGGGCCGTGGCCTTGACAAATCCGGCATCCGCCTCCGCCTCAGTCGTCCGGATTCCGTGGTGGAGATGCGCCACCGTCAGGCGCCCGTGGTGGATCCGGGCCGCGTCATGCAACAGATGCAGCAAGGCAATCGAATCCGCCCCGCCCGACACCGCGACAAGAATGTGGTTATGGGTTATCAGTTCAGGGTTCAAGGTGAGTGGAAGAATTTTCTTTTTCCCCATACCCATGATCCCGTCTCCCATCACTATTTCTTCGGGGGCTCGATGCGCCGGATGCCGCCCATGTAGGGCACAATCGCCTCGGGCAGCGTCACGGATCCGTCCGCTTCCTGGCCGTTCTCGAGGATCGCCACCATGAGCCTGGCCAGCGCCACGCCGGAGCCGTTCAGGGTGTGAACAAAGTCGAGTTTGCCGTCCTCGCGGCGGTAGCGGATGTTGGCGCGCCGGGCCTGGAAGGCCTCGAAGTTGCTGCAGGACGACACTTCCAGCCAGCCGTTCTGGC
>CAYOQM010000142.1:0-6896 GCA_964406065.1 uncultured Verrucomicrobiota bacterium
TCGCGGGTGTTGTGGCGCCAGTGGGGCTGCATGAGCACGGCGTTGACCTGTTTGAGATCGACGGTCAAAACCGACAGTTGAAAAATCCCGTCGTTTAATATCAACGGCCCGGCCGTCTGTCCTCCGCCACGCGCATAGGTCCGGTGCGCGCTGTTGTTGGAAGAGTGCCGCTTGCCCGCCTGCCGGGAGGGGGCGGAAAATATTCCGGAAATTTCGGTTTTTTAATTTGACATGGTTCCGATTCTCCATATTCTAACAGTATGTCTCCTGAAGATTCATCGTCGGATTCGAGTTCCTCGCCATCCAGCTCATCGGGATCCTGGTCTGATTCCTCGGGTTCGTCGTCGGATTCGTCCGGGAGTTCCAGCTCGCCGCCGGTGCCGCCCAGATGGGGTGTTCCGGTCCCTGTTCAAACAAGCTGCGACTGTGGCTGCGACTGCCCCGCGCCCGCGATTTCCAACTCGGATGCAAGCGTGCGCCACGCGGACGGCGCGACCCTGGTGGGCGAGTCCGATCTGGACGGCGGCGGGTTTGGCATCGGCTGGGGGCACACCCGTTTTTACGGGAACCTGCTGAGTTCCAATGTGGGTGGCTGGAACGGCAACAGCGTGATGGTGCGGGAGGCCGAATGGCTGAGTTTCGTCACGCCAACAACCGTATGCGTCGTGCGCGACATGAATTCGAGCCTGTGGTTCGACTTGGTTGGCGGGACCTGGGTTCCCCGATACGGAGTGCATGCGACCCTCACGCAACCCTCGACCTCGTCCTCCTCATCCTCCTCATCATCCGGGAGTGACCCATACGTGCTCTTCGAGGAGGAAGGCGGCACGCGCAAATATTTCGGCACGGACGGGCTGCTCACGCGCATTGTCGCGCCTGGCGGCGTGCAGGCCCTGCTGGATTACGCGGGCGGGCGGCTGACCGGGTTTTCCGTCACCCAGGGCGGCGACTCCGCGCAGTACGCATACAGCTACAACACGGACGGCCTGCTTGCGGCCGTTGTCCGGCGGACGGTTGCCGGCGGTGTCACCAAGGACGTGCGCAAGGCCCTTTACACCTATTATGGAGCGGCCGACTCCCGCGGCAACGCGGGTGATCTCGCGTCGGTTCAAATTCTGATGATTTGCCCGGAGAGCGGCTTCGAGATCAACGTCTCCCATTCCGGTTACCGGTATTACGTTCCCGGCGACACCCGCGGGTTCGTCCACGGTTTGAAATATGTCATCGGGCCAGCGGCATGGGAGCGCATGTCCGACCCGGAGAGCGGCGATCCCGCCGATTACGCCGACCACTACTTCGAATACAACTCCGCACGCCGCGTCACGCTCCACAAGACCAACGGCGGGGAACTCCAATACCTCTTCTCCTATCAGGCGAACGCGTCGTCCTCGTCCTCCTCATCGTCCTCATCATCGCCCGGCACGGGCGACCACAACGCGTGGGCCTGGAAAACCACGGTGACCCGGCCGGACGGCAGCCTGCATGTCGCCTACACCAACTTCGCCGCGCAGACAATGCTGCTGGTGACGCTGCCGGGCGGTGCCGCCTCCTCGTCGTCCTCCTCGTCGTCCTCATCGTCGTCGTCCTCATCCGGCGGCCTGCCGGACGGCTGGTTCGAGGCCGCGACCTACGACTCCGACGGCCGGGTCCTGCTGCACGCGTCAAGCGATGCGGTGGCTGCCATCGACGAGTCCGTCCCCACCCTCTTCACGCTCAAGGTCTCGGAAGGGCTGATCCGCGAGAACACATGGTATGACAGCGGCGGAGAAGCCGGCCACCTCAAGGAAAGGCACGTGCGCCAGGGAGCGGGCGGAACCGTCCGGGTCAAGCAGTTGGCGCGGACCTACGTCACGCGAACCGTGGGCTCTGACACGGTGGTCAGAACGGCTTCGGAGACGGTGTATCGCAGCGACGCCTCCGGCGGCAGCGACGGGGTCGCGACGCTGTGGGGTTACGACTGGCACGGCGGCACGCTTCAGCCCGAACGGATCACGACCACCCTCCCGGCGGTTCCGGTCGGGGAAAACGGCACCAACACCACGGCCACCCGCGAGGCGGTTTATGACATTCTCGGTTTCAACACTTGGAACAGGAACGAGCTAGGCAGCATCACCCGCACCACCTATGTCGGGCTGACGGGGGCGGTACTCCAACGCATCGACGACTTCAAGACCACCACCGGAACCCCGGCACCCTACGTCGAATGGAGCAGCCCCGACGGACTCAACCTCGTCACCGATTATGAGAGCGACCGTATGGGCCGCGAAACCCTGGAACTCGGCCCGCCCCACACCGCCGATCGGGCGGGCACCGCCACCACCGTGCGCACCGCGCGTTTCACGGTCTATCGCTGCAACACCCACGAGACCTGGACCGCGGCGGGGTATGCCGAGGGGACTTCCGGGGCGTACACTTACACCACCGTCAATCCGGTTTCGATCACCAGGCGCGACGCCGACGGGCGGGTCCTGGCGCAAATCGCCGCGAAATGCTCCGGCTCGAGTTCCAGTTCGAGTTCCAGTTCCAGTTCGAGTTCCAGTTCGAGTTCCAGTTCGAGTTCCAGTTCGAGTTCCGGGTCCTGCGCCGGCCGCCTCTGTGCCACCGATGATTTCCCCCAAGGCAGTTGGGTGCGCTGGAGCCAGACCGATTATGACAACCACGGGTTCCCGGTCAGCGTCCGGGAGTATTTCCACATCCCGGAGAGCGGTGCCGGAACCGGCGTCACGAATTACAACGAAACGCTGTACCATCACGACGCCATGGGACGCCCGGACAAGACCGTGTCACCGGGCGGCACGATCACGCTGACCCGTTATGACACGAGGGGACTGGTCACCGCGACGCTGGTCGGCACCAACGATTCGTCCGGCGGCGACAACAACATGGTCACCGTTTCGCAAAACGAGTATGACAACGGCCACACCAGGGGCAACGGCCTGCTCACCAGTGCCACCGGGTATGCCAACCGGCCCGGCGTGACGGAAGCGCGTGTCACCGCCTTCGGCCATGACTGGCGCGACCGCCGGATTTCCGTGACCCCTGCGGCGGGGGCCGTCACGCTCACCTTCCTTGACAACCTCAGCCGCGTGGTCCGGGTGGACATGGTGTCCCCGGACCCGTCGAGTTCGTCCTCGTCGGGTTCCTCCGGCTGCCTGCTCGCGCGTTCCGAAACCCTCCATGACACGCGCGGACGGCCGTTCCGGTCCATTGTCCGGGGGGTCTCCGGCGGAGACACCACCGGAGCCTCCATAACATCCAACACCTGGTATGACCAGGCGGGACGGCCCTTCAAGCGCCAGGGGGCGGGTTCCAAGTCATGGACCAAGAGCGTTTATGACGGGGTGGGGAGAGAGGTGCAAACCTACCTCTCCTTCAAGACAACTGATGATGGCTGCACGAATTCGGTGGAGTACGACACGGTGGTCGAGCAGACGTTCACCCGGTATGACGATGCCTCCAACGTGATCGCGAGCACGCGCTTCCTGCGGTTTCCGGACAGCGCCGGTACCGACCAACTCCAATACCCCGCTGCCGTAACCGCTCCGGCGGCCCGTGCCTACACCACCTGCCTGTGGCAGGATCCGATCGGGCGCACCATCGCCACCGCCGACTACGGAACCCACGGCGGCAGCGCGGTTGACCGCACCGGGCTCGCCATCCCGGCACCCGGCGACACCGTCCTCGTCTCGCGCACCACCTACACCGACGCCGGAGAGGTGGCCGGCACCACCGACCCGCAGGGTACCGTGAACAGCCGCGGATACGACAACCTCGGCCGGGTGGTGAGAACCGTCGAAAACGTGGCCGCCGGCAGTTCGGTTGACAAGAACAGGACCACGGAGTATTCGTACGCTCCCGACGGAGGACTTTCGATGCTCACACTCATAAACAGCGTTACCGGCAACCAGGTCACCACCTGGACCTACGGCACGACGCTGCCCAGCAGCGGCGTGGCCAGTTCGGCGCTGCTCGCTTCCAAGGCATTCCCGGACAGCACCGGTGGCGCCGATGCCGTCTCATACACTTACAACAGCCTCGGCCAGGTTATCACCATGACGGACCAGAACGGCACCGTCCACACTTACGCCTACGACCCGCGGGGGCTGCCGACCGACGACACCGTCACAACCCTCGGCACCGGCATCGATCCTTCCGTCCGGCGCATCGGCCGAACCCATGACGCCTTGGGGCGCGCCGCAACGGTCACCAGCTATTCGGACACCGCCGGCACCTCGGTTGTCAATCAGGTGGCCTTCACCTACGATTCGTTCGGGCAGCTCGCCTCCGACCGCCAGGAACACTCCGGCGCGGTGTCGGGCGGCTCCCCGGTGGTGTCCTACGCATACGAGCAGAGCTCGGGCGGCTCCGGCGGGCTCTACAGCGTCCTCCGGCAGGCCTCCTCGACCAGCCCGTCGGGGCGCCAGACCCTGGTCGGTTATGGAACCGGCGGTGGCATCGACGACATGGTCCCGCGGGTCGGTTCGCTGCAAATCAGCGGCGAATCCCAGCACTACGCCGACTACACCTGGCTCGGCGCGTCGGTTGCGGTGCAGGTCGGGTTCCCCGAACCGGGCGTCACCCAGACCAGCCTTGGCATGGCGGTCGATGGGGACCCGGTTGTCGGCCTCGACCCCTTCGGCCGCATCGTGGACCGGCGCTGGACCAATTCCACCGGCGACATCGAGCGGACCAAATACGGATATTCGCGGGCCTCGCTGCGGATGTGGCGGCAGAACACGGTCGCCGGCACCGGCCAGGATGAGCTGTACGCTTACGACGGGCTCTATCAGGTGGCCTCGCGCCAGCTAGGCACGCTCTCCGGTCACACCGCGATCACAACGCCCCCGACACCGGCGCCGGGCCAGGCCGAAAGCTGGACCTACGATCCGGCGGGCAACTGGGACAGCTACCAGCAGGACATCGCGGGCACGCCCGTCGTCAGCCAAACGCGCACCAGCAATAAGGTTAATGAAATCGCCACCATCACCACCCTCATCGGCGGCGGTTCCACCTCGCTTTCCTATGACGCGGCGGGCAACATGACCCTCACGCCATTCGGCTTCGAACCCGCGCCCGGTCTCGAACTGACCTGGGACGCGTGGAACCGCCTCGTCAGGGTGCGCCGCCCGGGCGGCTCCTCGTCGAGCTCCTCATCTTCGGGCTCGGTTCCGGCGTGCTTCGACGTGCGCTACGAGTACGACGGCCTGTTCCGGCGTACCCGCCAGGTCGTCGCCTCCGGCCCCGACGCGAGCCTCGACTTCTATTGGAACGCCTCGTGGAAGTGCGTCGAGGCACGCCTCAGCGCGGACGGCTCGCTTGTGGCGCAATACCAATACGGCGCGCTCGGTCGCAACAACCTCGTGCTGCGCGACTCGTGGGCCGTCCCGTCCGGCTCATCGTCCGGCGACTCCTCTAGCGATTCCTCAAGCGGCTCCTCTAGCGGATCCTCCTCCGGAGGCACGCTGACCCGCACGCGCCACTACGCGCTCACCGACGCGATGGGCAGCACCACCGCCATCACCGACATTTACGGTGCCGTGGTCGAGCGCTACCGCTACACCGCCTTCGGCGCCTTAACAGTTCTCGCACCGGACTTCTCGCAACGCTTTGCCAGCCTCTTCGCTTGGAACGTTCTCTTCCACGGCGAAACGGCCGACGGCCTCACCGGCTGGTACAACTACGGCTATCGGTTCTACGATCCGGTCATGGGCAGGTGGCCGTCACGGGACCCGATCGGAGAAGAAGGCGGGGTGAACCTGTATGGGTTCGTGGGGAATGATGGGGTGAGAAGGTGGGATTATCTTGGATTGGCTAACACTAATGGCCAATTTGTTTCGCAATATGAGGCGGCTAAAGCGGGGGGGACTCTCGCCAAGCAAATGAGTCACAAATGGGATAAGGACAATGCTGTGGAAATTGCAAAGTGGGATTTTAAAAGATTCGGAGTATCTTTTGAATCGGAGCATTGTGGACGTATTTGTGGCACCTGTAAAAAGGACGAGAATGGGAAGGACAAGATGTACTACGGGTATACGGGCCCCGAGTTCGGAACCAGACTCAAGGAGCAATTCAAGAGAAATCTGGCTATAGAGGCTGACAATGCCCCCCTGATAAAAGCCCATGAGGCGACCGAGCGAGCGATCAAGTTGGAAAATATTGAGCGCGAGAAGCAGGGAGACCCGCCAAAGGCGATTCCGATGCCTAAAGGGCTTAAAATGCATGTTGGTGCTTCGTGTCTCCCGGATGACTCCCCAACTTGCGCTGAGACGTTTGGAAAGGATTGGTATGAGTTCGCGTTCTATCACAGCCATCCTGACAATAGTGGCTTTTCAGGAATCGATGGGGATGCTGGTTATGTTAAGCTTAAGGGAAAGCCGCTTTGGGTTACCCGTGGAGATCCGGATGCCCCCCTCGATAAGTGGACCACCGAACAACATTGGCCGGGGAGGGAAATACGGTGAAATGAAAACTGCATTCTCCTGTGGGCTCAAATTGCTGATGATATTGATCAGTCTGCATATTGTCGGGTGTGCTGGCGTTCAACACGGATTCAACTCCGAAATTGACCGGTTGAGGACTGTAATCCTGGCTGTATCAAAATCTAGCGAGCTTTCGCCGGCGCAGCGTCAGAGAATGAGATCACTGCCGGTCTTGGTAGAATTTCGTCGTTCGGAGTTTCCTGATCAGGATTCTTGCTACTACCTGTACCGTTTGGGTCGCCTGGGTGAGATTTCATCGATTGAGGCGGACGAATATTTTACCAAGCCGAACCATGCGTGGGTATTTTTTTCGGTACGATATCACAACAACAATAGATGGGTGGGAACATGCGACAGCGAGGGATTTGAAATTCGCGACGGAGTTGTAAGAAAGATTCAGCATGTAGACTGAAACCG
>CAYOQM010000143.1:0-6850 GCA_964406065.1 uncultured Verrucomicrobiota bacterium
CGGGAACCCGCTGAACCCGGTGACACCCGGATTCATACTTCAGCACCTGGTAGACATGGTCACCCGTGACGGAGAACACGATTTCCTTGAAGCCGCCGACACTTGAAGCGCTGGCATCGATGACGGAAATCTTCCAGCGCCGTTCATCGCAGAAGCGGGTATACAGGCGGAACAGGTCGCCTGCGAACAGCGCCGCCTCGTCGCCGCCGGTTCCCGCGCGGATTTCCAGGATGACATTGCGCTCATCGTTGGGATCGGGAGGCAGCAGGGCGCCCAGCAGGTCTTTTTCCGCGATGGGATAGTCGCGTTCCAGGATGGCCACCTCCTCGGCCGCCAGCGTCTTCAGGTCGGGATCGGCATGTTCCGTCGCCAGCAGGACACGCTGCTCCTCGAGATCGCGCTTGATGCGGAAATACACGTCCGCCTTGTCGAGCACTTTCCGGAGGCGGGAATGCTCCTTGGCCACCTCCCTGAATTTCTTCGGGTTGGCGGCAAGGGCGGGATTGGCGATGCCCGCCTCGAGCTCCCTCAGCTTGTCGGCCAGTTTGTCAATGTACGCTTTTTCTATCACCGCTGCCCCCCGTTACGCCAGGGTCCCCTAAAACGAAAAAAAGGCCGGAAGCCTTTTGTGACTTCCCGGCCTTGTTTTACACGCGCCTGACTACTTCTTGGCGTAACGCTTGCGGAACTGCTCGACGCGGCCCTTGGCATCCACCATGGCGGTGCGCCCGGTGTAAAAGGGATGACAGACGGAACAGGTGTTCACATGCATTGTCGTGTTCGTGGACTTGACCTTGACCACCGTGCCACAGGCACAGGTAATCGTCGCGTCCTGATAATCGGGATGAATATCCTTCTTCATAAACCAAACCTTTCTTCCAAAAAAGCCGCGTACTATTACCTGATTCCGCCCCGGGGTGCAATTATATTTTCTTGTCACCCCACTATTTCGCCGATCGGGAACGGTTTTCATTCATTCCCCTGATGTCCCACAGTTTGAAAAGAAGTTGAACTTGGAGTAACACGGCCTGCCTCTTGTCACCAGAAGTAATCCCCTACTCCTTGTCGTGGAAGATTGACCCGAACCAATTTTTCCCTTACTATCCGCCCTCAACACTAGTTCAAGGCAAACTACATGCGTTGTCCCCGATGCGGCCATGATGAAGACAAGGTGATCGACAGCCGGGCGTCCCGGGGCGGTGAAGTCATTCGCCGCCGGCGCGTCTGCGTCAGTTGCGGACATCGCTTTACCACCCGCGAGGAAGTGGTCAAAGCGGCGATGCACGTCATTAAGCGCGATGGGCGCCATGAGGAACTCTCCCGCGACAAGCTCATCACGGGCGTCGCACGAGCCTGCGAAAAGCGCCCGATCAGCATGGAGCAAATCGAGGGCCTCGTGGACGGCATTATCAGTGAGCTTGAAAACGAGTTCGAGCGCGAAGTTCCCAGCGAGACCATTGGTGAAAAAGTCATGGAACGGCTGGAGAAAATCGACGAAGTCGCCTACGTCCGGTTCGCTTCCGTATACCGCAGGTTCAAGGATGTCAACCAGTTCATCAACGCCATTCAGGGCATGGTGACGCACTGATGATCTGGCGTGACACACCCGAAACCGGGACTTCGCGGGAACGTCTTGCCGACCAACTGCTTGAAGACGTCCCGTCCTTGTGCGGCAACCCGGATCTGGCCTTCCACCCCCCGCTGAATGAGGCGGCGCAGGGAGTGGCGCTCTATCTCGATCAAATTGAAGTCATCCCCGAATCCATGAACCTGCGCCACTCCCGGGAGTTGCTCGCGGGCGCACTCGACGCGGCCGGCGAAACAACACTCGCCAGGCGCCTGCGGCTGTTTGGTAACCGCATCATCTATCCGGCCCGCTGGACCGCCTGCGGGCATGAAACCGTATGGGTGCTGGATCTCCGGCATTTGATCACCCCCAGCGACGCCGGCATGGAAATGATTCTGTTCGAACGTGTCCGCATTGTCCTGGCCACCTTTTCAGATGTATGGGACGCCACCTCCGGGCAGGGGTTCCTTGGCCTCAAAGGCCTGGCCATCACCTCCTCCCTCATCCTTGGCGCCACCACACTCCCCCGCAAACGACAGGCACTATCCTCCGAGATCAGGGCCCTATGTACACGCCACCTCGGTCATTTCCAAATGCAACGCGGGTGGCGGACGATGCCAGCGCTACTGACGCTGTTGTCGTAAAGTTGATCATCATTCAAGAGGAGACATCATGATATCTGAAGACCGCATCAAGGCCGAACTGCGAAACACCCTGAATGAGACCAACTTCCCCGGACTGGGAGAACGCCACCAGGGGAAGGTACGCGAAAGCTATATCCAGAAGGATCTCCGCGTTCTCATCACCACCGATCGCGTGTCCGCATTCGACTGTATCATCGGCACCATCCCCTTCAAGGGACAGGTTCTGAATCAACTCGCCGCCTTCTGGTTTGAAAAGACCAAAGACATCGTCCCCAACCACGTCATCTCCATCCCTGATCCGAATGTTATGGTTGTTCAGGAATGCGAGCAACTGCCGCTGGAGTTCATCGTCCGGGGCTACATCACCGGCGTCACCAAGACTTCCGCCTGGTATAATTATGAACGGGGAGTGCGCTTCTTTTGCGGAAACACACTTCCGGAAGGGCTGAAGAAAGACCAGAAATTAGACCATGCAATTTTAACCCCCACCACCAAGCATGAGAAACACGACCGCCCCATTTCCCGAGAGGAAGCCATCCAGGAGGGGTTGATCGATGCCGCCACGTTCGATGAGGCCGCCATCATTTGTCACAAGCTGTTCACTGCCGGGGTCAACCATGCCGCATCCCAGGGACTGATTCTCGTCGACACCAAGTATGAGATCGGACGGCGGGATGGAAAGCTTGTGGTCTCAGACGAAATCCACACTCCCGACTCCTCCCGCTATTGGATCGCGGAGACCTACGAGGAGCTTTTCAAGAACGGCCAGGACCAGCAGAAAATCGACAAGGAATATGTCCGCGAGTGGCTCGTATCGCAGGGATTCAGGGGTGAGGGAATCCCTCCCGCACTTCCCGATGATGTGCGCATCGAAGCGGCCAAACGCTATATCCAGGCCTATGAGCGGGTCACAGGACAGGAATTCCGGATCATCGATGAGCCCGTGGCCAGCCGGATCACCGAGAACCTGAAGCGAGCAGGCTGCCTCAAGTAATCAGGCGGACGCCAGAATCCCGTCCATCCGGTCCAGACAGATCTGCGACCAGGTTTCCAGGCGATCATACATTGCCTTCAGTTCAGGCAGGGTCTTGAAGCTGGATTCCGTAATCACATCCTCCCGTTTCTTCACCTCGGGAGCCGCTACTTTCAGGACATGAATGACGCCGAGGTGAACCCGTCCCACGGGCGTCAGGTCATCATTGAGCAACCCCACAATTTTATGCGTATACCCCCGGGGCAGAATCACTTCCTCTTCCAGTTCGCGAACCGCCGCACGGCTGTAGACGTCCTCGAACAGGTTTTCATCCAGATGGTTGATATGCCCGCCGATCCCGATCGAAGCCTTTGCCACCAACCGCCCCTCTCCCGATTTCTTGCCTCGCACATAACACCAGACACGCGCATCGTGGAAAATGAGAAAATAGGGAATCAGTTGCTTTAAGGAATCATCCTCCTCCGCCTTGTACCGGGCAACAAACCGATAATTCCTTGGATTCAGCAATTCAGGCAGGTACCGCCCCGTGTCGAGGTTAAGTCCCTGGAAAGTCCCCAGCCGTTCAACCAGACTTCGATCAACCACCAGCACTTCTTCAAGATCTTTTGCATTCATGGGGAGGCATGCTATCACAGCCAAACCGACTCAACAATTCGGATCAGTCCTGATAGTTAAATAGATCCGCCAGGGCGTAATCCTTGCCGGTTGCGGCATTGAGGGCATTGCGAATCTTGATCCGGACATGGGGCGTAAGCCAGCGACCCTTGCCGGCACGTGCCACCATCTTGTGGGTGATGAGTTCACGGGAAGCGGCAACCAGATCCTGCGCCCTGAGCCCGTGCTCCGCCATGAGACGGACCATCGGCTGGGCGCCGCGATTACGCTCAATCTCGGCAACCCTACTCACCGGGGAATCAGGCGTCCGCATTTCAAACACTCCTGTATACAGGTAATCCCGGTAATGGAGCCACTGCAGTCGATGTCGGAGCGCACCTTCAGTTCAGGAGCCCCGCAAGTGGGGCATCCCGAATTCCGCCGATGCTCCGCCTGACGCACCTTCATGATTTCCTCGTCATGCTGCTCGATCACCACGCAGGCCCTGTCGAAATCCGCATCGGCAACATGGATTTCCACAAACTCCAACCCGTTTTCATCCCCGGGTCTGGATTCATGAGCCACCTGCGCCCGTTTCAATGCATCCAACGCGAGCGCCGCATCGGCAGGATCGGAATAGGAGGCTAGCAAACTCATGAATGCGCTGCCGTCCCCACCTTTTCCTTGATCTTCTCGATTAGTTTTTTCTCCAGCTCGGGATCCTTGGCAAGCTGCTCGGCGGCGGCCTCGCGCCCCTGACCCAACTGGGCACCGTCGAACGATAACCATGACCCTCGTTTCTCGACCAACCCGTGCTCGATGGCACTATCCATGACCGACCCGGTCCACCAAATTCCGCGGGCAAACAGGATATCGAATTCGGCTTCCACAAACGGGGGCGCCACCTTGTTTTTAACAACCTTCACGCGGGTACGGTTGCCCATCACTTTGCCGGCCGCATCCTTGATGGCCGCAATACGCCGGATATCCAATCGCACGGAGGAATAGAACTTCAAGGCCCGCCCGCCGGGCGTGGTTTCAGGACTGCCGAACATCACGCCGATCTTTTCGCGGATCTGGTTGGTAAAGATGCAGAGGGTCTTCGAGGTCGATATTGCCGCCGTCAGTTTGCGCATGGCCTGCGACATCAAGCGGGCCTGAAGACCAACATGGGCATCCCCGATTTCCCCATCCAGCTCGGCCTTGGGCGCCAGAGCGGCCACGGAGTCAACCACCACGACATCCAGCGCATTGCTGCGCACCAGCGTTTCGCAAATGCTCAACGCCTCCTCGCCCGAGGAAGGCTGTGAGACCAGGAGATCGTCCAGATTCACGCCGATTTTCCGGGCATATACGGGATCCATCGCATGCTCGGTATCGATGAAAGCCGCCAGCCCTCCGTTCTTCTGGGCATTGGCAATGACATGCAGAGTCAGCGTCGTTTTTCCCGATGATTCCGGGCCGAAGATCTCGACCACGCGGCCCCGCGGCAATCCGCCCACCCCCAGAGCCAAGTCAAGCGACAAAGCCCCGGTGGACACCACCGCGATCTCCTTGCGTCCTTCCGCCTCGCCCATGCGCATGATCGCGCCATCACCGAATTCCTTCTGGATCTGGGCCAGCACGGCGTTCAGGGCGGAATTGCCCGCACTCTCGGTTGTCTTCGTTTTTTCCTTGGTCATCTGACGACTCCTTTTCGGTGCCGCGTGCCTCACGCGGGACGGTTATTATTTCCTATATCCCTCAGGGTGAGCCTGATGCCAGGCCCAGGCGCTCTCCACGATCGTTTCCAGGTTCGAACATTTGGGTACCCACTTGAGCCTCTTCCTCGCTTTTTCGGCGGACGCCACCAGGCGATCCGGATCCCCGGCACGCCGCGGAGATACCACTTCGGGAATGTTCCGCTTCGTCACCTTGCGAACCATATCGATCACCTCGCGCACGGAGAATCCATTTCCGGTTCCCAGATTGAACGGTCCCGTGTGCTTGCCGGTAAGCGCCAGGATATGGGCACGACCCAGGTCGACAATATGGATATAGTCGCGGATGCACGTCCCATCGGGGGTATTGTAATCCGTTCCGAAGATATTGATATGCGGCTGCTGCTTCAAGGCCACCCGGATCACGTTGGGAATCAGGTGGGTTTCCGGCTCATGATCCTCGCCGAACTTGGATGTCGCGCCACAGGCATTGAAATACCGCAGGAATACCGGCTCAAGGCCGTAAATCTTCTGGTACCAGGCCAGCACCTTTTCGAACATCAGTTTTGACTCCCCGTAGGGATTCACCGGTCGCTGGGGCGTATCCTCGGTAATGGGCACGCGATCCGGGAATCCGTAGGTGGCGCAGGTGGACGAGAACACAATCCTCTGCACGTCGTTGTGTATCATGGCCTCAACCAGGTTCGTGGCGCCGGTGGTGTTATTGGCAAAATACATGCCGGGCTCGTTCATGGACTCCCCTACCAGCGCGTAGGCGGCAAAGTGCATGACAGCGTCGGGCCTCGCCGTTTTCATCGCACGCTGGATCTGGGCTGCATCTCGCAAATCCCCCTTTACCAGTTTAGCCCGCTTATCCACCGCAGCCTTATGCCCACGCTCCAGATTATCGAACACGATGACCTCGTGCCCTCCGTCCAGAAGCATCTCCGTGGTCACACTGCCGATGTAGCCTGCACCGCCCGTCAGAAATATCTTCACGATTTACCCTCCAACGCATTGATCGTCGCCTCCATGGCCGCCACTTTGCGCTTCAAGTCCGGAAGCCTCATGGTGTGGGCATGAAGCTTCTTCGCCTCAAGGGCTGGAACCGCCGGAGTCCCGAACATAATGGTTGCGGGAGAGATGTCCTTCGTCACACCGGACTGCGCCATAACCACCGCATCATCACCAATCTTGAGGTGGCCTGCCACGCCGACCTGCCCCCCAAGCTGAACACGGCACCCGATATGCGCGCTGCCAGAAACGCCAACCTGCGCGGCCATCGCCGTATCCTCGCCCACGGTGACATTATGGGCAATCTGGATCAGATTATACAGTTTAACGCCGTTCG
>CAYOQM010000144.1:0-854 GCA_964406065.1 uncultured Verrucomicrobiota bacterium
CCCACCCGAGAATGGCCGTCAACGGCGTGCGCATCTCATGGGAGATGACATTCAGGAACTGGTTTTTCGCCCGGTCGGCTTCCTTCAAGGCGGTGATATCCTGGATGGCGATGACAGCGGCAACCAACCGTTCCTCCTCGTAGATCGGGCTGGCATACATGAGTACCGGCAATTCACCGCCTGATGCCACCTGTGCCAGCGCTTCAACAGCGGTCACCCGCTCACCGCGCAACGCACGGGCCGTGGGGCGCTGTTCTTCGGGAATCTCGGTGCGGGCATCCGGTGACAACAAGGGCAGCCCACGCCAGCGTTGATGCTGGAGGACCGCGAGTATCTCGTGACTGGCACGGTTCGCGCGAATGATTTCGCGGTCAGGGGCGATGAACAAAATCGGGATCGGCAGTATGTCAATCCCTGTTGCCAAAAACTCGCGTTCGCGTTCTGCGTCATCCTCGGCCTTTTTCCGCCTGGTAATATACGTGGAGGCCAGCAGCAAGGACGTGCAGGAACCGTCGGGGTTAATCAGGGGTACTTTGACGGTTTCCAACCAGCGCACGCGCCCCGCACTGTCGGTGACCTTTTCTTCCGGGATATACTTGGTCTCACGGGTACGAATCACTTCCTGATCGTCGTGGTGGAACCAGGCGACTTCGTCGAGGTTTGGGTTGAAGTCAGCATCGGATTTCCCAAGGAGTTCCTCCGGCGAGACCCAATACACCTCACCCAACGCACTGTACCTGGCCGGAGTTGTTACGGATGGCGACACGATTGACATCGATGTTGCCAATTACACGGGAACAGCAGCACTGGCCAACTGGTCGAACGGCTCGTCTCCCGGGTCGTAGTCCAGGTCG
>CAYOQM010000144.1:864-6846 GCA_964406065.1 uncultured Verrucomicrobiota bacterium
GATAAAATGCACGCTCACGTTCCAATGTCTGCTGGGTCTGACGCAATTCGCTGATATCTTGTATCGCGACCATCGCACCCATGATCCGTCCTTCGTGATCGCGCAACGGTACCGCAGAATTAATGATGGTAGCGCCCACGCCGTCAAAGCGCTCAATGTCGATAACGTCCCCCATGCTGGATTCACCTGATGTGACGGCGCGCGCCGCCGCCCACTCATCCGGGCGCACTGGTTTCCCGGTGTTCACCCACCGGCCACGATAGACCTGATACTCCTTGATATTTGCGGAGAACGGCGCCGTACCACCCCAGATACGATTTACCATCTCATTGGTTTCGATGATGCGTCCATCGGCCTCGATGATGAATACTCCCACGGGGAGGGTTGCCAATACCGTGCGCAGGCGTGCTTCGCTCTCCTGCAACGCCTGTTCGGTTTGCTCTCGCTGTGCGCGTGTCCGTAAGGCGTTGATGCCGAATGCCAGGTTATCGGCCAATTCTGTCAACAGCGTCACCTCGTCAGGAGGAAAGGCATCCGGTTGCGGACCATACAGGTTCAGCGCGCCGATCACGCGGTTGTTGATGACCAGCGGCAGGGAGACCGAGGAGCGATACCCGCGTTTGAGGGCTTCCTCCCGCCAGGGCGCATAATCCGGCGCCTCGGTGATATCGCGCGCGAAGGCGGGTTGGCCGGTGCGAATCGCCGTGCCGGTTGGCCCGCGTCCCGCAGCTTGCGCGGCATCCCAGGACATCTGTATCGTCTTCAGGTAATTCTCGTCATGCCCGGCGGAGCAAACCGGACAGACGGTTTTCTCCGGATCGTTCTGGGCGAACCCCACCCAGACCATCTGGTAGCCGCCTTCGTGCACGGCGATGTCGCACACCTGTTGCAGTAACGCCTCCTCGGCAGTGGCGCGCAACATCGCCTGATTCACGGAAGATAAGACGCGGAGTCCACGATTCAATAGCTGTAAATCAGCTTCGGCCTGCCGGCGGGCACACCGCACCTCCGCCTCGCGCATTTCCCGCGCAATGGACGGGCCAAGGCGTGCCAGATTGTTTTTTAGCAGGTAATCGTGGGCGCCGGCGTGCATGGCGTCCACCGCGGTTTCTTCCCCAATCGTGCCGGAGACGATGATGAACGGGAGATCAAGGTCCATTTCCTGAAGTAAAGCTAATGCCGCCGGTCCGCTGAAATGCGGCATTTTATAGTCCGAGAGGATGACATCCCACGGTTGCCGTTCCAGTGCCGCGCGCATGGCCTCGGGGGTCTCTACGCGCTCCCAGGTTGGCTCATAGTCGGCACGGCGCAACTCGCGCACCATTAAGCGCGCATCCGGTTCGGCATCTTCGACGATCAACACGCGTATTGGGTCGGCCATTCCCTTATCCTTCCGGGCAGAGCGGCAATTCATTCAGCACGAGCCAATAGACCCCCAACTGCTGGGCGGCGGCGACGAACTGGTCGAAATCCACTGGTTTGCGAATATAGCTGTTGGCGCCAAGGTGGTAGCTGTTGACCACGTCCTGTTGCTCGAGCGACGATGTGAGGATCACGACCGGGAGATAGCGCGTGCGGTCGTCCGCGCGGATACCGCGCAGCACCTCCAGGCCATCAACCTTGGGGAGCTTCAAATCCAGCAAAACCAGGGCTGGCATCTGGCGTAAGTCACGTCCGGTGTATTGGCCTTGCCCGAACAGGTAATCCAACGCCTCCTGACCGTCATGCGCGATAACGAGGCGATTGGCGACGTTGCTTTTCGTCAAGGCCCGCTCGGTTAATTTGATGTCGGCGGGATTATCTTCCACCAGCAGGATGACTGGGAGTTTCAGGTCATGCATCACTCCTCCTTCCGAGCCGGGAGCGTAAAGTAGAGGGTTGCCCCTTGATTCACCGCCCCCTCCGCCCAGACACGTCCGCCGTGGCGAGCGATGATGCGCTGCACGATGGCCAGCCCAATGCCAGTGCCGGGGAATTCCTCAGCGGTATGTAAACGTTGAAAAGGGGCAAACAATTTGTTGACATAGGCCATGTCGAAGCCAGCGCCGTTATCGCGAATGGCGTAGACGGTGTCGCCATCCTGAGTCGTCGCGAAGAATGCGATCTGCGCCGTCGTGCTTTTGCCGGTGAATTTCCAAGCATTGCTGAGGAGATTTTCCAGCATGATTTGTAACAGCGATTGGTCGCCCCAGGCGCTTAGGCCCGGCGTGATCTGCCAGGCCACCTGCCGGACGGGGTCCTGGCGTTGCAGGTCGTCGGCAATGGCGCGTACCAGCGCGCTCACATCGACCAGCTCCACGCGCATCTCCGCCCGTCCGACCCGCGAGAGCCGCAGCATGTCGTCTATAAGTTTGCCCATCTGCTGCGCGCCTGCGCGGATAAAGCCCAAGTCTTCTCGGCCTTCCTCGTCGAGTTTGTCGGTATAATCTTCGAGGATGGCTTTACTGAAGCCATCCACCGCCCGCAACGGCGCGCGCAGGTCGTGGGAGACGGAATACGTAAAGGCCTCCATTTCCTTGTTGGCGGCTTCGAGTAGCGCGGTCTGTTGTTGCAACGAGGACGTCACCCGTTTGAGCTCATCCTCCGCGCGAATGCGTTCCGTCACATCGCGCCAGGCGATGATGCCACCGACGATGTTGTCGTGCTGGTCGCGAATGGGGCCGGCATTGCAGAGAATGGTGATTTCATGCCCGCTCGGTTGGCGCAGCACCCACACCTCATCATTCACCACTTCACCCTGTTTGACGGCGCGGGTCAGCGGTAATTCATCCCCAGCAGGCCGGGTGAGGCCATCCGCTTTGAAGAGATCCCATACTTCGACATGTTCTTCCGAGGGGATGCCTTCTAATACTTCATGGGGTTTTCCGGTAAGTGCCTGACCGTATTGACTGACCATGCGGATCATCACATCCGGTGCATCCGCAATCGTGATGCCCTCCGGAATGTAGGTCATCAGCGCCTCCAGGATTCGACGGCCTTCTTCCAGTTCAGCGGTGCGCTCACGCACGCGTTGTTCCAATTCGGCATTGAGTGTGCGTACCGCATCTTCCGCGCGTTGGCGTTCAACGATTTCCGCTTCCAGCGCTTGCCGGGCTTGAAACTGTGGTGTCACCTCGATCAACATATGGGCAAACGCGACTAACTGCCCATCCTGATACACCGGCGTCAGGCTCCAATTCCACCAGGTTTTCCCACGCGGCAATCCCTCATACAGAAAATCATACAGCGTTTTCGCTTGTCCCGTGGCCGCCACGTCCCGAAAGACCGCAAAGATCCCGCTTTCTTCCGCCAGTGGCGCATAGTCCGTGATATACTTGCCCACCATCCCCTGCGAGTGAAATGGCTCTGCCCAGAATTCCTGATACACGCGATTGTGGACAAGCACTTGATACGGATAGGCCGCTGCAAACAACGCCATCCCCGCCGGCGCGGACGCAAATAAGCCTTCTAACTGCTGGTTGCGTTCACTCAATTGGCGTTGGTTCTCTTGCAAGGTCTGTTCCATCTGTTTGCGGTCAGTTATCTCGACCCCCATCACACCAAGGCCGCGTTTGCCATTCGGCAGCGGAACAGGGAAATAGGATGCGAGCCAATAGGTCATCTCGCCGGGCCGACCCGATACCGGCGTATGCACCTCGATATTGGAGATTGAGGCGCCGGTCTCCAGTACCCGGTGCAACAAGGCACCATACTCATGGATAAAGTCTGGCGCCAGGTCCTGCACCGACATGCCGATAATGGTGTGTCGATCCAGTCCAAAATACGTCGGCGTCAGGGAATCCGTCTTCAAGTATCGCAACTCATCGTCATCCAAGTTCAGGATGCCTGGTGAATTCGCAAAGAATGCATCGAGCATGGCATCGCGCAACTGCAACACCGCTTCGGCCTGCTTGCGTTCGGTGATGTCACGCACGATGGCCCACATCGCACTCGGTTGCCCGTTGGCGTCGCGGAGCAGGAAGGTGCGCAATTCGACGGGTACGACCGTGCCATCTTTCCGTCGATACTCCTTCTCATACACCTCGGAATACCCCTGGGCCAACACCTGTTCCACCACCAAGCGTGCTTCCTCGGCGCGCCAGCGCTCCGGTGTCACCTCCAGATATGACAAGTGACGTAATTCTTCCGTCGAATACCCGAGTAAGGATTGATACGCGGGGTTATACTCGATGATGCGTCCGGTCATGTCTACTTTCACGAAGGCATCCATCATGCTGTCGAACAGCGCGCGATAGTTCGCTTCAGAGGCGCGCAGCGCATCTTCGGCCAGCTTGCGCCCGGTTATGTCCTGCACCACCACCACGGCGCCCGTAATCTTCCCCTGGGCATCCCGCAAGGGGGCGGCCGTCTCCAGTGTGTTGGCACACCCACCGTCAACACGCAGAACATCAATCTCCTGATCGGTCACCACTGCCCCTTGCCGCAAGGCCTGGGCTGACGGCCAATCGTCATCCTCCACCGTTTGTCCGGTCGCCGTCCACCAGACCCGTCCCTGACGATATTCCTGTAGGGGCTCAGGCAATGATGCGGCACCGCTATAGATGCGTTCCGCATGCCCATTCGACTGCACAATCTGCCCGTGCGTATCGAGGATGAGCACGCCAATGGGTAACGTTTCCAATACCGTGCGTAAACGCGCGACAGTGTCTTGCAGTGCGTCTTCGGCGTGCCGCCGGTCGGTGATATCGTCTCCGGCGCTTAACGTGCCGGTGATATTGCCGGCATCGTCCCGCAACACGGTGTTATGCCAGGCGATCATGCGTTCTTCGCCGGACCGGGTGATCACAGGATTGTCAAAGTATTCGACCAGGGCAATCTCTCCGGCCAGTAATTGGCGTGACCCGGCCGTCACTTGTGCGCGCAAGCGTTCCGGTACGAACGTCTCAAACCAGTTCATCCCGATAATCTCATCTTGTGGGTACCCGAGTAGTTCCGCGCCTTTCGGATTGATGAGCGTCACCCGTTGGTCGACATCAATGGCGACAATGATGATGCTGACGAGATCGAGATACAGCTGGGCCTGGGTCTGAACCGATTTCACCGCGTCTTCCGCTTGCACCCGTTGTTTGCGCTCCATTGCGGTATGGTAGATGCTGTCAAGGCTGAATTGAATACTGTCGCGAAAGCGCTCCAGCAGATGATGCGTCAGCGGGGAGTAAGCGTTTTCCTGTTTATCCAATATGCAGATGGTGCCGAACAACTCGCCGTTCGGCCAGGTGAGGGGAAGCCCGCAGTAGGAAATCATGTTCAGCGTGATGTCCGGATTGTGATCCCACTCCGGGTCTTTCAAGGCATTGGGAACCAGCAACTCGCACCGGGTGCTCATCACGGTTTCGCAGTAGAGCCCCGTGTCCAGCGGCGCTGTTTCGCCGGGATGGTAGACGTTGCCGGGGCTGTGGCTGGCGACGAAGACTTCGATGTCGTGCGCATGCACCCGCATAATCAGCGCCGCCGGCACCCCCGCGATCTCCGCCAGCAGGTCCACCGTGATCTGCCAGTTCGCGATCACCGGCTCAGGCACCTCGATCTCATCAAGGATTGGGTATTTTGGTGCTGTTGATTCGTCTGGCATCCTGTGCTCCCTGCAGAGGATACCCCGAAGTGAGCTATGTGTGCATGGACCAATGGGAGTGTCTTCCCCCAACACTTCGTGGTGGGGCGTAAACCGATGCAAACGAATGGCATACATGGTGACGTGTTGGGCATTTCGTGCTGGGTGCTTTGACTGTTGCCGACGGAGGTATCACATGCGTGAGCAGACACGTATCTTATTGGTGGAGGACGATTCCGATTTGCGCGCCATCTACATGATGACGATTTCGATGTGTGGCTATAATGTTACCGCGGTAGAGCATGCCGAAGATGCCGTCTATCACCTCGAGCACAACGGCTTTCACTTGCTGCTGACCGATTGGCAACTGCCGGGCATGCAGGGCGATGCCTTAGTGACGCTGGTCAAACAACGTTTTTCCGCGGTGAAGA
>CAYOQM010000145.1:0-6837 GCA_964406065.1 uncultured Verrucomicrobiota bacterium
TCTTTTGTACCGCCCATGATATTGCCCCCGAGTGGCACATTCGCATGCAGGCGGCGTTCCAGAAACATTGCGATGCCTCGATCTCCAAGACGATCAACTTCCCGCACAATGCAACCGTGGAGGAGGTCCGCAAGATATATCTCCTGGCCTATGAACACCGATGCAAGGGGGTGACCGTCTATCGTGACGGGTGCCGTCAGAATCAGCCCATGGCGCTAGCCGATAAGAAGGCGCCGGAGATGAATGAGGACTCGACCCGGAAGCCGATCCGGCCAATGCCCTTGCCGGAGATCATGTCGGCCATCCGCCTCAAGCAGGTAACGCCCTTCGGGAACATGCACATCAAGATCGTGGTCGACCCCGTTTCCCAGCGGGAATTCGAAATTTTTGCCCAGTTGGGGAAGGGGGGTGACATCGCCTGTTCCGATCTGGAGGCCATGTGCCGCCTGATTTCCCTCTACCTGCGTGTCAATGGCTCCCTGAACGACATCGTGTCGCAATTGGACGGCATTGGTTCCAGCCTGTCCGTCCCCACCAAGGACGGCCGGATCGCATCCCTGGCCGACGGTCTGGCCAAGGCGATTCAGAAATATCAGCGTGCCAAGGCCGTTGACGGCCTTCATTCGCTTCTGCTGGGGAAGTCTGACCTCTCCGGGATAGGGCGGGGCACCAAAGCCGAGCATAGTCCGACGCTTGAGTCATCGAATGGCTCGGAACTCAATGAATTCAAGATCCGCTGTCCCGAATGTGGCGGGGCGATCATCTTCGAGGAGGGTTGCGCCAAGTGCCACGGCTGTGGGTTCTCGCAATGCTGATGCCGACACGTTTCCGGTACCCGGTCAGGAAACAGGCGTAAGGAAAAGTAAAATATATGAAACATTGGACTGTGGAACAGGCAGATCAGTGGTATCAGGCGAACCCGTGGTGGGTTGGATGCAACTTCATCCCGAGCACGGCGATCAACCAGTTGGAAATGTGGCAGGCGGAAACCTACGACCCGGCCACCATCGACCGTGAACTGGATTGGGCGGAAGGCCTCGGATTCAATACCCTCCGGGTGTTTCTGCATGACCTGGTGTGGCATCAGGATTCCATGGGATCCTCCAGGCGACTCGAGCATTTTCTTTCCCTTGCCGCCCGCCACGGCATGAAGGTGATGTTCGTATTGTTTGACGATTGCCACCGGCCGGATCCGGTGCTCGGACTGCAGCCGCTGCCGGTGCCGGGGGTGCACAACTCCGGATGGAAACAGAGCCCCGGACGGAACCTCGTCCTGCAATTCCACGATGGCACGGTGGCGGAAAATGAAAAGACCCGGCTGCGGGACTATGTGACCGGCGTCCTGTCCCGGTTCGCGTCCGACGAAAGGATCCTGTTGTGGGATCTCTACAACGAGCCCGGTCAGTCCGGCAATGACGAGAAGTCGCTGGAATTGCTGACGGCCGCCTGGCAGTGGGCCCGTGAAGTTCGCGTGACGCAACCGCTCACCGCCTGCCTTGATGGCGCGTGTGGCAAGCGGGTCATTGAACTGAACGGCGCGCAGTCGGATGTGATCACCTTCCACAATTACAGCCCTGCCGGGGGACTGGAACAGGTCGTTCTCGAGCTTAGGCAACGGTTCCCCGGAAGACCGATCCTTTGTACGGAATATATGGCGAGGGAATCCGGATCCACATTCCAGCAGTGCCTGCCGGTCTTCAGGAAATACAATATCGGTTGCTACAACTGGGGTCTGGTCATGGGTAAGACGGGAACCCATTGGAATTGGAAGACCGTCGGAGACCTCGAAGCCTTACAAGCGAAGGGCTCGGCGCTCCAGCCCGGCGACCCGATTCCGGAACCGGAGTTGTGGTTTCACGATATCTTCCGCATGGACGGGAAGCCGTATGACCCTGCGGAAACGGCCTTCATCCGCGACATCACCAGAAGGCAAAGTCCGCTGTGACATCAGTAACGGACTAAACGGCCCCTTTCAGGCTGGTTTACCGCGGTGATATCCCTCCCTCCGGTGAGGGTGGCGCTCTGGCACCCGTCCTGCTATTTTCTTGTAACAAATCTGTCGGCGGTGCGGGGATCTTGATATAGAGGGATATATCGCGTGTCAAATGCCCAAGGATCACACCCTAGTTGATGAAGCGGACCTGCTGGCGGAATTTGCCGGACAGCGGTCGCAGGCGGCGTTCACTGAACTGGTGAGGCGCCACCTGCCGATGGTGCTGGGCGTGTGCCAGCGCGTATTGGACGACCCCCATGCCGCGCAGGATGCCGCACAGGCCGTGTTCCTTGCCCTGGCACGCAAGGCCGGTTCGCTCGGACGGGAACGGGCGCTGGGGGGCTGGTTGCACCATGTGGCCCTGTGTACCGCCCGCAATGAACGAACCGCCCGCGCTCGCCGGCTCCGCCGGGAACAGGAGGCCGCCATGATGCAACAGGATGCCGCCGAAGAAACGGCAACACCGGAAACCCTCGCCGCACTCCGGGAGTGGTTGGATCACGAACTTGACGCCCTGCCCGCGAAATACCGCCGTCCGCTGGTGATGGTCCATCTGGAGGGCCGGAGTCTGGAGCACGCGGCGGCCGCCTTGAATTGCAGGGAGGGCACCCTGCGTGTGTGGCTGAACCGCGCCCGGGAACAATTACGGAACCGGTTGGTTCGGCGCGGGGTCACGGTCAGCGTGCCGGCCCTGGTCGCATGGCTGGCGACCAGCACCAGTTCTGTCGCCGCGTCGGTTCCTCCGGACCTGGGCACGGCGACGGCCAAGGGAGCAATGTTGTGGATCACGGGCGGGACGGCAGCTGTCGGACTGTCCGCAAATGTAGTGGCATTGGCGAAAGGAGCGATACAGACCATGTTTATCAGCAAACTGAAAACCGCAGCCGTCGTAACGGCCATCGCGGCGGTGGTGACCACCGCGTCCGCAATGAGTTGGCAGAAGGTCTATGAGGCCCGCGACAAGGGGCTCCCCAAGACCGCCATCGAGGAACTCAAACCCATTATCGTTGACGCGCTACAGAACAAGAAATACGCGGAAGCGATCAAGGCGATCTGCACGAAAATCGCGTTCGAGGGCAATATTGAAGGAAACAAGCCGGAAGAGAAAATTACCCGGCTCCAGGCGGAGCTGGAAAAGGCCCCGGCGGAAATGAAGCCGCTGATGCAGGCGATCCTCGCCGACTGGTACTGGCATTACTTCCAGCAGAACCGCTGGCGGTTCCAGCAACGCACGCAGACCACCAAGGAGCCCGGCAAGGATTTCACCACCTGGGACCTGCCTCGCCTCCTCGCAGAGGTCGACACGCATTTCACAACCGCGCTCGCCAACGGGAAAGTCCTGAAAGCCACCCCCGTCGCCCAGTACGACGACTTGCTCGAAAAGGGCAGCGTGCCAGACCACTACCGTCCCACCCTCTTCGATTTCCTCGCCCACGAGGCCCTGCAGTTCTACCAGGCCGGGGAACAGGGCGCGGCCAAGGCCGAGGACGAGTTCGAGATCGCCGCGGACAGCCCCGTGTTCGCGCCGGTCGGCGATTTCCTGAAATGGGCACCCGAGGCTGCCGACCCCGATTCCCCAAAACTCAAGGCCATCAAGCTCTACCAGAACCTCCTCGCCTTCCACCAGAACGACACCAATAGGACCGCGTTCATTGATGCCGATCTCCTGCGGCTGGAATTCGGCAGGAACCAGGCCGTCGGCGCGGATGTGAACGACAAGTACAAGGCCGCGCTCAGCCGGTTTGTTGACGAGTGGCCCCACCATGAGATCAGCGCCCGGGCCCTATTCGCATGGGCCACCGTGCTCCAGTCGGAGAACGAACTGGTCGAGGCGCACAAGCTGGCCAGGCGCGGGGCGGACGCGTTCCCGAAGAGCTACGGAGGCGTGCAGTGCTACAACCTTGTCCAGCAGATCGAGGCCAGGAATGTCAGCATCAACACCGAGCGGGTCTGGAATGGCTTTAGTGGGACAGGCGTCCCGCCTGTCCAATCCAATGGGAAAGGAGACAGGCGAGACGCCTGTCCCACTATCAACGTCACCTACAAAAACCTGACCAAGGCCTTTTTCCGCGCCGTACCATACAACTTTGACGCCTTCCTCGCCCATCAACGTTGGGGGTTCAGCTACAACATTTGGGATGAGAAGTTCACCGCCAAGCTCCTCGCCCTACCGCCGTCTGCTTCATGGGATGCCACGCTGCCGCCCACCTCGGACTACCGTGACCGCACGGAGAAGGTCGGCGTGCCGAAGGACCTCAAGCCGGGCTTCTATTTGATCCTCGCCAGCCACGACGCATCATTCAGTAAGTCCAACAATCAAGTCTCGGCGGCGTTCGTCTGGGTCAGCGAGTTGGCCCTCGTTGTCAGGCAACGGCATTCGGAAGGCGCGCTTGACGGGTTCGTGCTCAAGGCCCTCACGGGCGAGCCGGTGCAGGACGCGAAAGTGCGGTCATGGTCACGCGACCGGGAAGGCAAACTCCAGGCCGGCCCGGAAACCACGACGGATGCGAATGGAATGTTCCGACTCGTGGGCGGTAACCGCCAACTGCTCCTGTTCGCGCAAAAGAACGGCCAGTCCGTTTCCAGCGACAACGAGTTCTGGCTGGGCCGGTCGGGAAAATCGATGCCGTCACAAAATACCGTCTTCTTTACCGACTGTTCGCTCTATCGCCCCGGACAGACCATCCAGTATAAGGGCATCTGCTACCGGGTCGACACGGAGAAGAACAATTATGCCACCCTGGCCGGGCAGACATTGACCGTCCGCTTCCGTGATCCGAACGGCAAGGAAATCGCCAAGGCACAGCATAAATGCAACGATTTCGGCTCGTTCTCCGGCAGCTTCAGCGCGCCCGGCGGCACCGTCACCGGCCGCATGATGCTGCAGGTGGATAACGGACCTGACGGTTACGCCAGCTTCAACGTCGAGGAATACAAACGGCCGAAGTTCCAGGTTGAACTGGCGAAGCCGAAAGACGCAGGCAAACTCGGCGCGGAAATCACCGTGCCCGGCAAGGCCACCGCCTACACCGGCGCAGCCATCGGCGGCGCGAAGGTCAAGTGGCGCGTCGTCCGCAATGTCGAGTTCCCCCGCTGGTGCTGGTGGGGCCGGTATTGCCTGCCGCCCAATCGCGGTGACAGCCAGAACATCGCCCACGGCACCAGCACGACCGCCAGCGACGGCGCGTTCACGGTGAAATTTACCGCCCTGCCTGACCTTGCGGTGCTTGAAAGGACCGAGCCGACGTTCACCTACACCGTCTATGCCGATGTGACCGACACCACCGGCGAGACGCGGTCCGACAGCCAGAGCGTGCGGGCCGGTTACACCGCACTCTCCGCCACGATCACCGCCGAGGAATGGCAGACACCTGACAAGCCCGTCGAATGGGCCATTGCCACAACGACACTCGACGGTGAACCGCAACCGGCCGCAGGTGCGGTCAAGATCCATGCGCTCAAGCAGCCTGAAAAGGTGGTGCGGGCGGAACTGCAACACATGGATTACGACTACTGGTGGTTCAGGAACGCGATGACCAAGACCACTGAACCGAAAGCCGACCCTTCCAACCCGGATTCCTGGGAACTGGCGGAGGTTGTGGCGGAGCAGGCATTCAAGACCGATGCAAGCGGCAAGCTGAAACTCGAAACACCGCTCAAGGCCGGCATCTATCGGGCCATGCTGGAAACGAAAGACCGGTTCGGCAAGACTGTAACAGCGCGCCAGACGTTACAGGTGGTGGACCTCAAGGGAGCAAAGTATCCCGTGCGTCTGGCAAACCATTTTGCCGCGCTGAAGTGGTCGGTCGAACCCGGCGGGAACTTCCTGGCGCTCTGGGGTACCGGCTATGACGCCGGCCGGGCCTACGTCGAGCTGGAACACAACGGCAAACTGCTGCGCGCCTTCTGGACGGGCGAAGGCCGGACGCAGGAAGTCATCGAGCAGGCCGTCACCGAGGACCTGCGCGGCGGGTTCACGATCCGCGTCACCTATGTGCGAGAAAACCGGGCCTACCTGCAGGACAAGGTCATTGACGTACCATGGTCGAATAAGAAGTTCACGGTCAAATGGGAGCATTTCACCTCGAAACTCGAGCCCGGCAAGAAAGAGACGTGGACCGCCGTGGTGACCGGGCCCGATGCGAAGAAGGCTGTGGCCGAGATGGTGGCGACGCTCTACGACGCCTCGCTCGACCAGTATCAGCCGCACAACTGGATTCAGGATTTGAATGTTTTCCGCCACGGGTACGGCACTGCCTCGGCGCAATTCGAGAACGGGATTGCAGGCTTCCAGCACCTCCTCGGTGGCTGGCCGCAGGATTCACGTTCGGCGGAACTGACCTATCGGCATTATCCCGCTGATATCAGCCAGAACCTTTGGGAGTATCAGTTTCTGGGCAGATCACGAAGCGGCGCAGTGAGAGGAAAGAAAATCACACGCAGCTTCGGCGGCGGCCGCGAAATCACGGCGATGGAGGCCCCCGCACCAATGTTGGCGGCAAAGGCGCAAGACGTCCCCGGAGAAGATGCGTTTGATGAGGTGAAGAAGCTGGATCGTGACGGAAGGGGAGTAGCCGGCGAGGATAAGAACAGTGGCGCACCGGTATCCGGCCCTGACTTAAGCAAGGTAAAAGCGCGCCAAAACCTCAACGAGACCGCCTTCTTCTTCCCGCATCTCGTCAGCGATGCCGAAGGGATTGTACGGATGGAGTTCACCATGCCGGAGGCGTTGACCGAGTGGAAGTTCATGGGCTTCGTCCACGACCGCGATTTGCGGAGCGGCTACCTGCAGGACAAGGCCGTCACGGCCAAGGACCTGATGGTTGAACCGAACCCGCCCCGGT
>CAYOQM010000146.1:0-6738 GCA_964406065.1 uncultured Verrucomicrobiota bacterium
TCGCGGCATTGATCCCCGGCGCGGAGAAGTGCGTCGAACCCCCCGAATGGAAGGTTCCCTCCCCGCCGCTCTTGGTGCTCAAATGCGGCTGGGCCAGAATCTTGGCGTTGCCGCTTCCCACCAGGGCATTGATCCGGGCGGATAAGGTCGCATTCACATTGAAACTGAAAACCGGCGATTTGCCCGATCCGCCCTCAAGATTCGCCCCCGCGTTCACGCCGGCATTCTTCAGGACATTGTAGCCGATATCCGAGGCGGACGAGGTGTCGATTTGCACGAAGTGCACATCCGTCTCGATCATCACTTCCTGGACCCGCAACAGGTTCTTGATCACCGGAACCCGCAGCTTGGCCATTTCCACCGCCCGCGCCACATCCGACTCGCTGTAGACGATCCCTTCCAGGATCGCCGTATCTTCATTGACGCGAACCGTCACGGAATCACTGCCGATGTCGCGCAATATGGCGGCTTCCACGTACTTGCTCATTTCCGTGCGATCCAGTTTGGCCATGTTCAGGATGACCCCGCTGTAGGCCTCCGCCACCTTGGCGACCTTTTCATATCCCGACTTGGTCAGCACGTTGCCCTTCAACACGATCTTGGATCCCACCACCTTGACATCCACGCCCTCCACATCGGAAAGCAGTTCCTTGATCTGGGACAACAGATCCTGAAGATCGGAAATCACCGAAACGGTATACGCAAGATCCGCTCCCTGCATGCGCTCGATCCGCAATTGCGTCGACCCCTCCTTCACGCCCGCCACCAATACCGCGTGCCCGTCTCCATCAGGCCGGGCATCCGCGACCGACGGATTGGCGACACTGATACGCTTAACCCCTTCCGCGACCTGAACACGGGTGGTCGCCCCCTTCACCACCACCAACTCTTCAGCGCGGACAACCGCGGACAAGACCAATGACAGCCCGACGCACCCGATCAATGCTTGACGAATTCTCATTTTCCCCCTCCTTGACCTTCTGTTGCATTCATGACTGGAACCGTTTCCACCCTGGATCCCTTTTGAACTTCCACGAGGCGCATCGCCCGCCGCTCATCCAAATCGCCGACGATCTTGTCAATCGCCTCAAAGGAGATCTTCGGCAAGTCGGACCGGGGCTTGACCTCCACCGCGCCTTCCCGTCGCAACACCGCTCCCAACTCCCCGTGCGCGCCCGCAAACATCAGTAATTGCGCCTCCTGCAACGTCAGGGAGAGCGTCAGTTCGCCCCCCGACTGGGCGTTGTTCCCGCGCGGGCCCCCGCCGAACGTGTCGCCAACGGCCAATACCGTGACATTCTGCAGAAGAACCACGTTCACCATGTCCGACCCCTGCCTCCAGGTGGCCGCCATGCCGGGAACGGACTGGTTGGGCTTGGGGAGGGCAAACAGGCCAATCACGTCAATATGATCCCCGGGCTGGATGAGGTTGCCTTTCACCCCCTTGGAGATCGAGACCGAAAAAGCCCCTTCTCCTGCGGGAATGGCGCTGGACAAGCCGCCCCTTGCCTCACTAGCCAGATCAGACCACAGAATGAGCTGCCCCGCCTTGATCCCCACCCTCGTCTTGCGACCGATAATCTGCTTCACCTCGGCGCTGCCCTTGATGGCCTGGGCCGGAATAAACTGTTCAGGAACCTCTTTCGCAGCCACCATCTCCAGGGTCAGTTCGGCCCCCGCCTCAATACTGGCGCGGGCGGCCACCACAGCCTGCCCCTTTAACTTGGCTTGCGCGGCCCGGTCGACCTTCTTGACATAGGAATAGATGGAGAAGATCGCCAGTATCCCGATCACAATCGCCACAACAAAGGGAAATCGGTTTTTCATAGAAATATCCTGATAATAAATAGTTGCAGGGGAAGGACATCCCTCCCCCGTCCTTTACCGGTTAACCATCCGGACTCGTCCGACGATTACTGATTGCCCTTGTCGGCATTCTTGTCGAAGTCATTCATGGCGGCCTGCTTGCCCGCCTCGGTCTTGAGATCTGCGGCCGCAGTGGTTGAAGCCGCCTTGTCGGTAGCCCCTGCCAACGCCGCCCCTTCCCGCGAGAAGACGCCCTTGATCTGTTTGCCGAAAAGCCCGGCAATCAGGATACACCCGATGGCAATAACCGCAATGATGATGATATATTCCGTCATTCCCTGGCCCGACCTGCTCGTCTTTGATTTCATTTCAATATCTCCTTTCTTGTTTCATAACCCGTCATTGGTTAGGATAGAAAATAAATGATGTTCGGCAAGCAAATAAGTCGACTATTTCGAGAGACTAACAATTCGACGGCGACAGGGAGAATCTCATGATTACGCTTGAAGTTCACCAGACGGGACAGGCGCCCAGAACATACCGGTTCAACAACGCCAACATGACCATCGGGTTCACCTCCCAGGCCACCCTGCCGCTGGAACCTTTTGCGGTATCCGCCCCTTCGGTTGAGGTGGTGAGCGAGGCGGGCGGCGCCGTCCAGGCCAAGCCCCATGACTCGACCCCCGCCGCCCATTTCAAGGTTAACGACGAGCCCTGCCTCACCCCGCGTCCCCTCCTCAACGGGGACAGGCTATCGGTCAACGGCTACGCCATTACCATTCTGGGACTTCCCGGCTCTGCCGCAAAGGCTCCCGCCGCCGCCCCCCCCCCGGCCAAGGCCGCCAGTCCCGCACCGGGCGCCGGGGCGAAACCGCCCAAAACTGCGCCAGCCAAGCAGGGCGCCTCGTATCTGTACCTGTTTTTCGCCCCGGTTCAGGACTATCTGATGGACGACGACGTCTCTGAAGTCATGATTAACGGGCCACACCAGATCTATATCGAGAAGAAGGGGAAAGTCACGCCAACCCCGGCGTCCTTTGCGAATGAACAGGCGCTCCAGGCGGCGGTCATGAATGTCGCCCGCAGCATGGGCCGGTATTTCGACAAGGACAACCCGCGCCTCGACGCCCGCCTGCCGGACGGCTCCCGCGTCCACGCCGTCATGCCGCCGCTGTCGCGCCTGGGCACCATGGTGGCCATCCGCAAATTCCGGCGCGAAAAGCTGACCCTTCAGCAGTTGATCGATTTCGGCAGTATCACGAAAGAGGGAGCCGCACTCCTCGACACCATCGTGAAATCCGGCAGGAACATTATCGTTTCAGGCGCCACCTCATCCGGAAAGACCTCCGTGCTGAATGTGTTGAGCGCCCTGATTCCTGCCACCGAACGCATCCTGGTCCTGGAGGATGCCAGCGAACTCCAGCTGCAACAGACCCATGTGGCGTATTTTGAAACCCGCAAGCCGGACGAGCACGGCAAGGGCGAGGTCACCATCCGGGATCTCCTGCACTCCGTATTGCGGCTTCGTCCGGACCGGATCGTGGTGGGGGAAATCCGCGGGGGCGAGGCGCTGGATCTCCTGCAGGCCATGAATACGGGCCATGACGGCAGCATGTCCACCATCCATGCCAACAGCGCCAGGGACAGTTTGTCCCGGCTGGAAACCTGCACCCTGCTCAGCGGCATCGAGATTCCGCTCTCCGCCATACGGGAACAGGTCGCCTCGGCCGTTCATGTCGTCGTGCAGACGGCGCGCCTGAAGGACGGGTCACGCAAGATCACCAGCATCACGAAGGTGCTGGGACTCGAAAACGGCGAGTACAAGCTTGAGGACCTGTACCGCCACGAGCCCGCTACATCCCCGGGATGAATTTCTGCCCGGGATCCATTTCGGCGATGAAATCCGCCAGAAGTTTGGAGCAATTCTCCAGATCTTCCAGCGAGATCACCTCGACCGCGGTGTGCATGTAGCGGTTTGGGATGCTCACCAGCGCCGCCGCCACACCTGACCGGTTCACCTGCATCGCATTGGCATCGGTGCCCGTGGCGCCGGGTTCGGCGGTCATCTGGAACGGAATCTTGTGCTTCTTGGCCGAGGCCTCCATCAGGCGGGCGAGAACGGGATTGATGTTCGGCCCACGGTGCAGGGCCGGCCCCTTGCCGAGCTTGCATTCACCGGTGCGCTTGGGATCGCCGCCGGGGTAATCCGAGGCAAACCCGACATCCACGGCAATGCCGATATGCGGATCAATGCCGTAGGCGCTCGTGCGCGCCCCGCGCAGCCCGATCTCCTCCTGCACGCTGGTGACGCCATAGACGGCCACCTTCAGCTTGCGGCCTTTCAGGCGCCGCAACGTCTCCACCACCACAAATGCCCCGGCCCGGTCATCAAACCCGCGGCCCGCCACCAGATTGTTCAGCATCGGTTCCATCCCCACGTCGATGGTCACATAGTCGCCGATCGCAACATGCTTTTCGGCTTCCTTGCGGTTCTTGGCGCCGATATCGATCCAGAGCTCGTGCAGTTTCATCGGCTTGCCGCGCTCGTCCGGCTCCATCAGATGGATCGGCTTGCGCCCGATAACCCCGAGAAGCGGGCCCTTGGCCGTATGGATCTTGACCCGCTGGCCATCGATCACCGAGGGGTCAATGCCACCCACGGCGCCAAACGACAGAAATCCCCGGTCTTCAATATGGACAATCATCAACCCGATCTCATCGCAATGGCCGGCGATCATGACCCGCACGGGAGCCTTGGGATTGACCACGCCGATGACATTGCCATGCACATCGGCACGGACCTCATCACAATAGCGCGCCATCTGTTTCTTCAAGACAGTCTGAATGCCCCATTCAAATCCGGACGGGCTGGCAATACCGATCAACTGACGCAGAAAATCAAGCGATTCCTTTTGCATGACGAGACTCCTTTCAAAATAATTCCCGAAGAAGTTACCATGGTCCTGAAATTCGTCAACCTCCGGAAACCGTCAGGGGGTCCGGGATGCCCGCCTCCTTGAATGCCGCGGCGCGTTCCATGCACGAGGGGCAGTCGCCGCAGGGCTTTGCACCTCCCCGGTAACAGGTCCAGGTATGCGCATAGTCCACGCCCAACTCCATACCGATCTTCAATTCATCGGCCTTTTTCATCCAGACAAACGGCGCATGGATCGTCACCGCTGGATGTCGGTTCAGGGCCAATACATCATTGATGCGTTCGACAAACTGGGGCGTGCAGTCCCAATACCCGTAACTGTCCTGGGTCTGGGCCCCGTAAAACACATCGCGCACCGATCGCGCCTCGGCATAGGCCGCCGCCACGGAAAGCAGCATCATATTGCGGTTCGGAACGTAGGTTACCGGCTGCGACAGCGTCTCCGCACCCAGGTCGGCCAACCGCGGCACCGCGACGGCGGCATCGGTCAGCGCCGAGACCCCCGGCGTCAGCGCGCCAAAGAATCCCATATCCACGATGTCATGGGCCCTGACGCCCGCCGCCCTGGCCTGCCAGGCCGCCGCCTCGATCTCGCGGCTGTGTTTCTGGCCGTAGAGGAAGGACAGGGCATAGACCTCGGTCGCCCCCAGTTTCCGGACTACATAATGAAGCAGGGTCGTGGAGTCCAATCCGCCTGAAAGCAGAACCACCGCTTTGCTGACTGTCTTCATGCGCCTCCTATTTCATCCCCAGCACCTTATGGAGCTGTAGTTGCATGCGCACCGGCAGGCCCGACTGCAGGATCCATCCGGCGAGGCGGGCGGCGGGCAGCTTCCCGGCGACCGGACTGAACGCGACGGCATGGCAGCGCTGATGAATCTTGTGCCGCGTCACCCTCCTCCGGGCCCAGTCGAAATCACGGCGGTCGCTGACCACAAACTTGACCTCGTCATACGGACGGAGCCGCTTGAGATTGGCCCAATCGGTGGCCTCCTCCTCGCCGCTGCCGGGACATTTGATATCCATGACGGCGATGACGCCGGCGGGAATCAATGAAATATCCAGGCTCCCGTTGGTTTCAACCAGGACGGGCCGCCCCCCGCCCGCCCGGCGGAGCGCCAGGGCCAGGGCACGGAACCCGGGCTGTGCAAGAGGCTCACCCCCGGTGATCTCGGCGAGGGCCGCCTTGGAGGCGGCAAACCGGCGCGAGAGGGACGAAACCCGGGTGGGCCGTCCCGGCCCGTAGGCGTGCCGGCTATCGCAGTAGGAACAGCGCAGGTTGCACCCGCCCAGTCTCACGAAGAAACAGGACAGACCCGCCCGGGTGGATTCCCCCTGCAGCGAGACAAAGGTCTCCACCACCCCTACGGTTTCAGTCTTCATCCCAATAGCTCGCGGTCGTTCCCGGCGTTTCGCAAACCGTGATCTTGGAAACCCGGAACGCCTCGCCGTTCAATTTCATGCCGAAGTTGCCGTGCAAGTACCGGGCCAGGTTTTCCGACGTGGGGTTCTCGCGCAGGAAGGCGGGAAGCTGGTTGAGATCCGTGTGATCAATCTCCTTCATCACCTCGCGGATCGCCGCCTTGATATCGCGGAAATCCACCAGCATTCCCAGCGCATTCAACCGCGAGCCACGGACAAAGATCTCCACATCCCAGTTGTGTCCGTGCAGATTGGCGCAGGCCCCGTCATAGCCGACAAGCCGGTGCGCGGCGGAAAAGTGGGTTTTGACGCTGAGTTCAAACATAGCGGTAACACGCCTTAATCTCGTCCGGACTCCTGCCCTTGAGATAGGCGGCGATGGCCGTGTCGTAGGCCGCCGTATGCGCAAACGCCTTCCGGGCCAGTTCGAACCTGGTCTTCAGCGAGAGGCTGCCCCTGCCGGCCTCCAGTTCGCGTACCACGCCGGCATAGTCGGCCGGATCCGTCACCGACGCCACGCGCAGGAAGTTCTTGGCCGAGGCCCGCACCATGCAGGGACCGCCGATGTCGATGTT
>CAYOQM010000147.1:0-6701 GCA_964406065.1 uncultured Verrucomicrobiota bacterium
CCTTCCATCGCCTGTTCGAACATCTGGTAATGCTGCAGGGTCTTGACATCGTAGATGGAGGTGATGTCGTAGCCGTATTGCGTGATCTGGTGTCCTTGCCCGGTGGGCGCATACCAGTAACTGCCATGTTCCTGTACCGCGCCTTCCGAGACGACATAACTGTCCGCGGTTTTCTTGCCGGTTTCCGGGAGGTAGGCATTCGCGCGGGCATCCACCCACTTGCTCAGGAACTCGACACCGGCGCCAAACTGGTTGAACGTGTTGTCCAGCGAGGTGTTCCGCAAGTCATAATAGGCATTGCCGCCCACGATGATGTCTTGCTTCGGGAACAGATGGCGATATCCCAGGCCCAGGTTGAATTCCTGTCCGTCGCTGTCGTTCCAGGTGCCGCGCGGGTTGATGAAAATAAGGCTGTTCTTGAAGGACAGCACCGGCACCAGGATGTCGCCGGAACTTTCCGCCTGCTGATCTCCGAAATGGGCGCCCAAGGTGACCCGGCCGGGGGGAAGGGAGCTACTCCAACTGGTGTCCAAAGGGGGAGCCTTCTCCTGTACCGCGACAGGAGGCGTTGTGGCGGGTTTCGCCGTCGACTTTGCCGGTTGCTCCGCCGCGCCTGCTGTAAGGCATGTTAGCAGAGCCATTACCATGATCCAGCACCCGATTCCTTGTTTATTTGTATTCATTACCTGTTCCTTTCCTTTGCCTGAACATCAATTGTGCCTTAAACAAGACTAAAACTATTCACTAACGATCGTGTAGACATACTCATTTCTAGTACAGCGACAGGATTATTCTGCAACATAATGACGGGATAGTTTTTTGTCGGCATCTTGTTTTGTGAATTTCCATTCTATGCCTCGGCCTTCCTTATTTCTCCTGTTTTTCCACGCCTTTAACTCGGATTGCAAAACGGCGGCCTTGCCAATACGGCGCCCCGTACACTGCCTGTCCATTATCCCGATCTCAATTTCCGCCATGTTGAGCCAACTGGCATGCTTGGGCGTGTAATGAAACGTCACCCGCTTTAGCAGCCGGTCGGCTTTCGCTTGGCCCAACACCTCGATGAAGGTCTTGTAAAAATGCGTGTTGAGATTGTCCACCACCAAATGAACCTCTTTGCACTCTGCATACCGCCCCAATAACAGGGATTCAATAAATCCCACAAAATCCTTTTTCTGTCGGCGGTTCGTCATTTCCACATGCCGCCATTTTCCTCGTGGCTCTACGGCCACGAAAATATTCCGCGTACCGCACCGCTTGTATTCATAGTCTTCTTTACGACAGTTGCCCGCACGCACGCGGAGCGGTTCCCGCGTCTCCTCCAACAACTGCTTGCTCTTCTCATCGACGCAGATCACGGGGCGTTCCTCGCAATAATCACGGGCATAGAGTTCCAGAAGATCATACATCCGCCGACGATATTCAGCCGTGATCTTCCCTATGCACCACATCTTCTTGAGCCAAGGCTTACACTCGTTTTTTTTAGAATCACCCTCACGCTCTCTCGATTCAGACTGTCTAACCCAGCCTTTTCGCGTGCCGCCTGAGTGAGTAGCGTCAACGTCCACCGCTCGCGCCCTTCCGGCGGATCACTACAGGCTAATGCCACAATTTCGGCCTGCTCTCGCATCTCATATTTCACCGGCCGACCAGGTCTTGGTATGTCATATAGCGCACTCTGTAATCCGCCTTCTTGATATGCTTTCCTTGTCCGCCAAATGGTTGTGCGCTCTGTCCCCAACACCTGCGCGATGGCCGCATCGTCTACTCCACGATCCAAAGCCATCAGGATGCTGGCACGCATCATCTCTCGTGCATGATGTTCCCCATGGACTAGCAAACCCTTCAGAATTACACGATCCCGCCGCTTCAATCCTAGGTCGAGCTTTTTCATGCCCAACACTATAATGTTGCAGAATTAAATTGTCAATGTACTAGGTAACTTTTAGGCTTACGAATGATGGGTGTCAAGGATTTGTCATGTTTTCTTGCGGGTAGGCGGAAGGCCTCTAAATATCCCTTGACGGGAAGCGGGGATGTTTCTATATATAGAAACAACATGTATCCGAATCAGGCAGATTATGAAGGGCTGGCACGGGAGTACGATATCGTGCCGGTGGTCAAGGAAGTGCTGGCGGACCTGGAAACCCCGGTCTCCGTGCTGCAGCGGTTCATGAATCGGGAAAACGCCTTCCTTCTGGAGAGTATGGAAGGGGGCGAGAAGTGGGGGCGCTATTCCTTTGTCGGAATCGATCCGCGCCCGTTTCTGGAGGTGGACCACCGGAAACCAGGTCACGGCCTGGAGGCGATCCGGCGTGTCTTCAAGGGAGTCCGTGTGGCCGCCATCCACGGCCTGCCAAGGTTTGTCGGCGGCATTGTCGGCTTCATCGGCTATGAGGCGACGGGCGAATTCGAACGGCTCCCGGAACCCAAGGCCGGCCGCGCCGGGCAACGCCTGCGCAGCCGCTTCGTTCAGGCTGACCGTCTGATCGTCTTCGATAACACGCGCCACACGCTCAAGATCGTCATCTGCACCCGTCCGGCGGAGGCCGCGTCGCCGGCGGAGGCCTATCATCGTGCCGTTTCGGAGATCGAGGGGATTGAACATACCCTGGGCCAGCCGGCGGAGAGGACGGCTTTCCGTGGCGGCGGGGAAGTCAAGTTCGAGTCGAACCTCACCCCCGACCAGTTCGGCGAGATGGTAAACAGGGCCAAGGCCTACATTTACGCTGGCGACATCATCCAGGCGGTGCTCAGTCAACGCTTCAGCGCGAAGGCGGATATCCCCCCGCTTCACCTCTACCGTGCCCTGAGGCTCCTGAATCCCTCGCCCTATACGTTCTTCCTGAAGCTCGGGAACCAGACCCTGGTCGGCTCGTCTCCGGAAGTGATGGTCCGGCTGACCGGTAACCGCGTGGAACTCCGCCCGATTGCAGGCACCCGCCCCCGCGGGACGGATGACGCCGCCGACCGGAAACTGGCGGACGAACTGCTCTCGGATGAAAAGGAAAAGGCCGAGCATGTGATGCTCGTCGATCTCGGACGCAATGACATCGGCCGCATTTCGGAAATGGGCAGCGTGCAGGTGACGGACTACATGGTGGTGGAGCGCTACAGCCATGTGATGCACCTGGTGTCGCACGTGCAGGGCGTCCTGCGGAAGGAATTGGACGCCTATGACGTGATCCGGGCGACGTTCCCGGCGGGGACGCTGTCGGGCGCCCCGAAAATCCGCGCCATGCAGATCATCCATGAACTCGAGCCGGAACCGCGCGGCGTGTACGGTGGCGCCGTGGGTTATATCGGGTATGACGGCAATATGGATCTGGCCATCACGATCCGGACCCTCGAGATCGGAGGCGGGGTGGTCTCCGTCCAGGCGGGGGCGGGGATCGTGTATGATTCCGATCCCCGGCGGGAATACGAGGAGACCTGCCACAAGGCACGAGGGATGCAGAAGGCCGTGGAACTGGCGGCGCGGGGACTTGAACTCGAGGGAGAGACGGTATGATCGTCCTGATCGATAACTACGATTCGTTTACTTATAACCTGGTGCAGATCCTGTCTTCCATCGGCGCCGACATCCGGGTGTACCGCAACGATGCCGTCACCGTGGACGCCGTGGAGGCCCTGCAGCCGCAAGCCGTGGTGATCTCGCCCGGACCCTGCACGCCCCGTGAAGCGGGCATTTCCGTGGCCTTGATCCAGCGGATGAGCGGACGCATCCCGGTGCTGGGGGTCTGTCTAGGACACCAGTCCCTCGGGGTGGCCTTCGGGGCCACGGTCTCGCATGCCCGGCGCATCATGCACGGCAAGGTGTCTCTGGTACGGCATGACGGCCAGGGATTGTATAAGGGGATGAGCAACCCCTTCCAGGCGGGCCGCTATCATTCCCTGGCCGTACTCAAGGAGTCCCTGCCGCCGGAACTGGTCGCCGATGCCTTCAGCGAGGACGACGAGATCATGGGCATGCACCACGCGACGCATCCGACCTACGGTGTTCAATTCCATCCGGAGTCGATACTGACCCCGGCGGGAAAGAAACTGCTGAAGAATTTCCTGGAGATCGTGTCCGGTGGAATCCGGCAGCAGGGAGCGCCAGAATGAAGCGCTATCTCCAGAAACTTGTGGAACGGCAGGATCTGAGCGAGCAGGAAACAGCCGGGGCCTTTGATCTGATCATGAACGGCGAGGCCACCCCGGCCCAACTCGGGGCTTTCCTGATGGCGCTGCGCCTCAAGGGGGAGACGGCGGACGAGATCACCGGCGCCACCCGTTCCATGCGGCGCCACGCGGTGTTTGTTGATCCGCGGGGCCAGCCGGTGGTGGACACCTGTGGAACCGGCGGCGACTCCCTGGGCACCTTCAATATTTCAACCACGGCGGCCTTTGTGGTGGCCGGCGCCGGCGTCCCGGTGGCGAAGCATGGGAACCGCGCCATCACCAGCCGGTGCGGGTCGGCCGATGTGCTGGCTGAACTGGGGGTCAACCTCGAGGCGACGCCCGATGTGGTGGAGGACTGCATCCATGAGGTGGGTATCGGATTTCTCTGCGCCCCGGCGCTGCACCCGGCCATGAAACATGCCATGGGTCCCCGCCGGGAACTGGGATTCCGCGCCCTCTTCAATCTCCTCGGGCCGCTGTCAAATCCTGCCGGCTCCAAGTGCCAGGTCCTGGGTGTCTTCGCTCCCGAACTCACCGAACTCTTTGCCGAGGTGTTGCGGCGTTTGGGCAGCCGCCGCGTGTTCGTGGTACATGGCCACGACGGCATGGATGAGATTACCGTGACCGGCACGACGCGCATCACCGAATTGCGTGACGGATCCCTCCGGACGTATAATTTTGACCCCTTGTCGGTCATCGAGGAATATGCCGACGTGTCATCCCTGGCCGGCGGTGATGCCGCGGTGAATGCCGCCATCACCCGGGCCGTGCTCGGGGGCGAGCCCGGCCCCCGGCGGGACATCGTCTGCCTGAACGCCGCGGCGGGCCTGGTCGCAGGCGGCAAGGCCCATGATCTCGTCGAGGGATTCAAGCTGGCCGTGCAGGCGATCGACAACGGCAACGCCCTGCGGGCGCTGGAAGGATTGGCGGCAGTGTCCCATCGGTAGACCGCTGCTCCAGGGGGATCGAAACTCAGATTATGAAACCGGACATGGAAGGCAATATTCTCGAGCGGATCATCAGCCAGCGCGGGAAGGATGTCGTCACCGCCCGGCGGGCGGTGTCCATGGATGAACTGCTCGGCGAGGCGGAAACTCGCACCCGGCGCTTCAGCCTGGCCGGATCGCTCCGCGCTCACGCGGGTCCCGCCGTCATCGCCGAGGTGAAGAAGGCCAGCCCCTCCGCCGGCAAACTGCGTTCGCACTATGATCCCGCAGCCCTGGCGCAGGGTTATGCCATGGCCGGAGCCGCGGGAATATCAGTGCTGACCGAACCCCGTCATTTCCTCGGCTCGGCCGGCGATCTCCGTGCCGTCAGGAAGGTGGTTGATCTCCCCGTACTGAACAAGGATTTCATCTGCGACGTCTACCAACTGGCCGAGGCGGCGGCCTGGGGGGCGGATGTGGTGCTCCTGATCGCGGCCGCGTTGAAGCCACAACACTGCCGGGATTTGTTCCAGGAAGCCTGCGGGATGAACCTGGAGACGATCGTCGAGGTCCATACGGCGGATGAACTGGCGTTGGCGCTGTCGTGCGAAGGCGCCATCATCGGGGTCAACAGCCGGAACTTGAAGACGCTCGTGACGGATCTGGCGGTGGCGCACGAGTTAATCGGGCTGATACCGGACGATCGGCTCTGCATCGCGGAAAGCGGAATCCGGACGGCGGAGGATCTGCGGCGCCTGCATGAAGCCGGGTATGACGGCTTCCTCATCGGCGAATCCCTGCTGCGCGAACCCAGCCCCGGCAAGGCGCTGAAAGCGCTTCTTCAGGACGCGCAATCCTCCCGGAGGCTGGAGCCGGAATGATCTCGATTAAAATATGCGGCTTGACGATTCTTAAGGATGCCCTGTGGGCGCTGGAGCAGGGGGCGGACTATCTAGGGTTTGTCCTTTATCCGGAATCGCCCCGCCACGTGACCCTCCGGGAGTTTGTCCGCCTGAAGAAGGCCCTGCCGGAAACCGCCCGGTGTGTGGCGGTGTTCGTCAATGAGGATGCCGCGATGATCAACCGGATAGCGGCGGAGTGCGCGCTCGCGGCGGTACAGGTCCACGGCGAGGAGAATCCCCTGGACTTTGGCCGGGTGAAGGTGCCGGTCTGGCGTGCCATCAGGTTGCGCGACGGCAACTGGAGCCCTGCCCCCGCGGAATGGACTCCCGAGCGGTTTGTCATGGATGCCTTTTCCCCAGCTTATGGGGGAACGGGGAAGACGGTGGACTGGCAAGTGGCCAAGACCTTTTCCGCCACGCACCGGGCGATGCTGGCGGGCGGGCTGAATCCGGAGAATGTGGGCGAGGCCGTGCGGCGAGTCAGGCCGCTGGGGGTGGATGTCGCCAGCGGGGTGGAGTCCGGCCCCGGCCGAAAAGACCCCCGGAAGGTGACGGCGTTTATCAAGGCCGCCAGGGCGGCTGACGGGCAACAACCGTAAGGGGCGGGAGCGAGCATGAAACAGCAGCATGATTTTGCGAGTCAACCGGATGCCAACGGGCATTTCGGCGTGTACGGCGGGCGCTATGTGGCGGAGACGCTGATGCCGGC
>CAYOQM010000148.1:0-6690 GCA_964406065.1 uncultured Verrucomicrobiota bacterium
TCAGCCTCTGCATAAATCGCGATAGATTCGGATGCGCCGTCCGCACCAGAAGGTGATAGTGGTTGCTCATCAATACATAGGCATACAGTTCCACACCGTAGTTTTCCAGACAGTCCTGCAATTGGCTCAAAAACCGTTCCCGATCGCCATCGTCAAAGAATATCCGCCCACGCCCATTCCCCCGACTGGTAACATGGTACAGTGCTCCTGAGAATTGTTTTCGCGGTGGCCTTGGCATCCGCGCACTTTCTCAACTCACACCCACCCTGTCAATCTATTTGTATTTTACAGTCTGACCCCGTCATCCCGGACCCCGTCATCCCGTGACCCTGGGTGTCCCTGCTCGTCTTGAAATTTCAGCATTCCCCAACCGCTTCAGGGATTACGGCTTCCTCTCGCTCCGTCGACGCGGATAAAACCAGCGGTTCATCAGTCAAGTATCCTGACAGAGCCAGTCCCAGAATAAGAAAGCCCGCGCCCACCAGAAAAGACACCGATCCCGCTTGTTCCGCATAATGATCTTTCAGCCAGGCCACAACTTGTGGCCCGATCATACCCGCTACCGACCATGCCGTGAGAATGCTTCCATATACCCAGGGCAACCGTTTCGTCCCGAATACGTCCATCACAAAGGACGGCATCGCGCCAAAGCCCCCGCCATAGCAAAGGAGGACATAACAGACCAACGCGGCAAAAAGCCATGGGTTTTCCACTCGCGACAACAGCAGAAAGACCAACCCCTGAGACGCCAACATGATTCGAAAAACTTGTATCCGCCCGAGTCGATCCGAGAGCCAACCCCAGAAAAAGCGACCGATTCCGTTAAACAGCGAACTTACTGCGATCAAGGTGGCACCGGCAGTAATTAGGGATGCCGGGGTACTGGAGGGCTCCACTTTCCTGAGCAAGTCCTGAAGGAGGGGGGATTGAAACCCTATGATCGCTATCCCCGCCACGATATTGCAGAAGAACACTCCCCACATCATCATGAATTGCCGGGACCGCAAATAGGCCGAGAGGAAAGCACCCCCATCTCCTGTCGCGCCCCCCGGCACTACGGCCGGAACATACCCTTGCGGAACAAAGCCCTCGGGAGGATTCTGCAGAACCGAACCACACCCCATCGTCGCCACCAGGAAAAATAGCCCAAGCAAGGTAAACACAGCTTCAGGACGATCCCCTGTGGCAGCCATCAGGACAGGGGCCAGCACCTTGCTCATCAGCATGGCACCCAGTCCGAATCCCATGACCACCATACCGGTGACAAATCCTTTCCTGTCAGGAAACCACTTGGCCACCGTTGCCACCGGGGTTACATACCCCAGGCCGAGCCCCGTTCCACCAACCACACCATATCCCACATAGAGCAAGAGAAGTGATCCGAGGTGCATCGCCATGGCCGCAATCAACATGCCGGAGCCGAACAGCAATCCACCCAGCATCGCCAACCGGCGGGGTCCCCACTTCCCCAGGTTCATTCCACCCCAGGCTGCTGCCAACCCCAAAAAACAGATCGCCAGACTGAATACCCAGGACACCTGCGTGTTGGTCCAGTGAAATTGATTCATCAGGGGCATTTGGAAATAGCTCCAGGCATAAACCGAGCCAAGACAAACCTGAAGCCCAACTCCGGCACCCGCAATCCCCCACCGTCTCGCATGATGTGACATCTTTCTCGTCCTTTCCTATTGAAGCGAACAAGTCATGAAGGCCTCTACCTTCCGCGAAATCGCCTCTTCGCAATCGTGTCCTATTAACGACCAAGTTACGGCGGCAGAGAATGCCTGATTCACACTCCGCATGATTGTATATTCCGGTCGATCTCTTGGATTATCGAGCACCACCTCGCCCTCCCAAATAATCGTTATGCAGACACTGACGTTCCAATCCAGATGACCTGCCGGAAAGCGGCGGGACGGAAGAGCGAGAGAGTTACGTTCGGTTTATCCTTTCCTCCTGGCGTTCTTGACAAGAGCCCAGTTACACCTACTCATGCCGCCATTTCCTCTGCGGCGAAGGAACTGAACGCACTCCGAGAAAACTGGCTGAACCCTCCTGAATGGACGCAAACGGAAACTCTGGAGTTTCCCGGCACCGTAGGCGGCCCCTGGGATCGTTACATTGACCCGGCCACCGTGACGAATCGTGGCGCGTTCAAAGTCGGGACTGTACGGTATCCGCGCCTTGTGGCGCGTGATACCGAATGTACCGACCGTTTAAAAGAACGCACGCTAACCAAACTCTACAATGCGCGCCCCGTCTGGCTTGCCGCCTGCCACGCGAAACTTGACGCCGCCGTTGCGAACGCCTATGGCTGGCCCGGCGATCTCACTGATGACGCCATCCTTGAGCGGCTCCTGGCGCTGAACCAAGCTTAGGATATAGGGATGGCCATCCACTTTCGGCATTACTGACCGGCCGAAGGAAGGTGTTAGCGGACAAGAGGTTCGGTCGCCTGGCCGGACACCCATCCGATGCCCTTCGGGCAGGAGATGCGGAGCCAGTCTTCCTGGCGGGTTTCCTGCCGCACGACCTCCCCGGGCTTGAGCGTGAACAGTTCGCGGGAGGCTTCGTCCGGGGCCAGTCTGACGCTGATATCGCCCTGGCCCCTGATGACGAGATTCCGGATTCCCGTGAGACGATCCCGGAGCCTTATCCAGAAAGGATCCCGGGGCGCGAGGATGCTGGCTGGGGTGGCGGGTGCCAGCGCGGCGCCGGAATTGGAGTTCTGCCCCTGGGGGACATAGTCCTGGCGGGGTGTGATCCGTTCGGCATGGAAGGTGACGGGGAATGGACCGGCGGTCTGGGTCTTGTAGGTGTCGAGCCGGGTGTCGAAGGTGCACAGCGTCAGCTCAGGCAGAAGGGCTGGAGAATGCTCCTGTGGAACCACGGTTTGACGGCAGACCTGTCGGGTCGGCGAACTTTCCTCCGCGTCGAGTTTCATCTCATACACTTTCAGGTCGGGGGTGTTTTCGAGTCGCGGCATGATAAAGGTGTCGGGGATCCAGTCGCCTTCGACGGTGGCGGTGAGGGTGATCAGGTCTCTGCGGGCGATATTCAGGGGGGTGGCTGCCACCGTGAACCGGTACTGTCCCACCAGGCCCGAAAAGGAGTCAGGCTGCCCCCTTTCGCGCCGTGTCCGAATGGGGAGGATGAACGCCTCCGCGACCATCCGGGCGGGGCGCCGGCTTTCCTGGGTAAAGAAAAACGAGCGGGTGGTCTGGATCCAGGTAACGTCCAGTTGCGGAGCCAGCTTGAGGGAGCCGCTTTGCGAGGCCCGGGCCCAGGTCTGGAACGGGCGTACTTCATAGGGAATTCCGTCAAGGGTTTCGACTTCGAGGGGAAGCTCCTCAAAGCCGCGGAGTTGGAGCTCGGGTGGGGCGGGCAGTCCGCTGATGGAGACCTGCTTGTCCACATTCCCTCCCGAGATGTAGATCCGGAGTGTGAGACGAAAGGCCTCCCCGGCGTACGGACTGGGTCTGTCGGACGTGAAGCGCGCGAAGAGCGGCGCCGAGCCGGATGCCTGCAGGGGGGCCAGCAGGAGGATCAGCCCCAGGGCAGGAGGCACAAGGCAGCTCTGTCGGGGATTTCCTGCGAGCCGAAGAAGAGTTTGAACAGAAGCCCGCAAAGCACACGAAGAAATGAGTTTTTGTTTCGCCGAAGGCGAAAACCAAAATTCCTTTGTGTTCTTCGTGACCTTCTGTTCAAGAGATTCGCATGTGTGCCGGAAAGGGACAAATAAATAGACCAACGGAGGCGCCTTGCGCCCCAGGGCAGGCCGCAGGGTATCTCTGATCTGTTCAAGGAGCGTCATCTGGGGCATAATCCCCCCTTCATTTTACGGTGTCAATGGGGAGATGATAAAAAATGATCCTGTATGTCGTGATGGAGACGGCGGAGAAATACCGGAGCGGGAACTGGCAGCTTCAACGGCTCGTGCTGGAAGAGACCGGGCGGGATTACTGCCTGATGGTGCATTACAAGCAGTTGAGCCGGGCGATGTTGGCGGAATTGCGTCCGCGTGCCATCGTGTACAGCGGAACCTCGACGCCGTTCGAGGAGTATGATGTGCGCCAGACTCAGGCCTACCGCGAGGTCGTTTTGAAGTCCGGGATTCCGCAACTCGGCATCTGCGGCGGGCATCAACTTGCCAGTGAATTCTTCGGGTGCACGCTGGGGATCATGCGGAGGACGCGGGCTTCGGATCCTGACCACAATCCAAAATACCATCCCGGTGAATACAAGGAGTGGGGGGTCTATCCCGTACGGGTTATACGGCCAGACCCCCTGTTTGCAGGGCTGGGTAAGGTGATCAGGGTTCAGCAGTTTCACCGGAGCGAGGTCAAGAAGACGCCCCCGGATGTGGTGGTGCTGGCCAGCAGTCCGGCTTGCCGCGTTCAGGCCTATCGGCACCGGATCCAGCCTTTCTATGGCGTCCAGTTCCACCCCGAGGAGGCGACCGAGGCCTATCCCGACGGATTCCGGATTCTGCGGAATTTCTTCACGTGGGCCGCGGCTCGACAGAAATGACCGGGGTGTGTTAACTTCAGGCTGGTTGTTCATCCATAATAATTTCGGGCTATCGTCATGAATGTGTCCTTGAAAATCCGGCAGAGTCTGGTTGATGCAAGACGGGTGGTGGTGAAGGTGGGGAGCCGGGTGCTCGTCCAGAGGACGGGCCGTCCGGAACACCGCCGGATCCGGGCGCTTGTCGGGGAGCTGGCTAAATTGCGCCAGGATGGGGTTGAGGTGGTGCTGGTGACCTCGGGAGCCATCGGGGCCGGCATGGAAGCCCTGGGAATGGAATCCCGCCCGACCTCGGTTCCGGACCTCCAGATGGCTGCGGCGGTGGGGCAGTGCCGCCTGATGACGGCGTATGACCAGTTGTTCGCCGCCCGTCGCTGCAAGGTCGGCCAGGTGCTGTTGACCCACGATGATTTCGGTCACAAACTCCGTCTGACCAATGCCCGACGTACCATCGAAAACATGATGCGTCACCGCGTGATTCCGATCGTGAATGAGAACGACGTGGTGGCCGATGAGGAAATCAGGGCGGATATCAAACTGGGCGACAATGATTTCCTGGCGGCGCTGGTAGCGCGGCTGGTCAGGGCCGATCTGCTCGTCATCCTCAGCACGGTGGACGGATTGCGCGCCCCGGGGCTGAATGGCAAAACCCGCCGGGTGCCGTATCTTGAGCGGGTAGACCGCCGGTCGCTGGCGTTGGTGACGGGCCAGAAGGGAAATCTCTCGACGGGGGGGATGGGCTCCAAATTACGGGCGGCGAAACTGGCCACCGAGGCCGGCAGTCAGGTGGTCATTGCCGACGGGCGCAAAATCGGAACCATCACCCGCGTGACACGGGGTGAGGATGTGGGGACACTGATCGTGGCTTCATAGCCGACAGGTGGAGACAGGAGACCAATATGGATCTGCGTGAGGACATGATGAGGTTGGGAGACCAAGCGGTTGAGGCCTCGCGTGAACTGGCGCGCCTTTCTGCCCGGAAGAAGAACACCATACTGATGGCCATGGCCGATGAAGTCGAGAGCCGGAGAGAACTGCTCAAGCAAGCCAATGCGAAGGATCTCGAAATGGCCCGGACCGCAGGCATGTCCGGGGCCCTGCTCGACCGGTTGACGCTCACAGACTCACGCATTGCCGGGATGGCCAAGGGACTTCGCGACGTGTCGGGACTGAAGGATCCGGTGGGCTCGGTGATCAGCCGCTGGATTCGACCCAATGGCATTGAAATCGTCAAGACCCGTATTCCAATTGGCGTCATTGCCATCATCTACGAGGCCCGTCCGAATGTTACGGCGGATGCCGCCGGGCTTTGCTTCAAGACGGCGAATGCGGTGATCCTGCGGGGTGGCAAGGAGGCGCTGCAGTCGAATCTCGCCATCGTTGAGGCCTTGCAGGCGGGAGGGCGGAAGAAAGGATTACCGGATCATGCCATCCAACTGGTTCAAACCACCGACCGCGAGGCTGTCAAGGAATTGGTGCGGTTGGAGGGAAAGGTCGATCTGGTCATTCCGCGCGGGGGCGAAAGCCTGATCCGTGCGGTTGTGGAGGAGGCCCGTGTCCCGGTCATCAAGCATTACAAGGGCGTCTGCCATACCTATGTGGATGCTGCCGCCGATCTTGAGATGGCCCTGAAGATCTGCGAGAACGCCAAGTGCCAGCGCCCGGGAGTGTGCAATGCCATGGAAACCCTGCTGGTTCACGAGGCGGTGGCGGCGCAGTTTTTGCCGAAGATGGCGGCGCGGCTGGGGGGCGACTTGAAGGTTGAACTGCGGGGCGATGAGGCCGCCCGAGCCCTGGTTCCGTCAATGAATCCGGCCAGCGAGGAGGATTGGACCGCCGAATATCTAGATCTCATCCTGGCTGTGCGCGTGGTGCCCTCGGTGAAGGCGGCCATCGCGCACATCAGGAAGTATGGCTCCAACCATTCCGATGCCATTATTTCCAACTCGCCGGAAGCCCAGAAGGAGTTTACCCAGGAAGTCGGCTCGGCAGTCGTTTATGTCAACGCCTCCACCCGGTTCACCGACGGGGCCGAATTCGGGATGGGTGCGGAAATTGGCATCAGCACCGACAAGCTCCACGCCCGCGGGCCGATGGGCCTGGAGGAGCTGACCACCTACAAGTATGTGGTCAGCGGCGACGGCCAGATCCGGGAATAGCCGT
>CAYOQM010000149.1:0-6658 GCA_964406065.1 uncultured Verrucomicrobiota bacterium
TCGCCCATCTGCCGGGTGTCCGTCAGCAACCGCCCCGCCGCATCGCGAAACTCCAAGCGCCACGGATTCTGCACCAGCGTCAGCGAACCATGCGGTCCGCACCACACGACCCGATCCGCCTCCTGCCGGGGCGACCAGTCCGCACTGCGGCCCGGCTCGCCGGCCAGCATCAAGGACGGCGAGTCCGCCCCGGCCGCGGCGCGCGCCTGCATCCGGATGCGGATCGTCCGCGGCGTCACAAACGCAATCTCGAACGGCAACACCGGGTCCTGCCCGTACTCCTGTGGAAACTCCCAGGAGTTCGTTTCCTGCAGCGGCATGACCATCTGATTGAACGACAGCTTCGGCTTGCGGCTGTGCCGCTTCCAGCACAACGTACCCTTCCCGCTGGCCGGGTCAAACGCCACGACGTTGTTCGCGATAAAACACTGGTTCTCCAGCTTGCCGAATTCGGCGCTGACATCCACCGATTGATTTAATATTCTACCACCGGTCTCACTCATTCACTTAGCTCCTTTCAGTAGATGCGCGTCGTTGGGACTCAAGGTTATGGAAACGAAATCGCTTTTCTGGCGGCACGGGCACACGCTCGTTGAGGCCGACCTAAAACATCGTTTCAATGGTTGTGAGCATGTGAAAATCTGAAGGGAAGGTCAAGATCGGGTAAACACCAGAATCCTGAATCGCTGAGGCGTTGAGGCCAGTCGAGCCCTGTTCGCATCGGCCTTCATTCTGTCGTCACGACTGCAATTCTGGCAAGCGGGGCGGAAACGGGCTCTGATTTAATGCTGGAGGCGGGACGCCCTCGTCCCGCTCTTGTCTTGCGGGGTGAGGGCACCCCGGCCCCAGAAGAGAGAGCGCGTATCCCCGAGTTGTGATTATTCGCCGCGCAGGGCTTCGATGAGCCTCAATCGAGAGGAGGCCGAGACGGCGGCGAGAGTTCCCAGCAGGCCGGCGGCGATCATGGCGACGATCAGGGTCGCCATGAGGCCGACGGGTAATTCCTGGCCAAGCCGCACAATGGCGGGGTGAACGGCGACCAGGGCCGGAATGATTCCCGCCGCCAATCCGCCGCCCACCAGGTAGAGGTGTTCTGCCGCCAGATAGCCGAGGATCTGCCGAGGCGGCAATCCAACGGCGCGGAGGATGGCCAGTTCCCGCCGTCGCGCGGCCGCGTTGCGAAACACCACCAGTCCCGTGCCTACCGCACCGAGCACCATTCCCAATCCCCCCAGTACGAGGAACATGTCAAGGTACGTGGACTCCACCGCCCCCAGTTCCTGCAGTCGCTGGCGGGTGGGCGTGATGATGCAACCGTAACGGTCCAATACCCGCCGCACCCGTTCTGTCGCTTCGCCTTCCCGCAACTCATGCCGTACCAGCCACAGCCCGTGTGCCGGGGCGGAGGGGAACATGCGGTTGAGCATGGCCCGGTCAATGATCAGGCTTCCCTGCAATACGCCTGAGCGCACGGGGAGTGCCCCCGCAACGCGCAGTCGCCATATCCGGCCATCCTCACCCGTGTAGTTGTACACGCTGCCGTCCTTCAGGCCGGTCTTCGCTTTCAATCCGTATTCGACGGTTGTGAGATCTCCCGCCAGCACCGGTATCGTGCCGTCATCCAGGGCGGTCTTCAGCGTCGGCCACACCGAGGGAGGCACCAGGGTCCCTTCCGGCGCCCGGTCAAACGCCCGCAGTGCGGCGGCCTGATCGGGGTCCACTCCCAGCAACCTCGGTTGTATGGCGCGGTTCAGATTGAGGCATCCTGCTTCATCGCCCTCGTGGACGCGGAGGGCCAGCGCCTGTGCATGGGGGCCCAGTTCCCGGCGCAATGTCGCAGATATCTCATTGCCCGGCGCGGGCAGTGAAGTTTCAACCAGCGCGCTGAATCCTCCACTGCCTGACCAGGTGCGCTCCGTGTGGGCGGCGGGATCCTGTTTCATCGCAAGGATGCCCACCGTCAGGAAACTCCCCGTAGCGAGCAGGCTCATCACCAGCAGGCTCCGGTTGCGATAGCGGACAACATTCAGGATTCCCGCCCGCGCCGGACTCAGGGCGGGATGCAGCGGGGTGTGGCGGAGGTATATCAGCAGGGGGGCGCCGCACAGCAGGGCGGTCATGAACAACAGTCCGCTCCCGAAGAAAAGTTCCGAAACCTCCGGATCGCCGTAGCGGCTGCTGGTGAGCAGGGCGCAGGCGGCTACGGCGGCCAGGATCCCGAGGACGGCATTCCAGACTGCCCAACGCCGGCTGGCGGGCATACTGGCCTCGCCGTCCTGCTCACCGAGCAGCCTGGCTGGCGCCTGGCGCAGCGTGTGGCGGATGCCCAGGTAAACCGCCAGCAGCGTTAGGGCGAGCGTCAGGAAGCCGGCCCAGAGACAGGCTCCGGGAATGATGGCGAAGGGCATCGGGGTCGAGGCGATGGCGTGGCTCCAGAACCGGTTCAGCGCCCACATCAGCAGGCGTGCGCCGGCGAGGCCGGAGACGACCCCCGCGCAGGCGCCCAGCGCCACCGCAGGCAAGGATTCCAGCATCCACACTCCGGTGAGATGCCGGGAACTGAATCCCAGCGAACGCAGGATGCCCGCCTCCTCGCGCCGCTGTGCGACGCCAAGACTGGCGAGCAACCCCGTAAGAATCAGGGCCGAGGCCATGAGCAGGCAGGACATTCCGAGGAAGAGTTCACGGAAGTCAGTGGCCTGCTCCACGGCCTTCAGGGCTTCCTCGCGCACCGGTCGCACGGTCATTCCCAGGGCGCCGGGATCGGGTCGGCCCATCGCCGACAGGATGGCCGCCTTATCCGTTCCAGGCGCCAGACGGGCGCCCATCGCGGAGCCGAATAATGTGCCCAGCATGGTCCGGCCCCTGGAAAAAGTCACGAAGGCCTGCGGTGTGGCGCCATAGGCATTCCAGTAGCGCTCGGTATCGGTGCCGGTGAGTTTGTCGTGATCCATTGGAAGGCCGATGTCCCAGTCGGCGCAACGGTTGACGTCGGTCAAGCCCGGGAAGGCAGGCAGGCGGGCGCGTTCTTCCTGTGCCGCGGCCATGTCGATCACGCGGGCAATCCGGAAGGTTGCGCTGTCCGGAACCAGCCGTCCGCCTGCCTCGAAGCGTCGCCAGCGCAGGGTGATCCGGTCTCCGGGGCCAAGTTTTAAACGATCCGCCAGCCAGGCATTGATGACGATTTCGTCGTCGGCCATGTCGGCCGGAACAACACCCAGGCGTGAATCCGCGGAGGGGGTGAGGGCGCTGATAAAGCCGTACGGCAGCTCTCGGGCGGGGTCTCCTCCCTGTCCGGCCGCCAAGGCGTCCACCAGATGATGCAGGGCCAGAACCGGCGGGGCGGGGAGACTGCTGAGCGACTTGACGAGGGCGTCGTCCAGATAGAGGTGTTGCGACTGCACCAGCCACACGCCTTGCGATGACGAGGTGACCTGCACGCCGATATCTGAAGGGCTGAGGACGGCCCGCAAGGCCGATGTCAGCGCAGCGGGCGGAGCATCGCTGACCAGTAGATTGACTTGGCCGGTGAGGCCGGCCTCGCGGGCGAGCCACTCGCGGTCCACAAAGGCGTTTAGAGGCGGCAGCGGGCTGGCAATCAGCGAAAACCGGCCGAGCCCGGAATCGGGAAGACAGCCTGCCGATATGACAGGACGACGGAACACCCGTTCGCTGCGCCGGTTCCCGAGCGGCATATCGAGCGGGGTGGCGGCAGGCTTTTCGAAGCGCAGGGACAGGCTGGCTGGCAATCCCGCGGCGTCCGCGAGGCAGCTGGACAACAGGACCTCCCCGCCGGAGGCGGCAGGGTGCGGCGGGAGGCCGGCTGTGCCCAGGGCGAGGAAACGCTGGTCCACGCCATAGGTCAGGACCCGGTCGATGCGCGTTTCCGTGGTGTCGTTGCGGAGGGGCAATAGCGAGGAGGAGAGACGGAGGACGGGGGCCACGGTGGCGCCGGTATGGAGGGAGAGCCGGTTAGCGAGCGTGGCGTCGACATAGCGGCCGCGGAGCTCGACGGCCGAGCGGATGCGCCCTATTCGTTCCAGGGCGAGATGACGCAGGTTGGCGTTGAGCGCCTGGCCGGCGAGCAGTGCCGCGGTGAGGATGGCGCCCGACAAGGCCGTGCCCGCCGCCAGGGCGATGTGGTGGCGGCGGTGAAACACCAGGCTCCGATAAATCCATGTGATGACATTCATGGCGTCAGGCCGGTTGCAGGATGCCGTCCCGCAGGAGCAGCCTGCGCGACAGGCGGGAGGCGAGGTCCTGTGAATGAGTGACGGCGATCAGGGTAACCTTTTCCTCGCGGTTGAGTTCCACCAGCAGATCGGCCAGCGCGGCGGCGCCCGCATGATCCAGCGAGCCGGTAGGTTCGTCGGCCAGCAGGAGAGTCGGACTCATGAGCAGGGCGCGGACAAGGGCGACCCGCTGGCGTTCACCGCCTGAGAGTTGTGCCGGGCGGTGGTGGTGGCGGTGGGCCAATCCCACGCGGTCCAGCAGGTGCGTGGCGCGTCCGGTCAGGGTGCCGCCGGATCCCGAGGCCCAGGCGGGGACCAGCACATTTTCAAGTGCGGAGAGTTGCGGCAGGAGGTGATGGAACTGGAAGATGGATCCGATCTTGCGGTTGCGCCAGGCGGTCCATGCGGACTCATCCAGGAGGGCGAGATCCTGTCCGTCGATCAGGACGGCGCCTGAATCGGGAGAGTCAAGCGCGCCCAACAGTTGCAGGAGGGTTGTCTTGCCGGAGCCGGAAGGCCCGAGAATCGCCACGCTGTCGCCGGCGTTGACCTCGAGATTCACTTCGCGCAACACCTCGACCGGCGGGGCGCTGTCCATCGTGAAGCGCCGCGACACCTTGCGCAGGGAGACGGTTGAACCGGTCATGGTGTTTCCTTTAGTTTGGGCTCGCCGATGAGGGTAATGATCGTTCCGCCGTCGTCCGAGACGGCCAGTTTGCCGCCCTGAAGGGTGGGGCCGGTCACCGAATCGCCGATGGGCAGTTCAATGAAGCGCGTGCCGTCCTTCAGGCGCAAGCCGGAGAGGCGGCCGCCCGCCATGGCAAAGACCGAGTCGTCGAGGACGCATAGCGAGGAGACGGGAGTGCCGAGCGGGGCTTGCCAGCGGACTTTGCCGGTATCGGCGGACAGGGCGGTGACAAGCCCTTCCGGGGAGCCCATGATGATGGTGTCCTGTGCGGCGACGGGCGTGGTGAAGGCCTGGCCATCCGAGACTTTGGTTTTCCAGGCCATGGCGTGGGTGGCGGTGTCCACGCAGACCAGTTGGCCGTCTCGGGTGCCGCCGTAGACGCGACCGTTGTGGACGAGGACGCCGCCTGCCATTTGCGCATTGTCGCCGATCGGTATGGAGGCGATGGAGGCGCCGGTGGCGGCCTCGAACAGGTGGATGGCCGCGTCGCAATTGCCGTAGGCGATGATCTGGCCGTCGGTGGCGGGGGCGCCGTCGGAGCGGTTGGTGGGTTTGGAGGTCCAGAGGGGGCGTCCGCGAGCGGCATCCAGGCACTGCAGGACGCCGTTGGAGGAGCAGAGCAGAACGACCTGCCAGGAATTGCTGATGCGCAGGGTGAGCGGGCCATGGAGGTAGGTTGCCTCCAGTTTGGTTTGCCAGACGGGTGAGCCGGTGGCGGCATCGAGGGCGGTGACCTGGCCATCGGCGCCGGCGGTGATGACGGTGTTGCCGGCGAGGGCGGGGGAACCTGCCAAGGTGGTGTTGGTGAGGGTTAGAGTCCAGAGGATGCGGCCGTGGTTATCGAGGGCGGTGAGTCGGCCGTTTTCCGTTGCCGCCACCCAACCGTCGTTCAGGGCGGCCGGTGCGGAGGCGAGCGCCGCGCCGGCGGGCCGGGTACAATCGCGGTGCCAGGCTCGTGATGAGGCCGGTGGTTGAGGCGAGCCGGATGCGGCGGCGAGCGAGGCTAGCGTGAGGAGAGAAGCTGATAGTGCGTTGAGATTCGCCCATTTCATTGCGGTGGTACCTGTCAACTGGCACCCCGGGCGCGGCTCGAACGCGCGACCTACGGTTTAGGAAACCGTTGCTCTGTCCAACTGAGCTACCGGGGCGTGAAAACAACAGAGGAATGATAGGGCAGGAGAGTACTTACCGGCAAGAGTAAAGGCGGGCAGGGTTCCGTCAGCGTAAAAGTAGAGTCATATTCTGACTTTCCAGTATCCAGGGCGACGATGAAGATTCGCGACAGCTATGATCCGGGGTGTGCCGGATTTGATTTAAAAAATGACACCATAGGGGAATCGATTTATCAGTTCGATCATTCGCGGGGAGAGAAAGAGCTTTGTCATATACCTTGTCAGCTACCGTTATCATGCTCACCTCTTCTTTGATTTTCAAATGCTACATCGACAGGCGATTTGTGTCATCAACTTCTTGAAAAAGTTGTAACCGCCGCACACGTGATCCGTATATACGGTGGTGTGGGGGGGCCTCAGCGATGGGGCTCCCTATCCCGATCGCTGCTGTATCTTAGGTGCTCTTCCTTCACCTTGAGCGCCGTGCTGAGTCGTTTCGCCATGGTGTCGGAGTACATGCGACGTCCGTTTTCGTAGTCGCTCACCATGTTCTGACGGATGCCCAGTTCGTGCGCGAGTTGGGCCTGTGTCAGTCCCGCCTTCAGGCGGGCACCCGCCAGCAGATT
>CAYOQM010000150.1:0-5885 GCA_964406065.1 uncultured Verrucomicrobiota bacterium
ACGACCGCGACATCGCCCCCGAGGGCGCGACCTTTGCGGAGTCCTGCCGGAACCTGGACGCCATCGTCAAGCAGGCCAAGAAACTGCAAAAGGAAACAGGCGTCAAACTTCTGTGGGGTACCGCAAACCTGTTTTCAAACCCGCGCTTCACCCACGGCGCCGGCACCAATCCCGATGCGCACGTTTTCGCCTATGCCGTCGCCCAGGTGAAGCACGCCATGGACGCCACCCAGGAACTGGGCGGCGAGAACTATGTCTTCTGGGGCGGACGCGAAGGCTATGAGACCCTGCTGAACACGGACTATGCGCGGGAACAGGAAACCTTTGCCCGCTTCCTTCAGCTGGCCGTGGACTACAAGAAGAAGATCGGCTTCAAGGGCCAGTTCCTGATCGAACCCAAGCCCAAGGAGCCCACCAAGCACCAGTATGACTTCGATTCCGCCACCGTGCTCGGCTTCCTGCGCGCCCATGACCTGTATGAGCATTTCAAGATCAATGTCGAAGCCAACCATGCCACCCTGGCGGGACACACCTTCGAGCACGAACTGACCGTGGCCGCCGCCGAAGGCAAACTCGGCAGCATCGACGCCAATACGGGCGACCTGCTGCTCGGCTGGGATACCGACCAGTTCCCGACCAACCTCTACTCGACCGCCGCCGCAATGATGGTGGTGCTCAAGAGCGGTGGCATCGGCAAGGGCGGATTCAATTTCGACGCCAAGTGCCGCCGCGGTTCGGCCTGCTCCACCGACCTGTTCTACGCCCATATCGGGGGCATGGACGCCTTCGCCAGGGGCCTGCTCGTCGCCGACCGCATGCTGGCCGATAAAGCCCTCACCGGATTCGTCGCCGACCGCTACTCCAGCTGGAAACGGGGCGTCGGCGTCAAGATCCTCAAGGGCCAGATGGATACCCGCGCGATCGAGAAGTGGGTGCTCAGGAACGGCGAACCCACCCTTCGCAGCGGACGGCAGGAAATGCTGGAAATTCTCTTCAACGACAATCTGTAATAGGCAATCGGCCTTCGCAAGGAGGCCTTCCCCTATACTCCGGAGACGCCCCCCATGGCCACCTATCTCGGGCTCGACAGCAGCACGCAAAGCATGAAGGCCCTGGTCATTGACCCTGCGGCCGGAAAGATCATCGCCTCGGCCAGTGTCAACTTCGGGCAGGACCTGCCCGCCTACGGCTGTCCCGAAGGCGTGCTTCCCCATACCGATCCACTGGTCAAGCATTCCCCCCCGCTAATGTGGCTGGCGGCGCTTGACCTGGTGCTGGAGCGCCTGCGCCAGACGGGAATCAACATGGAGGATATCCAGGCAGTCAGCGGAGCCGGCCAGCAGCACGGCTCGGTTTATCTCAACAGCGCCTCCGATGCGGTGCTGGCCGGACTTGCCGCCAACCGGTCGCTGGCCGAACAACTGGCTCCCGCGCTGTCGCGCCAGACCTCACCCATCTGGATGGACAGTTCAACCGGCGCGGAATGCCGGGAAATCGGCGCCGCCGTGGGAGCGCGTCTGCAAACCGACACCGGGTCCCCCGCCATCGAGCGCTTCACGGGACCCCAGATCCGGAAGTTCTACAAGACCGATCCCGCCGGTTATGCCCGCACCCACCGGATCCATCTCGTCTCGTCGTTCATGTGCTCCCTCCTGACCGGGAAACACGCCCCCATCGATTTCGGGGACGGTGCCGGGATGAACCTGCTGAACCTGAAGACCGGAGACTGGGATGAGGGCGCACTCGAGGCCACTGCTCCGGGTCTGCGGGCAAAACTCCCGCCGGTGAAACCGGCCACGGGACAGGCGGGCGGATTGCACCCCTACTTTGCCAAGTACGGCTTGAGGTCTGGAATTCCGGTCATTCTCTGGACCGGCGACAATCCCAGCAGCCTGATCGGTGTCGGCGCGGCGGAACCGGGCCTGGCCGTCATCAGCCTCGGCACCAGCGACACCTTCTTTGCCGCCATGCCCGCCATGAAGACCGATCCCGCGGGATGCGGCCATGTCTTCGGGAATCCGGCGGGCGGCTTCATGAGCCTGATCTGCTTCAAGAACGGTTCCCTGGCCCGCGAACGCGTGAAGGAGGACTGCTCGGTGGATTGGGAGTATTTCGGCGGCAAGGCCCTTGAGACAACCCCGCCGGGAAACGACGGCAACCTGGCGCTCTCCTACTTTGTCCCCGAAATCACGCCGGTGATCCTGAAACCCGGAGTGAGGCGCCGCGGCACGCAGGAGTTCCGCGACGGGCACGCCCCGGTTGCCGTCAAGATCCGCGCCACCATCGAGGGACAGATCTGCTCCATGCGGAGCCTCTCGCAATGGATCGGGCAGTTCAAGACGATCCGCGTCACCGGCGGCGCTTCGCGCAATACCGGCCTGGTGCAATTGATCGCGGACGTGTTCCAGACCAGCGTGCAACTGATTGCCGTCCCCGACTCATCCGCCCTCGGCGCCGCCATGCGTGCCGCCCAGGCAGGCGGCGGCATTCCGTTCCGGAAACTCGCGGACACCTTTGCCGCGACCAGCGAGGTCATCAGCCCGCGCCCCGCCACCGGCGCGGCTTATGCCCGCTGCGTGGAAGACTACCGGAAGTTTATCGCGGAAATCAGGGACTGACGCGGGCGACCCCGCGATCCGGCACGGCAACAGGCGCCCGCCTACACATTCGAACCGCGCCAGTGAAGTTTCTGGCGCAGGACATTGAAATAGTCATAGCCCGGCAAATGAATGAACCGCACGCCGGTGGCACTGCGCCGCACCTTGACCGTATCCCCGATCTCCAGGCACTGCCCGACCTGACCGTCCACCGCCAGCGTCGACCCCACGACCCGGTCCACCACGATCACGTCAACCGTGGAGTCGTGTGACAGCACCAGCGGCCTGATACTCAGGGTATGGGGACAGATCAGGGTCACCACCATCGCCGGCGAGGTCGGCATCAGGACGGGCCCGCCTGCCGACAACGAATGCCCCGTGCTCCCGGTCGGCGTGGAGACAATCAGTCCATCGCACACACAATCCCCGACCTCCTGCCCGTCCACGAACATCCGGAGTGTGCCCACCCGCGTGCCGCAGATGATGACGGCATCATTCAGCGCCCGGAATGTCCCCACCGTGGCGCCGTTCCGGATGACCGTGCAATCCAGCATGGTCCGCAGGGAGGTGGTGTAGTCATTCCGCACCAGGCAATCCAGCGCCCGTTCCAAGTGGTTTTCGGTCACACTGGTCATGAACCCCAGCGACCCGAGATTGACGCCGATGACCGGGACATCCCGTCCGTCCAGTTCGCGGACCGCCCGGAGCATTGAGCCATCGCCACCGAGCACCATGACCGTATCGGCCTTCTGAACAACATCCCGGGGACTGTCCTTCGAGGCCAGGCCCATCAATTCGGCAGTCGCCTGGTCCGGCAAAACCCTGAGACCCAACGCCTCAGCCTTGGTCTTGAGCCTAGCCAGCACGTTGGGAGCCTGTTTTTTTGCACCATTGGCTATGACACCCAGAGATTTCATGACACTTTCCTCCACCACGCCAGAAATTCAACATTCCCCGCGGGCCCCTTCACGGGGGACTCGCCTACCCCGAGCCATTCAAGAGGCAGAGTGCGGGCGCCATACTCCCTGACGCGCTCCACGACCGCCTCCCGGACCGCTGGATCGCGGACCACACCGCCCTTGCCGATGAGCTCCCGGCCCGCCTCAAACTGAGGCTTGATCAGGGTCACCAACTGGCCGCCCGGCTCAATCAGGGTTGTAACAGGCGGCAATATCAGCGTCAAGGAGATGAACGACACATCCACGACGGCGAACTGGAAGGGTTCGGGAATATCCTGTCGCGACAGGTAGCGTGCATTCAACCCGTCCCGCACCACCACGCGGGGATCATTCCTGAGCCGCCAGGCGAGTTGCCCCTTCCCCACATCAACGGCATAGACTTTCACAGCCCCGCGCTGGAGCAGACAGTCGGTGAAACCGCCCGTGGACGCACCGATGTCGGCACAGACAAGACCGTCAACCTTGAGGGGAAAGAACCCGAACGCGGCCTCCAGTTTGCCGCCCCCGCGGCTGACGAACTTGTCGCCTGCCTCGACCTCCACCACGGCCCCGGTGTCGCAGGGACGTCCGGCCTTGTCCACGACCTGGCCATCAACCCGGACGGCGCCGGCCAGGATCAACCGTTGCGCCTTTTCCCGGCTCTCCGCCAGCCCGCGCTCCACCAGTATCATATCCAGACGTTGTTTACCCATGGCCATGCATTCCGTGTCCCCAGAATGCCCTATTCCCGTGCGGGGTAAAAGAAGTTTCCCTTTTCTTTCTGTAATATCGGGCCGTCCCGGTGTAATACGGAACAGAGGGCGACATCCCATGAACGAAACCGAACTTGATGAACTGGTGCGGCGGGTGCAGGAAGGCGAGGTTAACGCGTTTGGCGACGTCGTCTTCGCCATACGCAAGGAACTGAGGATCTTCCTCTCCGCCCATGCCAGTTCCATCGACATGGTCGAGGAGGTGCTCCAGTCCACCCTGGTCACCTGCTACGAAGCCCTCGGCAAGTATGAGCGGCGGGGAACGTTTCTCTCCTGGACCAAGGGCATCGCCCGCAACCTGCTTCTGAAGGAGGTCAAGGCCCGGGCCCGCTTCGTGTCGCCGGACGAGGATGTCCTCGACCGCATCGTCATCGAATCCGTAGCCGGCTCCGCCGGGGCGATTGACCGCGAGGAAGCTTATGTGGAGCGCCTGCGGTCCTGTCTCGAGCATCTGCCCGAGGACTCACGCAAACTGATCCAGCACCGCTATTTCGGCAAGATGTCCGTACGCGATCTCGCCCGCCTGAACAGCCGGACGGAATCATGGACCGCCGTGGCGTTATTCAGGATCCGGGATCTGCTGCGCGATTGCATGATGAAGGAGGCCACCCCATGAATGAAAGGGATTTCATCCTGCTGGTAGAGGAATATCTCGACGGAAGCCTCACGCCGGAGCGCCGCGCAATCCTGCGCGCCGCAGTTCAGGCCGACCCCGTTTTCCGCAGGCGTTTCGAGGAACAGGCCCGCCAGCATATCCGAATCCACGCCCAAACCTCCCGCGTGGACTTCAGCGAATCGCAGCACATCGCCATGATGGCCGTGGACATCGCCGAAAAGCACCGCCATCCCAACGCCTTCATGGATCTGCTCCGGCGCAAGACCCTGCGGGAACGCCTCGGAGAACTGCTCAGGGGATTGCACGCCGACCGGGACTCGATCGCCTTCCGGATCGCCCGGGACCAACTGATGCGGCTGTTCGGGCCCATGACGGTATCCATCCTCGTCAATGTCGCCCTCATTCTCCTGATCGTCTGCTGGGTGCCCATGATGACAAGCCCGGTGCCCAAGCCCGAGGGGGTCGGCGTCACGGTGGATCCAACGTCCAAGGATCCACCAATCCTGGATCCGATCATCCCGCCCACCACCCCTCCCGGCGAAGCGGCCACCGAACGGACGATTCCCATCATCCTGGCCGGCGCCGATTTGAAGCCTGACACCCGGCGCGACACTCAGCCGCCCGAGGCAGACCCCGGCGGCGGATCGGGCGTGAGTACTGACGACCGATCCGGTCTTACGGATACCCTCGCCCCGCTCCCCCCGGGAACAGGCAAGGCTATCGGCACGATCCCTACACTTTTCGGACGTGATCCCGGAACCCGGGGTGACATTCTCACCAGGATCCCGGGATCGCGCGCCACCGAGTCGGCGGTGATCAAATCACTCCAATGGCTCAAAACCCATCAACTTGCCGACGGAAGCTGGCCCGGTCAGGATCGCGCCGCCATGACCGGCCTGGCCCTGCTGGCCTACCTTGCACACGGGGAGTTGACGATATCCGCCCGGTTCGGCGATACCGT
>CAYOQM010000150.1:5895-6633 GCA_964406065.1 uncultured Verrucomicrobiota bacterium
GCTCAAGTACCTGATCGAACACCAGGATTCCAGGGGCTACTTCTCCGCCAATGTCTATGCCCACGCCATTGCCACCTACGCCGTGGCGGAAGCCTTCACGCTGACCCGCATCATGGACTTGAGGAACGCCATGGACAAGGGTGTTCGGGTAATCCTTGAGGGGCAGCAACCCGGTGGGGGATTCGATTACGAGTACCGGAAGAATCCGCGGTTCGACACCTCGGTAACCGGCTGGCAAATCCAGGCGCTCAAGGCGGCCAGGCTGACCGGCACCGAGATCGCCGGCCTTGACGACGGACTGGCCCGCGCCGTCAGGTTCCTGGAAAACGACGCCTTCGCCTACGACGGGAGCGGCTTCGTCTATGAGGGAAAATCCGGGGCCGCAACCCTGTCTGGCGGCCGCGCCTCCATGACCGGTGTCGGCACGCTGTGCCTCCAGATGCTCGGACGGCCCAACGCCCCGCAGGCCCGCGGTGGACTGCGCGCCTTGCAAAAGGCCGAACTGGACTGGCCGGAAAACGGGAAGGCGGGAGTCTATGGCGGTTACTACATCACCCAGGCGAAGTTCTGGGGCGGTGACAAGATCGACTGGCCAAGCTGGAACCGCCAGATGCAGCAGAAGCTCATCCTCCGGCAGAAAGCCGACGGCCACTGGGAGCAGGGCGATTATGATAACGGCTCTCATGTCTATACGACAACGCTTTCCACATTGATGCTGGAAGTGTATTATCGCTACCT
>CAYOQM010000151.1:0-4695 GCA_964406065.1 uncultured Verrucomicrobiota bacterium
AAGGTGCCGGTGGGCGACCTCACCCTGGTGGCCTTCGCGCCGAACCCGAACTACACCTTCGATCCCGACAATTTCCCCGAATCGCCCAGGGCCAGGGAAATAGGAAAGAAACTGATCATCCCGCCCGGGCCGCGCAATCCGGTCGGCGTCTACTGGCTCAGCCTGAGCGCAACGGGGTTCGGCATGCATGGCACTCCGCACCCCGAGACCATCGGAAGGCGCGAATCCCACGGCTGTTTCCGCCTGACCAACTGGGACATCACCACCCTCGCGGGTATGGTGGAGGCCGGCACCCCCGTCCGCGTCATGAACGTCCCCGCCGAACCGGCAGAATGAGCGACTTGCTTTCTGCCCCGCCTCTCGTGTGTTTCGCGGATTAAGAAACCCTGTTGACCCCTGAAAAATCGTGCGCTATTCTGCGGGCCATGTTTCTAGCCAATAGAGCGGTCTTGCAACGCCTCGCCTTGCTTTCCCTTCTGCTGTTTTTGGGCGTATTCATTTCCGGAGCTTCAGCCCCGGAATGCCTTGATTGCGATGATCATGCCGGCGCCTGTTCTTGTGCCTGCGCCTGTCATGATGCAGCCCCGTCACATATCCAGACCGTTGCCCTCACGACGCCCTGCACAACGAAGGTTATCTCGGGGGATGAGTGTTTTCATGGTGGCGTGATTCCCTCCGACATTTTTTGCCCCCCATAGCCTGAGCCACCTGGGCTTCCCAGGCGGCAGGATGTCAGCTGGTATCTCTTTCCGTTTTCGCTGAAGGCATCCTCTTTTCCCTTGAACCCCACAGTCGGGATCTGTCCGGCGCAAGCAGGTCCATCCGTATTTCAGGAATGCGCCAGTTAGGACCTATAGACCCATGATAATCAGAGCCTCAATGAATCAAGCCCTGCCACTCTTGCTCGTCAGCTTGTGGTGGAACACGTCGATTCCTGTTCACGCAGCAGAAATCGCACAGGATGCCGGAATCGAGTTCACGCTTGCGGAGGCGCTGGCCTTCGCAGAAGCTCACCAACCTGCCCTAATTGCCGCCCGCCTGGAGGTTCAGGCCGCTGAAAGCCGGGTGGCTCAAGCGGCTGTTCGCTCCAATCCCGGACTCACGCTGGAAGCGGAGAATTTCGGAGGCAAGGAGGAATACTCCGGATTTGATGCGGCTGAATATACCGCCACAGTGGAGCAAACCATGGAGTTCGGCGGCAAGCGCGGCAAACGCATCCACGCCGCTGCACTGGAAAGGCGACTCTCGGACTTTGACCTTGAAACAAAGCGCCTCGATATCCAGGCGGAAACCACGCGGCGGTTCATAACCCTTCAAGGAGCCCGGGAACGGCTGGCGCTCAGCGAAGAGTCCGTGGCACTGGCGGAGGAATTTGTTCGACAGGTCGCTGCCCGCGTGCGGGGTGGCAAAGTGGCCCCGATGGATGAGGACAAGGCCCAGATTCTGCTGTCGCAACAGAAACTCGCGCTCGACGGGTCACAGCAGGAATACCAGGCGGCGCGTCTTCAATTATCCGCCATGTGGGGAAGCGTGACGTCCGGATTCAACCGGGTGCAAGGGCTGCCCCCGACACTCCCGGATGTCCCCGCTGTTGCCGCCCTCATCCCGGGCATGGCGTCTAATCCTGATCTGGCCCGGTGGACGACCGAGGGGGATCACCGGAAAGGGGTTCTTTCCCTCGAGAAGGCTGCCCGGTTTCCTGATGTGACGATAGCGGGCAGCATCAGGCGTTATGCCGCGTCAGACAGCCCTGCATTCGTAGCGGGACTTACCCTCCCCTTGCCCGTCTTTGATCGCAACCAGGGCAAGGTGCGCGAAGCCTCCCTTCTGCTGGACATGGCGGGACAACAGCGTCGCGCGGCAGAGATAAAGACCTTCCTGGAGTTGACGGAAGCCCATCAGGCGGTGTCCGCAGCCCGGCATCGGATATCCCTCCTTGATGATGACATCATCCCCCGTGCGAAGTCGGTATTTGATGCCATGCAGGCCGGTTATGTCCAAGGCAAGTTTTCCTGTCTCGACGTACTGGACGCCCGGCGTACGTTTCTTGAGGCGCGGATCCAGCGTCTCGAAACACTTGTGTCGGGCCACAGGGCGCTGGCAGGGATACAACGAGCCATCGGACGACGAGTTAGTACCGTAACAAATTGAAATCAAGATTGGGAGAATAAGGCAATGCTGAAACAAATCAAAACAGGGTTGTTCATGGTGGGAGTCGCCGCGATGGTTCTAGGAGTGGCAGGATGCGGCAAGAAAAGCGAGGCGCTGAGCCGCGAGGGGGGCGCCGAAGTCAAAGAGGAGAGCCTTGCTGTCGGAACCCTGACGGCGGAACAGGTTATGCGGGCAAAATGCCCACACGGATCGACGCTCGAATGCGATGAATGTCGCTATGAAGTCGGAGTCGTCAAGGTTGATCCCTCGCTCTTGAAACAGGACGGCGTTCACGGCGCCGGCCTTGTGAAGACACATCAGGCGGCAAGGAGCAAGATGACCACGGCGGTGGACATTACCGGCGAGATCAGGCTGAACGAAAACACCGCCGTGCATCTCAGTCCCCGGATAGCGGGCGTTATTCGCACTGTTAACGTGGATATCGGGGCCGAGGTGGACAAGGACGACATTCTCTTTACCGTGGACAGCGTTGATCTGGGTCAGGCGCTGGGTGATTATGCCAAGAATATGGCATTGGCGGAACTCTCAGGAAAGACCCGAGAAGAGTCTCCTTGAGCAGAAGGCGGGATCCGGTGATGACCTGATTGAAGCCCAGATGCGGTTTGAGGACTATCAGACGGCCTGGATGGCCTCGAAGCAACGGCTTCACGTGCTCGGGTTCTCTGAGGCTGATCTTGTCGCCAACGGAACCGCCAACTCGAATGGCTTAACCTCCGCTCTTTCCGTGCGCTCCCCGATGCGCGGCAAGGTCATTGAGAAACACGCCGCCGCGGGTGAACTCGTCGAGCCGGGAAGGGACGTCATGGTCCTGGCCGACCTGGACAGCGTCTGGATGTGGGGTGGCGTGTATGAGCGTGACCTGGGAATGCTTCTGAAGCGTAATCTGGCGGACGGCATTCCTGTCGAAATCACGGTTCCGGCGTTTCCGGACACCCGGTTCCACGGCCAGATGAACCACATCGGGTCAGTCATGGATGCTTCGACCCGAACGATTCCGGTGCGCACCCTCATGGACAACAAAGATCGGCGACTGAGGCCTGGAATGTTCTGCCAGGGCCGGATTCTGGTGAGTACCGATGAGGACGTACTGGCCATTCCCCGGGGGGCGCTTCTTTCAGATGAGGGTGTTGATTTTGTCTTCACACACATGAAGGACGACTATTTTTTACGAGTCAACGTGACGAGAGGCCGTGAGTTTGCAGAGGGCATCGAAATCTTGAAAGGCCTGACGCCGGGACAGGTCATTGTCACAGAAGGCGCCTTTATTTTGAAATCGGATGTGTTGAAGTCAAAAATGGGAGCCGGCTGCGCCGATTAAGCCGCGTTGTCGAAGTTCTTTCATGAAAGCATTCCTATGAACACACTCATCAAATTTATTCTCTCGCAACGGCTTCTGGTGATCATGGCCTTTATTGCCCTGGTTGTCGGAGGCGTCCTGGCATGGAAAGCCCTGCCCATTGATGCCTTTCCGGATGTTACGAATGTTCAGGTCATGATCCTGACCGATGCGCCCGGCCTTGCCTCCGTGGATGTGGAGCAACGGGTGACTTTCCCCGTGGAGTTGGCGATGCAGGGGCTGCCCAAAGTCCGGCAGATCAGATCCATGTCGAAGGCCGGATTCTCGCAGGTGATCGTGGTCTTTGAGGACGACGTGGATATCTATTTCGCCAGACAACTGGTTTTTGAGAGGCTCCAGTCCGCCCGTGAGCAGTTGCCAAGCGGAGTGGAACCGGAAATGGGACCCATCAGCACCGGGCTGGGCGAGATCTACCAATATACGCTTGAAAGCGGAAGCCGGTCTCCGATGGAATTGCGGACTTTCCAGGACTGGCTCATTGCGCCCCAGCTCCGATCCATCGCGGGAGTCAACGAAGTCAATAGTTTTGGCGGATTCGTGAAGCAGTATCAGGTGCTGGTCGATCCCGCGCGGTTGCAGAAGTACAGACTCACCCTTCAGGATGTCCTGGATGGATTGCAGAAGAACAACGCCAACGCAGGCGGTAATTTCATTACCAAGGGCTGGGAGCAGGCGTATGTCCGAAGCGTGGGAATGATCGAGACCATGAGGGATATTGAAGACATCGTGCTGCACGCCAAGGTGGGAACTCCCGTTTTCGTGAAGGATGTTGCCGATGTTAAGATCGGGCCTCAGACAAGGCAGGGCGCCGTTACGCAGGAGGGTCGCGGAGAGACGGTGGCAGGCATGGCCATCATGTTGAGGGGCGCCAACTCCCAGATTGTTGTCGACAGCATCAAGAAGGCGATTCCCGGGATTCAGGCCAGCCTGCCGGGGGATGTCCGGATCCAGCCTTTCTACGACCGTACAACGCTGATTCAAGCGTGCATTGAGACCGTGGCGAAGGCGCTGCGGGAAGGGGCCTTGTTTGTGGTTATCATTCTGTTCCTGCTGCTCGGGAATGTCCGTGGCGCCATCATCGTGGCCCTCTCGCTGCCGCTGACCGCCTTCTTTACGTTCATCATGATGGGCTGGCAGGGTGTCTCGGCAAATCTGATGAGTCTCGG
>CAYOQM010000151.1:4705-6589 GCA_964406065.1 uncultured Verrucomicrobiota bacterium
CGGGGGTTGGCCGATCGCCAATAGAAAAGTGGTGGACGCTTCCATCGTGATCACGGAAAACATTACCCGCCATCTGGCCGGGCAGGCCAATTCAGAAACGCCACGCCTGACGGTTATCCAGGAAGCGGTGCGCGAGGTGGCGCGCCCTGTTATTTTCGCCATTATGATCATCATTATCGTGTTTCTGCCACTCTTCACCCTTGAACAAATGGAAGGCAAGATGTTCCGTCCTTTGGCCACCACGATGTGCTTTGCCTTGCTGGGCTCGCTTCTTGTCGCCCTCACCATTGTCCCCGTCCTGTGTTCTTTCTTCCTGCGGGGCCATCGGACCCCCCGCGAACCCCTCTCCCTGCGGCTGCTGAAACGCCTGTATTTGCCCGTGCTGACGCTGGCGCTCAGGTATCGGCGCTCCACCGTGGGCCTGGCCGCTGTGATCTTCCTGGCCACGCTGGCGCTGGTGCCGCGCCTCGGAACTGAATTCCTGCCTCAACTCAATGAGGGGGCCATCGCCATCAATGTCGTGCGCCTGCCTTCCGCCTCCCTGGAAGGCTCCGTGGCCGTGGGGACCGCCATGGAGCAGCGCCTGATGAAGTTTCCCGAGGTCAACACCATCGTCACGAAGACGGGCCGTGCGGAAATCTCCGAGGACCCCATGGGGCCGGAACAGAATGATTTGGTGATCATGCTGCACCCGGAAAGAGAATGGAAAACAGGACGGACGAAAGACCGACTCGTGGCGGACATGAAGGCGGAGCTGGCGGTCATCCCGGGGATCAGACTTTCGTTTTCGCAGCCCATCGCCTTGCGTGTCAACGAGCTCATTTCCGGGGTTAAAAGCGATCTGGCAGTGAAGCTTTTCGGCCCCGACCTGGAAATCCTTAAACCTCAGGCAGACCGGCTTGCGGCGGTCATGGGCGGCATCCGCGGCGCTGAAGACGTGAAGGTCGAGCAGATCTCAGGGGCGGCCCAAATTCAAGTCGTCGTGGATCGTAAAGCCATCGCGCGCTACAAGATCAACCTGGCGGACATCAACGAGCTGATTGAAACCGCGGTGGGAGGCAAGGTCGCCACAACGGTCATTGAAGGGCAGATGCGGGTTGCCGTCCTGGTACGGTTCCCGGAAAAAGATCGCGGCGACATCGCGGCCCTGGAAAGACTTCTCGTCCCGTCGCCGGACGGCACCTGGGTGCCGCTGGCTCAACTTGCCCGCATTCTGGAAGTGGAAGGTCCGGCCCAGATCAGCCGGGAGAAAGGAATGAGGAGGGTTGTCGTGGAATGCAATATCCGGGGCCGGGACATGGGCGGGTTTGTCGCGGATGTCAGGCAGGGCCTGCGGCCACTTGTCGATTCACTTCCGTCCGGGTATTTTATTGAGTATGGTGGCCAGTTCGAGAACCAGCAGCGCGCCATGAACCGGCTCGGGATTGTAATTCCTGTTTCCATAGCGCTGATATTCCTGATGCTGTTTTCCGGACTGGGCACAATTCGGAGCGCGCTCATGGTCTTTGCCAATCTTCCCTTTGCCCTGGTGGGCGGCATCCTGGCGATGGTGCTGCTCAAGATCAACCTGAGCGTGTCCGCCGCCATCGGATTCATAGCGCTTTTCGGAACGGCCGTGGGCAACGGGGTTGTGCTGGTCGCCTTCTTCAATCAACTCCGGAGGAAAGGGATGCCCGTGGCCGAAGCAGTCCGAATCGGTTGCGAACTGCGGTTCCGTCCCTTGCTCATGACGGCGCTGGCCATGCTGCTTGGCCTGGTGCCCATGCTTTTTGCCACCGGCAGTGGCTCGGAGATCCAGCGCCCCCTCGCTGCCGTCGTATTGGGCGGGCTGATCTCCTCCATGTTCCTGACGCTCCTGGTGCTTCCGGCTCTCTACCACATGGT
>CAYOQM010000152.1:0-6587 GCA_964406065.1 uncultured Verrucomicrobiota bacterium
GTCGGAAAACAGCCCCAGCAAGAGATTTAGCATATCGATTCCTTCTGCCAGCTATCGCCCCAGAAAACCTCCTGAAACGAAATAGTTTCCGCAATTTGCGAAAAACGAACCGAGGCGTCAAGCAGATTAAACTCATTCAGCAAACTTGCCAGCAAATGTCTGTTCCTGTATATGTGTCCAACCATGACTGGCCGGAACCGCAACAACTTATGAAAGTGTTATTGGTAGCAGGCGTGGGAGAGCGGCCGGAGGCCTTCCTGTTCCCTGAGCTGGCGGCCCGGGGCATCGATGTCGACCTTCTTTGTGACACGTCATCCCCCTATTTTACACCGCTCAAGGCCCTCAACTTCCCCATGACCCATTTCGTCATGAAATCCAGGATCGACCTCTCCGCTATTCGAACTTTGCGACGCACCCTGAAAGCCGGACAATACGACATCGTCCACGCCTTCAACAGCCGGGCCCTCTCGAACAGCCTGATCGCCTCCATGGGGATGAAAATCAAACGGATCGGATTCTGTGGCACCATGGGGCATCTACAACGCTGGGACCCATCCTCCCGCATGTCCATTTTAAGCCCCCGAGCCGACCGGATCGTCTGTATCTCCGACGCTGTCAAAGCATACCTCCGCGGACTTGGTGTCCCCGAATCGCGCCTGGTCAGGATCTACAAGGGGCACGACCCCTCCTGGTTTTCCGCCGCCCCGCGCAGCAGCCTGCGCCCGTTCGGCATCCCGGACGACGCCGTGGTCGTCGCCTGCACGGCGCGGACACGCCCGATCAAGGGCGTGCCGGTGCTGATCGAGGCCATCCGCCTCCTCGCGCCTGAACTCCCGGTCCATGTCCTGTTGATCGGAGACAACGATGACGCTGAAGTACGCCAGTTACTGGGCGACAGCACCGTGCGCGAACGGGTGCACCTGGCCGGATTCCGCATGGATGCTCCGGCTCTCGTCGGCGCCTGTGATATGTTCGTGATGCCGACATTGAGGAACGAAGGCCTGTCCAAGGCGGTTATTGAAGCCATGTGCGTGGCTGTGCCGTCCATTGTTTCCGATGTCGGCGGCATGGTGGAACTTGTCGTCGACGGCCAGACGGGACTGATCGTCCCGCCGGGCGACGCCCGGCGACTGGCCGAAGCCATCCGGACCTATGCGGTTGATCCGGTCTTGCGGAAACAGCATGGCGCAGCGGCTCGCGACCGACTCGTCACAAACTTCTCGTTCAAGCAGGCGGCCGATCAGGTCGTCGCCCTGTATCATTCACTTGTTCACTAGACGCGGAAGCACATGACAACCACGGCACATTTCATGATCCTGACCCTCGTGGCCACAGGCACGTCGTTGGGATCACCAGGAGGAGAGGCATCATCAATGAACTCATGGAATAAACTCACCCCACAGGAGGAACGGGTCATCGTCAACAAGGGGACCGAAGCCCCCTTCACGGGCAAATTCGAAAAATTCGACAAGGCCGGCACCTACACCTGCCGCCGGTGCGGTATCGCCCTCTACCGCTCGGAAAACAAGTTCGACGCCGGATGCGGCTGGCCGAGTTTTGACGATGAGGTTCCGGGCGCGGTGAAACGCCTTCCCGACGCCGACGGAAACCGCATCGAGATTGAATGCGCCGGGTGCCGTGCTCACCTGGGGCATGTTTTCACGGGTGAAAAACTCACCCCCCTCAACACCCGCCACTGCGTGAACTCAATCTCCATGGATTTCATCCCGCTGGCTGAAACAACGAACCATTTCGAAAGGGCCCTCTTTGCTGGCGGCTGTTTCTGGGGCGTTGAATACTACCTGCAACAGGCCACCGGCGTGATCCGCACCACGGTCGGCTACATCGGCGGCAAGTCGGAAAAACCAACCTACGAGGAGGTCTGCAGCCACGCCTCCGGCCACGCGGAGGGCGTCGAGGTGATCTATGACCCCGCCCGGACCTCGTTCGAGAAACTGGCCCGGTTGTTCTTCGAGATTCATGATCCCACCCAGCTTGACCGGCAGGGCCCGGATATCGGCGATCAGTACCGCTCCGAAGTGTTCTATGTCAACGAGGCCCAGAAGCACACCGCCCAAAAACTGATCGGCGAGCTGAAGGCAAGGGGATGGAAGGTGGTCACCCGCCTGGAACCCGCCGCCCGTTTCTGGCCGGGAGAGGACTACCAAAGGGATTATTACCGGCGGCACGCGAAACTGCCCTACTGCCACTTCCCCAAACCGAGGTTTGAAAAAGGCCCGAAGCCATGACGCCCACGACTCCCTCGTTCTCCCCTTCCAGGCTTCCTGCAGACTGCCACCTTCACACCGTGCTATGCAGGCATGCCACGGGAACAGCCGCCGAATTCAAACAGGCCGCCGGCAAACTCGGCCTCCCTGAATTGTACTTCACGGATCACTGCCCTGAACCCTCGGGCTACGATGCCAAGCACCGCATGAAACTGGACGAGATCCCCGCCTATCGTGATCTCATCACCCCGCTTCAGGACAACTCACTCCCGGACATCTTCTGGGGCACCGAGGGCGACTTCTTCCCGGGTTGTGAACCCTTCCTGGCCGGCTTCCTTCCCTCCCAGCCGTTTGACTTGGTGCTCGGTTCGGTTCACTACATCAGGGATTGGGGCTTCGACAGCCCCGACAACCTGAAGACCTGGGAATCCGTGGATGTCAAAGGCGTCTGGAAGGAATATTTCAAACTTCTCAAACAACTGGTCAACACGCGGTTGTTCGATGTCATCGCGCATTTCGACCTGCCGAAAAAATTCGGCCACCGGCTCGGAGACCGTGACATGAAGGAACTCGTGCAGCCCTTGCTGGATCATATCGCCGCCAGCGGAATGGGCATCGAAATCAACACATCAGGCTGGCGCCGGACCGTCCGCGAGGCTTATCCCTCGCCCTTGATTCTCAGCCTGGCCGCTGAACGCGCAATCCCGATCACCTTTGGATCCGATGCCCACGCACCCGGGGAAGTTGGCTATGAATTCAGCAAAGCCCTCACGCTGGCGAGGGAAACCGGATTCACCGAAACATTGAGGTTCCGCGGCCGGCAGGGTTACCGCGTGGCGTTGCCGTAACGACTCACTCCCCGCTCAGGAGCGACTGCAAGGCATGCTGCCTGATGCCATAAAAATCCATCAATCCCTTGATCTGCGACATGACGGGATCCCGGGCAAGCGGTTTTGCCCGCTTCACCGCCAGGATCATCTTGTTTTTGCTGGTGTGCTCGAGCGAAACAAACTCGAACACCTGCGCATCATACCCCGAGGCTTCAAGCCAGAGCGCACGAAGGGTGTCCGTCACCATCTCCGCCTCCTGGCCCTGGTGAACTCCGTGGCACAACATGGGGTGTAATACCGGCGGATTCACCATCTGGGGCCGGATCTCCTTGTGGCAGCAGGGCGCACACATGATGATGCCGGCCCCGCCCCTGATCCCCGCGTGGAGGGCCAAGTCCGTCGCCGTATCGCAGGCATGCAGGGCAATCAGGATATCCAAGGCAGCGGGCGTATGATGTTTCACATCGCCCTGCTGGAAACTCAGTCCATCCATCCCCAATCGTGTTGCCGCCTCCCGGCAGAACCGCACCAGATCCCCGCGCTGTTCTATGCCGGTCACCCGCACCCTCCCCCGTTCGCGGGCCTTGAGGAAATCATAGACCGCAAAGGTCAAGTACCCCTTGCCTGAACCGAAATCCACAACCTCCAACCCCGCCGCTGCCTCCAGCCCGGATGACATCAGGGCCTGTTTGACCAACCCCAGGAAAACGTTGATCTGCTTCCACTTTCGCGACATCGAGGGGAACACCTGGCCGGAGGCGTTGGCAACCCCAAGCTCCCTCAGGAACGGGCGTGAAGCGTCGATCACCCGTTCCTTGACTTCATCATGCCCATGATCCCCGGAAACGGTCAGGGTCGCAGGCCCGATACTGATCCGGCCAACGCCTTTCTTGTTGAATTCAAGTTGCAGGGTTTGTGTCGTGGAAAAGAGGTGGCCACTTCGGAACTCGCGCCCCACCAGTCCCCTGATCAGCTCAAACCCTTCAGGCAGGGAGGTATTCCTGGTCACATCACGGGTCCGGTAGCGGTACACAAAGGCCAGGCATTCCCGCCCCTTGAGCGACACCGGCCGTACGGACAGGTTCTCCAGCCCGGGCTCCTTCCCGCGATATTTTCCCAGAACCAGTTTCAGCAGAGTTGCCCCGGAAAGACTTGCCTCGAGATGCAGAAGAAAGTCGCAGGTCGTGTCCGCAGGCATCCTGTCCTCATCCGCCTTGTCACATTCTGCAGGCATGCTGGCTCCTTCACCCTCCGCTTGATAAAGAAAACGGCCGCCCTTCCGGACGGCCGTTCGAGTCGCTGTTCTCGGGACAACGATCAGGCAATGGCCTTCTTGGCCAGCGCCACAATCTGAATGAAGCCGGAGGGATCGTGATAGGCGATCTCCGACAGCATCTTCCGGTTCAACTCGATCCCGGCCTTTTTCAACCCCTGAGTGAACCGGCTGTAGGCCAGCCCCTGCTCCCGGCAGGCGGCAGAAATACGCACGGTCCACAAACGGCGGAAATCGCCCTTGCGCTGCTTGCGATGGACATAGGCCAACCGCATCGCTCGATCAACCGCCTCGGTAGCCTGGCGGAAGAGCTTACTGCGTGACCCACGGAACCCGCGGGCCGCCTTCAAAACTGTTTTCCGACGCTTGCGTGACGCCGGGGCATTGGTTGCTCTGGGCATAGTCTCGTCCTTTCACTACATTGAGATCATTTCGGCAATGCGCTTGTGGTCGGCAACATGGATGATTTTGCCGCCACGCAAATTGCGCTTCTGTTTTCGTGTCTTGCTGCTCAGAAGATGGCCGCTACCGGGACGCCTGAACATCAGCTTGCCCGAGGCGGTCTTCTTCACTCTCTTACTCACCATTTTCTTCGTTTTTTTCTTAGGCATGATACTCCTCATTCCCCTCCATACCGGGTGTTTCAGGTCGGGACACCCTGCTGACGGGAAAAACAAGGGCGGGACTCTACAGCAGAGCACCCGCCCCGTAAAGCTTTTTCCAGACTTATCCCTGCCGGGGGGAAACCGGAGCCGCCTCCGCAGGTGCGGCCGGCACGGTGGGATTAGCCACCGGCACGACCACCGGGTTCTGGAAACCAGCCGGACGCACCCCTGTCGCCTCGCGCGGTTCCGGGCGTCCAACAGGCTTGCCGGATCTCGGGCCCAGCACCATCACGATGCTGCTTCCGATCAACTTCGGCATCATATCGGGCGCGGCCATATCCTCGCACGACTTGAGCACCCTGTTGATCACCTCGAACCCGAGTTCCCGGTGGGCATTCTCACGGCCACGGAAATACAGGGAACACTTGACCTTCATACCCTTCTCAATGAATCCCCGGATATGATTGATCTTGGTCGCGAAATCATGGTCCGCCACATTGGCGTGAAATTTGATTTCCTTCATTTCCGCCGCATGCTGGTGTTTGCGGGCTTCCCGTTCCTTGCGGGCCTGCTCGTACTTGAACTTGCCGAAATCCATGACCCGGCAGACCGGCGGCTCGGCATTGGGCGACACTTCCACCAAATCAAGTCCCGCCTTGACGGCAATGGACATGGCCTCACTCACGGTCATGACCCCTGCCATGTTCCCTTGAGCGTCAAGCAACCGCACTTGCGGGCACCGGATACGGTGATTCACTCTGATTGTCTGAGGACGAATTTCCTACCTCCTTGTTGCGGGGCTTTCTAAGACCCCTGTATTCACTCCCACGGCCTTGCTTGCGACCTCCGCGCTAAGCCGGCCGGTTAACTCCTCCAAACGCATGGTCCCGAGATCCCCGGCGGTGCGATGGCGAACCGAGACCAGCCCGGCCTCCGCCTCACGCGCCCCGAGAATCAACATATAGGGAATCTTTTCAATCTGGGCATCGCGGATCTTCGCGCCCAGCTTCTCTGAACTCCGGTCAATCCGGACCCGGAACCCTGCTTCCAAAAGCGCTTCCTGAATCTTACCGGCGGCCTCAAGCACCTTGTCGTTGATGGGCAGGACACGGATCTGTTCCGGAGCCAGCCAGAGTGGAAAGGCGCCCGCGTAATGCTCTACCAGGACGCCGAAGAAACGCTCCAGACTTCCCAGCAACGCGCGATGCACCATGTAAGGACGGTGCTCTTTTCCATCCTGTCCGTTATACGCCAACTGAAACCGTTCCGGCAGGTTGAAGTCGAACTGGATCGTGCTCATCTGCCATTCGCGACCAATGGCATCTTTTACCTTCAGGTCGATCTTGGGCCCGTAGAATGCGCCGCCACCCTCATCTACCACGAACGGAATGGCCTCCGCCTGCAGCGCCTGCCTCAGCGAATCCGTGGCCTGCTCCCAGCGGGCAGACTCCCCCACCGCCTTGGCCGGCTTGGTCGCCAAATAGGCCATGATGTCCGTGAAACCAAAGGAACGCCAGATCTGCAACGCAAATTTAACGGTCCGCTTGACTTCATCCACAATCTGCTCGGGCGTGCAAAAAATGTGGGCGTCATCCTGGGTGAATCCCCGCACCCTCAGGAGGCCGTGCAACACCCCGGTCTTCTCGTAACG
>CAYOQM010000153.1:0-6585 GCA_964406065.1 uncultured Verrucomicrobiota bacterium
GGGCACCGATCGGGCGGGCGGAACGGGCGGCTTCGATGCCGACATTGCCGGCGCCGATGACGCACACCTGCTTGCCGACATTCGGGCGGCGGTCGCGGGCGACTTCTTCGAGAAGTGATATGTTGTTCGTATTCCGTCCGGAAATACCGGAGAGTGGTGAGCACCGGATTGGGTCCGGTTTGGCCCAGCCCGCAAAGGGCAGTATCGCCGATGACCTTGCCCAGATGCTCGAGCCGGTCGAGATCGGCCAGTTCGCCGCGCCCTTCGGTGATGGCCTTGAGGAGGCGCAGGACTTGGTTCAGGCCCTCGCGGCACGGCACGCACTTGCCGCAGGATTCGGAGGTGGTGAATTCGAGGAAATAGCGGGCCACATCGACCATGCAATTGTCCTGATCCATGACGACCATCCCGCCGGAACCCATGATCGCGCCCAGCGCCTGGAGGGATTCGTACTGGATCGGCGTGGAGAACAAGCGGGTGGGAATGCAGCCGCCGGACGGTCCGCCGCTTTGGATCGCCTTGACCGCTTTGCCGACGGGCGCGCCGCCGCCGATTTTGTAAACCAGGGTGGCGAGGGTTTCGCCGAGCGGCAGTTCGACCAAGCCGGTGTTTTTGACTTTGCCCACCAGCGAGAACACTTTGGTGCCCGGGCTGCCGGCGGTGCCGGTCTTGGTGAACCAAGCGCCGCCTTTGGCCAAAATCGCCGGGATGTTGCACCAAGTCTCGACGTTGTTGATAGTCGTCGGTTTGTCCCACAAGCCCTTGCGGGAAGGGAACGGCGGCCGGGTCCGCGGGCGGCCGGCCCGGCCCTCGATCGAGGCGATCAGCGCCGTTTCCTCGCCGCAGACAAAAGCCCCGGCGCCTTCGACCAGATGCAGGTCGAACGCAAAGCCGCTGCCCAGAATGTCCGGGCCGAGGATACCCAGTTCACGGGCCTGCGTCACCGCGTTTTTCAGTCGTGCGACGGCCAGCGGGTACTCGGCGCGGACGTAGAGGATCCCCTCGGCCGCGCCCATGGTGAAGGCCCCGAGAATCATTCCCTCGATGAGCATGTGCGGGTCGCTCTCGATCTCGTTGCGGTTCATGTAGGCGCCGGGATCGCCTTCGTCGGCGTTGCAAATGATATATTTCATATCGGCGGTTTCCCGCTTCATCAAATCCCATTTGCGCCAAACCGGGAAGCCGGCCCCGCCCCGGCCGCGCAGGCCGGAAAGTTTCACCTGCTCCAGCACCGCCTCGGGCGTCCCGAGCAGCGCCGCGAACAACGCGGCATAACCGCCGACCGCCAGGTATTCCCCGATGTCGTCGGGATTGATCAGGCCGCAATCGCGCAGGACGATTTTTTTCTGCCACTTGAAGAACGGCACTTCATTCCACTTCGGAATGTCGGCGAACCCTTCGCCGTAAACCAGCGGTTCGGCGGTTAGGTGATCCCAGGTTTCGATCCGGCACAAGGCGTGATCGCGCGGGATTTCGCCTTTGGCCAGGGCGGCGACGAGCTTGGGCACCGCCGCCCGGGTAACCTTGCTCAGCATCACCAGCGGCTGGCCCGGCAGGCGGATGTTGACCAGTGGTTCCATCGCGCAGCAACCGAAGCAGCCGGTCTGGGTCAACAACGCCGGCAGTTGGCGTCGGTCCAACTCATGCGCCAGCGCTTGGTAAACCTCCTCGGCGCCGGTGCCCATGCCGCAAGTGCCCATGCCCACCGCGATGCGCGCCTGCTGGGTCGGCAACAGCTTGGCCAGACCCGCCGCCCGCAACTCCTGTAACTTCGTGAGATCCCGGATTTTCATTTATGTTTTCCTCTCTTTAGACTATTGAGCAATTCCTTGAGGCACACTTCGGTGACATGGCTTTTCATTTTGCCATCGACCTCCACCACCGGAGCGAGCGCGCATTGGCCGAAGCAGGCCACAGTTTTGATCGTGAATTTCTTGTCGGCGGTGGTGAGGAACAGTTTGTCGGCCCCTTCTTCTTCCGTGAGTTTTAACAGGCGTTTGAGGGACTCCAACCGCGCCTTTGAACCGCGGGTGTGGCAGGCCGTGCCGCGGCACACGACCAACGTGTGTTCGCCTTGCGGCTTGAGATTGAAGAAGGCATAGAAGGTGGCGACGCTGAAGACCTGCGAGACCGGCACGCCGACGGTTTCCGCCACGCATTCCAAGGTTTCCGGCGGCAGGAATTTGTGGGGGTGGAGGTTCTGCAATTGTTCCAGGATGCCCAGCAGCTCGCCGGGTTTGCCCCGGTGCTGCTCGCAGATCTCGTCGATCAGGGTCGGCGTGATCGGTGGGAGCGGCACCGCCACGGGGGCGGCGGCGCGGGGGCGTTTGGGTCTGACGGTGGTGCCTGCCTCAACCGGGGCGTGCATGCCATGCTTGCGGTGTTTGGTGAGTTCTTTCATAGGATGCGAGGGAAATGTTAGGGGTTCAGCGTACGCGGCGGGTGAGTGACGGTGAGGTTTGGGAATGGGCTCAACGGGCGAAAATGGAGCATAGCCGTCCCGGCGGTGTTGTAGAACGGGCGTCTCGCCCAATGCCGTCCACTTAAGCACGAAGAAAAGAGTATTGAACCGCAGATGGACGCGGATGGACGCGGATGAAGAGGGCTTGCTTTGATTTTATCTGTGTTCATCGGCGTCCATCTGCGGTTGAAAATTCTTAAATCATCAGGATTGGGCGTCTCGCCTGTTCTGAGGCCGATGAGCTGGCACGGGACCTGCGCCCAATCCTCCACCGCAGCCGAGACGGCCGCGTTCCAAAACAGCCGAGACGGCTGTTCTCCTTTAGCGATGCGCATGCCGACAAAGGGCGGGGAAACAGACCACCCCAGTCTGCCGGGGGAAGCCGGCGGAGGATTTGCCGATTGAGGTGGAATCATGGCAGCCGTTCGTTAGATGAAAGCGTAGCCAATCCACTCCCTTTGCCAAGCAAAATTTTCATCTATTTTGCGGAAGGAGTGATTTTGTAGTTGTGGTGAGCAAGTGCTAGGCAGCGAGCCTGGCCGGGAACGCCGCGCCCCAGCTCGGCGTGGAGACATTGCCCGGGAACGCTGAGCCCCAGCTCGGCGTGGGTCCATGGCCTCGCCAAGCTGGGGCTTGGCGTTCCCGGGAGGGGGCCTCCGGCACGGGGGGCGGTGACATTTCCCCGAGTTCACGATTTCCGCGTTGCGGGTCGGCTGGCGACCTGATGGAATCCGGGGCCATGACCCGCCCGCTGACCCGCCGCCGATTCACCGCCCTGCTGCTCACCGCCAGTTCGGGCGGTTGGCTGACCGCCGCCCCCGCCGCCCCGGTCATGGCGGGGCGCCACCTCGATTTCCAAATCGGCGATGGCTTCAACGCCAGCGAAGCCGATATCAAGGCGGTGCTGCTCTCCGCGGCGAATGAAATCTGGCAACATTGTCCCAACACCCGGTGGGAAACGCCGGGGTTTTTCGTCTTCCACGCCACCGACTGTCCCATCAATGTGTTCGACCACCGCGAGGACGGGCGCATCGCCATCGGCGTGACCTCGACCGGGACGTATTGGTCGCAGTATGCCTATCAATTTTCCCACGAATTCTGTCACGCCATCGCCGGTCATTCGAACGACTGGCGGAAGCCCTGGATCAAGGACAAGAAGGCCAACCACTGGCTGGAGGAATCGATCTGCGAAACCGCGTCGTTGTTCGCCTTGAAAGGCATGGGTAAGACCTGGCTAACCACGCCGCCTTATCCCAACTGGAAGGATTATGCCAAGGCGCTGACCCAGTATGCCGCGGACCGCTTGGTCGCCGCCGCGCTGCCCCAAGACCAGCCGTTCCGGGAATGGTTCCGTGACAACGAGCCGGCCATGCGCGAAAACAGTACCCTCCGGGAGAAGAACAACGTGGTCGCAAGGCAGTTGCTGCCGCTTTTCGAAGCCGAACCGAGTGGTTGGGAGTCACTCAGCTTCTTCAATCTCACCCCCAATCGCAAGGCGGACAAAACTCTCCAAGAGCATTTCAAAGACTGGCTCGCCGTATCACCCAAGGCTCACCATGGGTTCATCCGCAAGCTCGGTGCCTGCTTCGACTGAAGCTGGAGGCGCTGAAAAAAAATGCAATTTCCCAAACATTATTCTTGCGGAGGCGGGAAAAATCCCCACACTCGGCCAGCGGCAATCTGCAATGAATACCCATTACACAGCATTGAATCCCGAAAATCGGCTCGACCCGCCGTCAGGGTATCAGCAAGGCGTCTGCCGCGCCGACTTTCTCCGCAGTTTCGTTCGTCCCATTCTGAAAACCCACTTTAGCCCCTCACACGCACCTGCCGTGAGCAGCAATTTTCTAGCCTAGCCATTAGTCCACCCCGATAAATGTTGGGGTGAACCCCGTTCGTAGCAAACAACACCAGTGAAACCGGGTGCCGCCGTTGGCAGTCCGGTTTTCGAATCATCCAGTCAAAACCATGAAACCAAAATACCGTTATTCCCGCATCCTGCCATCCCGCATCGCTCTTGCCACCACAGTTTTGTTATCCTCTTCCGTTGCCATGGCGGTGACCTGGGACGGCGGAGCCGGCGACTGGCTGTGGACCTCCGGCCTCAACTGGGATAGCGACGCCGTGCCCGGGCCGGACCAAGATCTCGTTTTCGGCGGCGGTTCCGGCCTGGTCCTGTTGAATGGCAACCAGACCGCCAACAGCCTGGGGTTGACCTCCAATTTCACCCTCGGGGCCTACGGCGTCGCCACCACGCTGACCAACTCCTCCGGCGTCCTCACCGTGAATCCGGGGGTGATGACCACCATCAACGCGGCGTTGACGCGGCCCAGCGGTGAAATCACCCTCAGCGGCGGCGGGACCGCGTTCCTCAACAACCCGCAGCCCTTGTTCGCCGGTGCTTGGATCGTGGATGGAGCGGGCACCACCCTGCTCCACCGGCAGGAGGGGCCGACCCCCCAATACAACGGCGTCGGCAGTTCCCAGGAGTTCGGTCGCTTCGACCAACTCTCGCTCGGCGTGAGCACCGCGGCGAAAAGCATCATTCTGCAAAACGGCGGCGAGTACCGGATCATCGGCGCGGGCAACAACGCCGAAGGCGGCTTCAAAAACGTCGTCATCGGCGACGGCGGCGGCACGCTGAACCTCGCCGCAGGCTACGTCCTGCAGAATCTTGACGATGTGGGGCAGATCGGGTACACCACCAACGCTTTCACCTTGGCCGGCAAGGGGCGCCTTAGCATCACCGGCGGGATGGCCGACGCCAACCCGCTGGGCGGTGTGGTCAATGTCAGCGGGGGCATTCTGGGGCTGGATCGCATTGCCGGCGGCGTCACGACGGCCGGCACGCGCTTCTCTGGCATCGCGGCCACGGGCACCACGGTCAACATCAACAGCGGCGGCACGCTGCTGATCAACAATGGCACGCAGGGTCGGCTTGACGTGCCCACGGTCAATCTCAACGAGGGCGGGATCTTGGCCGTCCAGGGCAACGACGCCCACATCATCGGCCTCGACGCCGGCGGCACCACGCTCAATGTCAACGGCACCGCCAGCATTCTCCTCCGCGACCTGTTCAACCCGCAGCAGGCCCGCCTGCCGCGCCTGCGCAGCGCCCTCACCGGCGATGGGACGCTCAACCTGGTTCCGAGCGCCAACGTGGGCGGTAACCCCCGCCTCGTGATCGAGCGCGGAGTCGGCTCCACTTTCTCGGGTGTTTTCCGCCTTCAGGAAAACGCGATCATCGAGGCCAACCCGCGCTTTAACACCGTGGTGGACGCGGGCAAAGTGCTTGCCGACGGCGACCTCGAGTTCGCCGGTTGGGGCAACATCCTCGATCTCCGCGACAGCGCGGCCGGGACCGCGGTCCTCGACTACACCGCCAACAACCTGCTGCTCACCAGCCCGCAGGCGGGCAGCGTGACGCGGCTGGTCGTGCAACGTGCCACTGCGGGCACGGGCACCGGGCATTTGTTCAACTTCGGGTCGCTGACGATGGGCAACCAGCGGTTCGCGATCGAGGGGAACAATAGCTACCAAGTCGGAGTGAGTGGCACGGCCGCCATCACCGGCAACGCCGTCATCGAAATGCGCTCGGATGGCGTGCCGCTCCTGTTCTCGAGCGCCACCGCGATCGCCGAGGACGCGGCCGGGCGCAGCCTGACCCTCCTGAAAACCGGTTACGCCACGCAGGCCGCTCGCGACGTGATCGTCGGCGGCAACACCTATCTCTCCAACCTCAACGTCGCCACCGGCACCCTCCAGTTGCGCGGCAACGGTGCCATCGGCACGGGCTTCGGCGGCGCTCCCACCACGATCACCGTCAACGGCGGTGGAACAGCCGGCAATACGGCCAGTCTGCCGACGCCCGGCGTGTTGAATCTCGACAACAACACGGGCCACGTCGTCGGCACGACCAACGTTTTCTTGGCCGCCAACAACCCCAACCGCATCGACGACACGGCGACCCTCAACCTCCGGGGCAATGCCACCCTGCGGCTGACTGCGTTCAACAATGCGCAGTCCACCGAAACCATCGGCACCACCAATGTCTTTGGTCACAGCCTGATCGACGTCCTGAAGACGGGCACGGCACCCGCGCCGGTCGCCCTGACGCTGAACAC
>CAYOQM010000154.1:0-6438 GCA_964406065.1 uncultured Verrucomicrobiota bacterium
GTACGCCAAGAACGGAACCTACGGCACGGAGCCGGGAATCGGCTTGGCCTACACCAACGATGTGACGTGGCGTTCGATCGACCTGCCGCATGATTTCACGGTCGAGGCGTTCGCCTCGGACAAGGGCAATTTCGGTCACGGCTACTTCCCCGCCGAGGTGGGGTGGTACCGTCGTCACTTCACGATTCCCGCCTCGGACAAGGGGCGGCGGATCACCGTGGAGTTCGAAGGCGCCTTCCAGACCACGACGCTCTACTGCAACAACTTCATCGTCGGCATGAACCACAGCGGCTACGGCCCCTTCCAGTTCGACATCACGGAGTTCGTCAACTACGGCGGCAGCAATGTCCTGAGCGTGTGCGTGGACGCCAAACTGCCGGAGGGCTGGTGGTACGAGGGCGGAGGGATCTATCGCGACGTGTATCTGGTCAAGGCCGATTCCGTGCATGTGCCGTGGGGCGGGGTCCAGGTGCAGAGCTGGTTCAAGACCGATCCGGACAATGGGCCGAGTTTCCTCGCCGATGAGCCCGGCGGGGCTGCGAAGTTGCGCATCCGCGCCACGGTGGCCAACAAGGGCTCGACGAGTTCCGATGTGGCGGTCCGTGTGACGATCCTCGATCCCGGCGGCCGCGAGGTCGCCACTGGCCGGGACCGCGTGCGGGTCGGTCCCTGGGGCGAGCAAACCGGCGTGGTCGTGACAAAGCTGTCCAAGCCGGCACTTTGGTCGCTGGAGCAGCCACAACTGTATACGGCGGTCGTCGAGCTGGAGACGGCGGGCACGGTCGTGGACCGGCTCGAGGAGACCTTCGGCGTTCGCACGATCCGTTTCGATCCGCAGCTGGGTTTCTTCCTCAATGGCAAGCCGGTGAAGATCAAGGGCGCGGCCAACCACCAGGATCATGCCGGTGTCGGCATTGCCCTGCCGGACGCGGTGGTGGAGTACCGGCTCAAGCGGCTGAAGGAATTCGGTTTCAATGGCTATCGCACCGCGCACCATCCCGGCGGGCCGATCACCCGCGTGGCGGACCGGCTCGGGATGCTGGTTCTCGCTGAGAACCGCAAGTTCAGCACGGGCGAACAGGCGATGAAGGAATTGAGGCAGTTGGTGCTGTCCTGCCGCAACTCGCCCAGCGTCATCGCCTGGAACATCGGCAACGAGGAGGTTGCCTTCCAGGGCACGCCCATTGGCGGGCAGGTCGCGGCTGGGATGCGTGACGTCGCGCGTTCGCTGGACGCCACCCGGCCGGTGACGATGGGGCAGAACGAGGGGCATGACATTCCCGGTTCGGCCGCCACGGAACTCGACGTGATCGGGTTCAACTATACCTGGGACAAGTGGGACGAGATCCACAAGCTCTATCCGGACAAGCCCATCATTGAAACCGAGATGGCCAACACCTATACCAGCCGCGGGGTCTACGAGAACCAGGAACTGCAGGGGCGGTTGCTGGCGTATAACAAGCCGAATTTCTGGATTGGCACGTTCACCATGGATGAGGTTAAACGTCATGCCGAGCGCCCCTGGATGTGCGGCGGGTTCATCTGGACCGGCTTTGACTATCGTGGTGAGCCCTCGCCGTTCTATCCCCATCTCTGGGCAGAGCACAAGAAGCCCGGGCCCCTGCCGCGGCTCGTCTCCTGTCATTTCGGGGCTTTCGACCTCTGCGGGTTCCCCAAGGATGGCGCCTTCTACTACAAGTCGGCCTATACCCCCGCGCCGATGGTTCACGTGTTCCCGCACTGGAACTGGAAGGGCAAGGAAGGCCAGCCGGTCGACGTGTGGGTCTACAGCAACGGCGACGAGATCGACCTGCTGGTCAATGGCCGGAGCCAGGGGCGCAAGCCCATGCCGAAGCTCGGCTATCTGTCCTGGATGGTGCCCTATGAGGCTGGCGCGATCGAGGCGGTTAGCTATAAGGGCGGTACGGAGGTGGCGCGGGAGCGCCGCGAGACCACGGGCGAGCCGGTGGCCGTGGCGCTGGTTCCTGATCGCGCGGAGCTTCGGGCCGACCACGAGGATGTGGCCCTGGTGACGATGCAGGCGGTGGACGCCCAGGGTCGTGCGGTGCCGACGGCGACGAACGCGATCCGGTTCCACGTTGAGGGACCCGCGCGTTTGCTGGGTTCCGGCAACGGCGATGCCGCCACGAAGGAACACGACAAGATACCCGTGCGCAGCCTGTGGGCCGGCCTGGCGCAGGTGCTTGTCCAGGCCCAGGACGTCCCCGGCAAGGTGGTCCTCATTGCCGAGAGTGAGGGCTTGAAACCCGCCCGGCTGGAGCTTGGACTCAAGGCTGCCCCGCGCCGCCCGTTCCTGCCCTCGCCCGTGAAGGCCGATCCCGCGATGTGGTCGGATGTCCAGGGCCGGGATAAGACCGCCGCCCCCGCGCAGCAGGACGATTATTCGTTTTATAATAAAAATGCCGTGACTAATCCGGAGAAGAAGTAACAAGGGAAGGATCAGGGATATGACTAAACGAGCTCTATTATTCACCCTCGCCATGGTTGCCGGCCTGCCGGCGCTGGCGCAGGATCATGACAACGTTGCCACCGTCCTGGAGGGCGGGGCCCTCGTCCGACGCAATGGCATTTACTTCAACAACCGTCCCTTGTATGCCGCCCAGGAGCATCCTGACCAGCGGTATTACTGGGTGTTTGCCGGGGATAAGCCCCTGGTGCGGTTCGGCGGCGGCAGCAATCTCGATGGCACGTTCATGCCGGGATTCCAGAAGGCTGATGGCACGGCGAAATGGCTTCAGGATTTCAAGTCCATTGAGGCCCGTTACCGTCCCGGCCAGATGGAGTGGGTGGCCAGCGATCCCGCGTTTCCGGGAGTGACGATCACGTTCAATGCATTGCCTTTGGGGACGGGACTGGGCATGGCCGCCCGGGCGCAGGTGTCTGGCTCGGCGGCAGGGGACAAACTGATGTGGATGTTCGGGGCGGCCCACAGTCGCTGGGTGCCGTTCATTGACCCCATGGCGGCTGACAGCCGACAGGTGCGGTACGAGGGGTTTGATCCAACCAAGGCCGCTGGGAATGGCGTCGATGTCACCAATGGCATGGTCCGCCTCGCCCCGGCCCGCGGACACCAGGGGCGGAACGTCATGCTGGCCTGCAGCGGTGTGCCCGAAATCCGTGTCGCTGACGCCGATCAATGGAAGATGCCCGGCGCCTTTCTGGCGAGCACGGGCGGATCGCGCCCCATCGCGTGCGGTGTGACGCCCCTTGCGGGAGATCAACCGGTGACCTGGATCGCCAAGGTCGGGACGGGGAGCGAAGTGGCGGCGCTGGATATCCCGGCTGAATTCCAGGCTGCCGCGGCCCGGGTGGCGCGACTGGCGAACCGTGTGGTGAGCAAGACACCGGACCCCCGTTTCGACTTCATGGTCAGCGCGTCGGTGTTGCCCGCCGATTGCCTCTGGCGCAAGTCCGCCTTCGGGCACGGTTGCCTGTCGGCCTTCACCGATCCGCTGCTCGGCTGGCGTTCCACCCTGGCCGGCGTGGCGTATGGCTGGCATGACCGCGTGTACAAGGCGGGGCAGACCTTCCTGGCCTCGCAGGTAAAAACCGAGGATTGCCGGGGCGAACCGGCCTTGGCGAAGATCATTGATAACGAGGAACTCGCCCGCTACGAGGGCACCTACTGCCACCCTGGCAAGGACCCACGCTTCCATAGCAAAGGACGGCTGATTCCCAACCAGAATTCGACGATGTACGACATGCAGTCCCAGTTCGTCGACGCCCTGGTCGAGGATTGGCGCTATACTGCGGATTCGGAGATGGAGAAGTTGTTGCGCCCGGCCCTGGAACTGCACCTCGACTATCTCGCCCGGGTGTTCGATCCGGACGGGGATGGAACGTATGAAAGTTTCTCCAATACCTTCCTAACGGATAGTGTCTGGTCTAATGGCGGGGGGACGCCGGATGAGTCGGCCTTCGCGTACCGCGGCCACCTGGCGGCGCGCGACATGGCCCGCCGGGCCGGCGACAAGGCGGGGGTGAAGAAGCATGAGGCGAAGCTGGCCCTCATCCGCAAGGGATTCTTTGAAAAGCTCTGGGTGGATAAGGCCGGGATTCCCGGCGCCTACCGCGAGCAGGGAGGGCTGCAGCGTCTGCATCCCGATCCCTGGACCCCGGGGTTGTATCTGCCGATGGACTGTCCCGGCCTGTTGAATGACGAGCAGATGGCCTCGATGTTGCACTTCACGGAATACGGGCTGCAGCGTGAGCCCAGGCCGTCCGGCGGCGTGCGACTTTATCCCTCGAATTGGGTTCCGTCGATCTGGTCGAACCGGGAGAAATCGCCCGGCGACGAATACCATATGGCCCTGGGCTACTGCTTTGCCGGAATGCCCGAAGGCGCGTTTGAACTGATCAACGGCAACATCAGCGAGTCGGCGATCGAGTCGGGCGTGCCCGGCAACCTCGGCGTTCCCTACGGCAGTTGCGGAACGGACTTTGGTGATTGTGTTGCCGCATTCACCCGCACGGTGGTTTCTGGTGTCTTCGGTTATCGTCCTGACCGCCCCAATGGACTTGTGATGATTGCCCCGCAATTCCCTGCCTCGTGGGGGAACGCCTCGTTCGCCCATCCGGAGTTCAAGCTGGATTACAAGCGGGAAGCAGGCGTGGAACGGATGTCGGTTGAGCTGGCCAGGGAGTCGGCCATGATCCTGGAACTGTCGGTCCGGGGCACGAAGATAAAATCGGTGAAACTCAACGGCCGTTCCGTGAAGAGTGATGTGAAGCCCGGCTTCGCCCGTACCCTCTGCGTGGTTCAGGTTCCGGTTTCGCGAAAGGCCGAACTCGAGATCAAGTATGAGGGCCTTGTCGTGAGTGTGAATCACGCTGTCACCGTGAACGTTGGCGATGAAGTCAAGCTGAGCATCGCCAATGGACTCATCACGGGCGCATCTACGAGTAGTGTAGGGCGAGCTTCCCCGACTCGAAGAGATCGGGGAGCTTGCGGTACCAACGTGGGCGACAAGGCAGACACAGGCTCCCCGTCAGTAGCCGGGGAAGCCTGTCCTACAACGCTATTGTCTGGGAGATGGCAAAACAAGGATATGCGCCCGCGCATCATCAAGGTGCTGGACGCCCAGGGTGTACTGGAGTCTTCCCGGATCAAGGGGGACACCATCACGGCGCGGGTTGCGGGCAATCCGGGCCATCATCGCGTACTGGCGTTGACGGAGATGGGCAAGCTGCCGCGGTACGAGATTTTTGATTTCAACATCCGCGATCCCAAAGCAGAGTCCTACGTGGCGGAGAAGAACCTGCGCCAGGCGCCGGCAGGGGCGACGTGGACGGGGATTGAGCTCGCACCGTACCGCAACGGGAAGATCACGGACATTTTCCGGCAGGAGTATGTTTCGCCGCGGGCGGACACGATGTCGCTGCGGCTGGCGAAGGATGGCTACCTGATCTGGAACGCGCTGTACGCGGGGAAACTGCCGCCGGCCATTGACCTCTCCAATACCCGGCCGCGGCGGCCGGCGCCGGTGCTGGACGCGGCGATCAGTGACCTGAAGCTTGACGGGGAATTGACCTTGGAGATCTGGGCGCAGGCTGATCTCTGTGACATGCCAAACTGGAGTGATGTCCGCCTGCTCCAGTTGGGCGATATCTCCATCGACATGATCAACAGCAACGGGCGGCTGATCCGGATCAATGCCGGACAGCCTGTACTCATCGGCTCCTCGACCTTCTGTGGCGAGCGCACGAGCCATCTGGCGATCGTGCTGCCCAAGGGCGGCAAATACGCCCAGATCTATCGGGAAGGCCGGAAAACGGTGGACATGGCCGGCCCGATTGACCTGGCGGCGCTCAAACTTGGGCCGACGCTGCGGATTGGGGCGAACCTGCAAGGCGCGAACCGCCTGTTCGGTCGTGTCGAGCGGGTGACCCTGTCGCACCAGGGGGCTACCGAGGCGATGATGCGGAACCGCTCGGTTGATTCCCCGGCGTTACCGGGAACCGTGTTGGATTGGCGGATTCCTGAGCATGTGGCTGACGGGCAAACCATCGCCAGCAGTGTCCAGGATGGGCCGGCGCTGATTGCCAAATCGGTTGTGACGCAACCGCCGGTGACGCTCGGCCAACCGCTCAAGGTTGACGGGGGCATGCTTGAGGTGCCGCAGGGCGCCAGGTTCAAGTGGGACATCCAGGACAAGGATATCGCGTTCACGTCCCTCTGGGACAACTGGCCGCGGAAAGTCACGGTGCCGGTAAACAAGAAGGGCGACTCCGTCTGGCTGCTGGTGGCCGGATCGTCGAACCCGATGCAGGTGCGTATTGCCAACGCGGTGTTGCGCTTCGAGTATGCCGACGGGGTCAAGGAAGACCTGGAACTGGTGAACCCCATGAACTTCTGGTCCTTGTGCCCGTTCCTGTGGTCGGATTACGAGTATGCACGCGAGGGCTTCTCGCTTTCCA
>CAYOQM010000155.1:0-2553 GCA_964406065.1 uncultured Verrucomicrobiota bacterium
CGCCCAGCATATCTTCCAGAGCGGTCTGGGCATACCACTGCTCCCCGATCTTCACCTCCGAGGAGCAAAAAGGGACAGAGCAAAAAGGGACAGGCTAACTGACACCCTGCAGATCAGCGGGAAACATGGAGCAGTCCAGCTCCAAAACCATTCCGGTTTCCTTTCGATCCCGATTCCGATAGCGATTCCGACCCCGACTTTGCTCCGTCACACGTGGGAACCGCCCAAGCCTGTCCCCGTCGCCACACGGGGTGAGGGCTCCCCGGCCCCAGCAGAGAGCGAAGCTCTTGAGAACCGCACGGGCCTATTCCCGGCGCCCCGAAAAAACGAAAACGTTTTCGTTTTTTCCGGGGCTGGATCACGCCGTCGGAAGACAGGTCACAGCGAGGCGGTTTTCCGCCGCAGCCAGGCCTTGTCAGTGCCCGACAGATGCGGAGCGAGTCGCTTCCAGACGGACTGGTGATAGTCATTCAGCCAGGTTCGCTCATCTGGTGATAGTTCGTCACGTAGCAGGGGGGCCGTGTCAATTGGACAGAGGGTCAGCGTTTCAAATTCAAGAAACCGCCCAGATGACGTTTCCCCCGAATCCTTTATCAACACCATGTTTTCTGTGCGGATCCCGTACGTTCCAGTCACATAGACCCCGGGTTCGATGGTCACAATCATGCCGGATTTGAGTGTTACAGGACTCCATACCTGCGAGATCCCCTGAGGCCCCTCATGGACATTAAGATAGGCCCCCACTCCATGTCCGCTCCCGTGCTTGTAGTCGGTACCCTGTGCCCAGAGCGGAGCGCGAACAATGGCATCCAGATGGGTCCCCGTCGTTCCCGCAGGAAAACGGGTTCGGGTCAGGGCGATTAATCCTTTCAGGACAAGGGTATAATCGCGACGGGCACGCGAGGAAACGGGACCCAATGCGACCGTGCGCGTCGTATCCATGGTGCCTTCAAAATAGTTCCCCCCGGAATCGACCAGGAACAGCCCTTTCCGGCGCAGCCGGGCCGCTTTGCCAGCACCTGCCGCGTAATGGATCATTGCCGCATTGCCGCCATACGCGCAGACGACGCCAAAACTGTCGCCCTGATAGGCCGGCGATTCCTTCCTGAAGCACTCCAGTCTCACCCCGGCGTCATACTCAGTGATCCGCCCGCCCGCCCCCAACGTACGATCCACCCACGCCAGGAACTTGACCATCGCCAACCCGTCCAGCAAGGCCGCCCGGCGGACATTCACCTGCTCCACCGCATTCCTGACGGCTTTCAAATCGGACGTGATGTCGGGGGATTCCTCGATCAGGCGCACCTTTCCTGGAAGGGCATCGGCCAGCGCCTGATTGATCCGGCGCGTGTCGAGAATCAGGGATTGAAATGACCGGGAGGCCTTTAGGAAAGCCGTCGCCTCAGCGTAGGGCCTGCAGGTGACGCCTGCAGCAGCCAGTTTCCGGGCCAACATCGGCGTCAATTGTTCCGGATTGATTAACAGCTCCGCGTGTTTGAGGGTAATCAAGGCAAAAGCCTGAACAACGGGCGAATGCTTGATATCATGCCCCCTGATATTAAACAGCCAGGCAATGTCATCCAGCGAGGCCAACAGCAGGGCGTCAGCCGGTCTGGTTCGTAAATGTTTCCTGACTGCCCCGAGTTTCGCGGCGCGACCCTGGCCGGCAAACCGCACCGGAAAATCAACGGCTTTTGAACAGGCGGGCGCCGGCCGATCGGACCAGATGCGGCCGACCAGGTCTTCACCGACCCGCAGCTTAAGCGACTTCCCCTCGAACGCCTTGCGCATGTCCCTGACCGCCGCGATGGAGAACAACCGCCCGTCAAGCGCCACGACCTGCCCCCTGCCCAACTGCCCCGCAGTCCAATCATTCACCGAGGGGACCCCGTGTTCGCGCCCCTTGAAGAGCGTGATCCCGCTTCCCCGCAACTCGCGCTCCGCCTGAACAAAATATCGCCCATCCGTCCACAATCCCGCCCGGGAACCCGTCACCACCAGGGTGCCGGCGGACCCTGTGAATCCCGAGACCCATTCCCTCGACCGCCAGTGTTCCCCCACATATTCGCTTTGGTGTGGATCGGTCGACGGGATGATAACGGCCGCTATTCCTCGGGCTTTCATCACTTTCCTCAACCCCCTGAGTTTCTCAACAGATTTCATAATCCTGCTCCTGTTCCTTATTTATCCCGGTCTTGAATGGTGCAACCAACCGGAAATTTCCTTGGCCATGGCCGGTCCGATGCCCGGAACGGCGGCGATGGCCTCCACGTCGGCCCGCTGGATCCGCAGAACGGATCCAAAATGCCCCAGCAATGCCAGTTTGCGTTTTTCCCCCAGTCCCGGGATCTCATCCAGCAACGACTCCCTTAACCGCTTTGCACGCAGCCGCTGGTGGTAAGCCAGGGCAAACCGGTGCGCCTCGTCACGCGTCCGTTGCAGCACATGCAGCGCCTTTGATCCGGGAACCAGGCGCAAGGGATCCTGCTTCCCAGGAATATGAATCTCTTCGAACCGTCTGGCCAGGCCGCTGCCCGGGATCCCCCTCACCCC
>CAYOQM010000155.1:2563-6383 GCA_964406065.1 uncultured Verrucomicrobiota bacterium
GGCCCGCCCTCCCTCTGCAACCGAGAGAACCGACGGCGGATGACCTCGGCCATCATTGCCGGATCATCCGCCTGATGCACCGTCTTGATGCGGTAGTGACGGTATTGCGCGGGCGCGGGCAGGCCGTTCCGGGCACAGACCACGCTGGCCACGGAATGGGTTCCGGATATGTTGGAAATATCACAGCACTCGATCCGCCGCAGGGGCTCCCTCAGCCCCAGGGCGGCCCGCAATTCCTCGATCCCCTGCAAGGCATCCGACGCCTTCATGGCCGGCGAGGATACGACCCTGGCGCGTTGGCTGCAGATTTCACGCAGCCTCAGCCAGGTATCCCGCAAGGCCGCCGCCTTCTCAAAGTTTTTTTCCTCCGCAGCCTCTCTCATGCCCTGCCTAACCTCCTCGAGCAGGGCGGGACTCTCGCCGCGCAGGAAAGTGCAGGCCGCCGTGACGCGCTGCCCATAGTCATCCCGGGATATCCGCCCCACGCAGGGTGCCGAGCAATAGCGGACAATGTCATTGATGCAATGCCGGTGATCCTCCGCCACGGGAATGGAAGGTCGGCATTTTCGAAGGCCAAACTTTTTCTCCACAAACCCCATGGCGGCCCGGGTTGCCGTGGAACTGACATAGGGCCCCAGGTACAAGGCGCCATCCTCCTTGCGTAAACGGACCGCCTTGAACTGCGGCCAGGGCTCGGCGGGATCGATCTTCAGCATCAGGAAACGCTTGTCATCCCGCAAATCCACGTTGTACCGCGGCTTGTAATCCTTAATCAGCTGCCCCTCGGTCAGAAGCGCCTCGGCCTCATTGCGCAGAACCATGCAATCGAAATCATCAATACTCCGGATCAGCCCCCGGAGCTTGGGATCCGCCTTGCCCCAGGTTCCGGACCGGAAATAGGATTGCACGCGTTTCCTTAACGAAAGCGCCTTGCCGATGTAGATGATCTTCCCGCGACGATCCCGCATCATGTAGCATCCCGGCTTATCGGGAAGCTCGCTCAATTTCCGTCGCACTTTGTCTGAGACCATGATCATGCCGCCATTATAACCGAGGATTGAGGCCATTTCGCCACATAACTCAAGCCCGGTCAGCAACTTTTCCCAGCGCACGTAACAGACCATCCAGAATGGTGACGGGATGCGGAGGGCATCCGGGAATATAGACATCCACAGGAATCACCCCAGCCGCGCCGTTACAGATTTCGTGATGATCGACATAAGGGCCGCCGGAAATGGCACAAGCCCCGACCGCGATGACAAGTTTGGGCTCAGGAATAGCGTCGTAGGTCTTCTTGAGGGCCAATTCCATGTTCCGGCTCACCGGACCGGTGACCAGGATCCCGTCGGCATGGCGCGGGGACGCCACAAACTGGATTCCGAACCGACCGAGGTCGAACACCACCGTATTCAACACATTACAATCAGCCTCACAGGCATTGCAGCCGCCAGCGCTGACTTGGCGTAACTTTAACGAGCGCCCAAATAGTTTGCGACTGACGGCGTCCAACGCCGCCTTGAGTTGCGGCGCCTCTGCTCCCCTCACCAGCGAACTCCGGTCCCGGGCTGCAAGCTGATGATCGCGGCTGAAACGGATCGCTCCATCCTGAAAGGCGTTCCCGCATTCACCGCAGAAAAGGCAACGCCCCATGTCGATCACAACCTTGCCGTCATGTTCCCCCAGCGCCCCGACGGGGCAGATCCCGGCGCCGGATCCCAATCCACCGCTGAAGCGTGACTGGTCAATAACCGGCAAACCCTGAAAACGATCCGGCAGGACAGGCGGGCACCGCGGATAGTTTATCGTGCGGTGCCGTTGCTTCAGGCGTGCGATGATAATGCTGAGCATGGATCAGATCCTCACTACAAATCATGTCCGCAATAGGACAGGTTGAAACTCTTGTTGCATAACGGAAAATCCGAAATCTGCTGGTTGCGCATAGCCATGGCCAACCCCATCCAGTTATGGAAGGACGGATCCACCACCTTGTAGCCCGCAAGACGGCCCGAGGCGCCGGTCAGGCCCACATGACAAATCCTGCCACGCCACCCCTCCACCAGAGACACCACCAGCGCTTCCGGAACCAACTCATTCATCTGCACCCGGATCTGGCTCTCCCCCGGCATCTGCAACTGGTCGCGAATGAAATCGCCCGACCGCTGGATTTCAAGCCAACGGACATAGGCCCTCTCAAACACATCGCCATTGTGCCCCGTCGAAACGGGAATCTGCGCGAATCGAAATATTCCCTGGGGGAAATCCTGCCGGACATCATAGTCCAGACCGGAGGCGCGGGCGGCGGGACCGACAAGGCCAAGTTCATTGCACATCGCCATCGATAGTTTGCCGGTCTCCTCAAAACGACTCATGACCGACGGGGAATCCCAGAGCAGGTCGACGGCATTGGCCACATCGGCGAGTGTCCTCTTTAAACGCTTCTGGAGATCGGCCGCCTCGGATTCCCCGATGTCGTATCCGACGCCCCCGGGGCGCACCACGCCACGCCCGAATCGGTTGCCGCACAACATTGCCGTCATGTTCAGGAAATCCCCGCGAAGCCGTCCGCAATACGCCGCGGTTGGGAGAAACCCGACATCCCCCGCCAACGCGCCAAGATCACCCGTATGATTGGCGAGGCGCTCCAGCTCAAGGGCAATCCCGCGCAACACCTGGGCCCGCACCGGCACCATGCAGCCGGCAAGCCCTTCCACAGCCTGGCAATAGGCCGTGGTATGCCCGATTGTCGTATCCCCCGCCAGCGTCTCGATATAATGCCGGGTTCTTGCATCAGGGCCCCCGACCAGGGCCCGCTCCACCCCACGGTGCTGATAGCCCAATGAAATCTCCAGATGGAAAACCTGTTCCCCGTGGCACTGAAAACGGAAATGACCGGGTTCAATTATCCCCGCATGGACGGGACCCACCGCCACTTCATGGACTTCCTCGCCCGCGACCTGATAGTAGTTGGTGACGCCGACCACCGGGGTTTCAGATGCGGGCCTGCCCCACGCGTCATGCCCCGGTCGTCCTGATTTGACATACCGCACCGGTTTGAGCCAGGGATGTCCCTCCGGACGGAGCCCGAATTGTTCGGCAATTTCACGCTCGAAAAGATGAACCTGCACACATTGCGGAGTCAGGGATGGAAAGGACTCCCCCACCACCCTGGTTCGGGCAACGCGCAGGTGTCCGCCCTCGCGGAATGCCAGCACGGCATAAAGGTCAACCCCGCCACCTGCTTCAGGAAGATGGCCGAAGAAAGCCGCCACCGAGGCGCCGTCCTCAACCGCCTCCAACAACGAGAGACGAAACACGGGGCCCTCCAGCACCGGAACGGCAGACTGTGGCACCGGAACCCCGTTGCGAACGGAAGCCCATTGCAGAATCGCCGTCATAGCTTGACCTCCAAATAACTCGCCGCCTCATGTAGAAGCCGGTCCAAGGGAGGGGGGATATAAAGTCCCAGCATGATTGCCATCCCCATAAAGACGAGGATGGGCACGACAAGTTGCGGGCGATCGCGATAGACCGTGGCAGACGCCCTCGCCGAGGGCACCCCCTGCACCACACGCAACACGGTTGTTCCCATCCCGATAAAAACACTTGCCAGCAACACCAGGTAAATACTCGCAACCGCGTAATGCCCGCCCACGACGGCACCGGTCAGGATGGTGAATTCACTGATAAATGGCCCGCCTGGAGGAGAGCCGGTAATAACCAGGAATCCGGCCAGAAAAAGAACGCCAGACACCGGCAGGCGACGCATGGCCCCGCGCACATCATCGGTCAATTTGCTGTCATAAGCCCGGTGGATATTGCC
>CAYOQM010000156.1:0-514 GCA_964406065.1 uncultured Verrucomicrobiota bacterium
AACTCCTGCGGCTTGACGATCGGGAACTCCGCTCCTGTCACTTTCTGGAGATAGGACGCGAGCTCGGCGGCGGCGGTTTTTTCGGGTGCCGAGGCGGAATCCGCCAGCGCGATGCAGGCGGTGGCCTTTCCCTCGTTGGAGAGGCTGTGCTGCGATTTCGTGACCGGCGACTTGCCGCAGCCTAGCAGTGCCAGGCAGAGCAATCCAGCGGCCGCGAAACGGCGCAGGCATTGAGAGAGTGGGTAAGTGGTGATTCCTTTCATTTCGTTCTTATTTTATGATGAATGTTTCACTTGATTACCAAGGTTGCCCAAGGGGTAATCCGACCCTTCAGGGCCAACCAAAATGAACTTTGTTCGGGTTCGCGAATTTGTTGTTTGAATTTTGGACAGGCGACATGCGACAGGGGGAAATCAGTTCAGTGTGACCTTGAGACTGACGACCTGTTTGCCGGTGCTTGTGAGGGTGTAGGAAACCGAGCCGGAGGTGTTGACAAGATTGGGCTCGGTGACGG
>CAYOQM010000156.1:524-6378 GCA_964406065.1 uncultured Verrucomicrobiota bacterium
GAGGTTTGCACGACAAACACGGTGCCATATTCGGAGCTTGGGATGTTGCCGCCATTGGGCCATGTCACCGTTTTTGTCGCGTTCCTGGCGGAATTTGAGGTGAATCCGGGGGCCAGGTTCATGGGAGTGGCAATAGATTTTTTCGCTTTGCGATCCGAAGCGGACAAGCAACTCGGGACTCAACTGGGTGGCGACACGGCGGAACTCCTTGCCATCTTTGGAAACCTCGACACCGAGCGCCCAACTTGAGTCCTTCAGCAAGCCGGGCGATGCGGTAGTTTACCGGCATGAGCTTCCAGGCGGTCGTCATGAAACATAGTGTTGAAGGAGAGCAGCGCGCGGCTCACTCCGCCTGATGCAAGACCACGTCGTCCACCAGGACCTTGGGGTTTTCATTACTTTTATCGTTAAGATTCACGATGGCGACCCGGACAAAGCGTGTGCCCGGCCAAAATTTTCCTGGCTCCTGGCCGGCGGTGCTCTCACCGGACATTGCGCCCTTAAGCTCGACCCATTGCGATCCAACGTCTTTGGCTAGGAGCCACTGATAAGCGCCTTCGGCCCTTTGCTCGCGCACCTTGGTGCCCGCGGGGTAGTCCGCGTCCATGGGATTGGCCAACTCCACCTCCCATTGCCCGCCGACCTGGCGGATCGCCGTGATGCCCATCGGGCTGAGCTTGCGATTGGGAAGGTCGCTGCAGGCCCCGGAGGCATCCACCTCAAACGCCACCACCCCATAGGGAGGCGTCCACGCCGGATCAAATGCCCAAGCCGAGCCGTTCTTGATCTTGAGAACCTTGTTCCCTTTGTTGGCAGCCTCCCGCAACTCGGTTTCCGTTCCCGGGATCGGGGTGACCTGCTCGCTGGCGATCTGCCGCTTGTCGGCATCGTAACAATCGAAGCCGAGATAAACATTGGCCGTTCCCTCTTCCGACATGAAAAAACCGGAAAGCTCGTAGCGAGCGTTCGGGTCCACCGAGATCAGCGCCACGGACAACGCCGTAGGGCCGCCCTTCTCGCCGTCGAGCACAAAGGCATTGGCGCCCTCGTGCGTTGTGGCCGCCGTCGAGGCGAAGCCGATCCAGCCCGAAGTATCTCCCGTCTCGGCATCGCCGTTCTTGAGCAGATTTTCGGCATTGGCATGGACGACCATCGCCAGGATGGCCAACAGGATGGAGGATGTGGTCTTGAGTTTCATGATTTGTTGTTAAGTATCGGTCTTCAGACGACAGTCATCCCGCAAGGAATTGGGCCATGGGCAATTCCGTCGTTGCTCAAGAGTTGAAGCGTCGCTGGAAGGCGCGTCAGAAATAACTCATAATTCCGTGCCGTGCGCGGACTCCATAATACTTCGGCCAGCGCGTGGGCACGGGGAAAGGCCATATACTCGACTTGCTGTGGCGTCGGCATGTACTCCGTCCACAATTGCCCTTGTGCGCCCAGGATACTAGCGGCCTCGGCAGGGGTCAGTGCGTCGGGCACTGGCTCATACTGGTGCACGTGGGCGAGCGGCGTGTAGGGGGTTTGTGTCAGCAACAGATTGGTTTCGGGCCGGTCCTGCGAGAAATTGAAGTAGACGGAATCGCCCGGGGTCATGACGACATCGTGCCCAGCCTGCGCCGCCGCGATGCCGCCGGTTTCGCCACGCCACGACATGACCGTCGCGCCGCTGGCCAAGCCGCCATCAATAATCTCGTCCCAGCCGATCAAGCGGCGCCCGCGGGCACGCAGAAACGTGTCCATGCGGCGGATCAGCCAACTCTGCAGTTCGTCTTCGTCCTTCAGCCCTTCCTCCCGCATCCGCGCTTGGCACCACGGGCACTCTTGCCACCGTTTTTTTGGGCATTCGTCCCCACCGATATGAATGAATGGCGATGGGAAAAGGGCCAGAACCTCCTCCATGACCTCTTCCAAAAACGTCAAGGTCCGGTCGTTGCCCAAGCAGTAGACGTCCTCAAACACGCCCCACTCGGTGGCCACCTTGAACGGCCCACCGGTGCAGGAAAACTCGGGATAGGCAGCTAGCGCGGCGAGGCTGTGCCCGGGCATTTCAATCTCCGGCACCACCGTGATCTGGCGCACGGCGGCATAGGCGACGATCTCACGCACTTCATCCTGGGTGTAAAAGCCACCGTGCGGAATGCCGTCCCCCGGCCCTTTTTCAAAACCGCAGACGGTCGCGGCTCGCCAGGCTCCGATTTCGGTCAGGCGCGGATATTTTTTGATCTCGACTCGCCAGCCCTGATCTTCGGTGAGATGCCAGTGGAAGACATTGTATTTGAGCCGCGCCAACTGGTCAATAAACCGCTTGAGGAACGGCACCGGCATGAAATGCCGGGCGCAGTCAAGATGCATGCCGCGCCAGGGAAAGCGCGGGGCGTCATGAATCTGTATGGCGGGGATTTCAACGCTACCTAGGTTGGTGGGGAGATTTTGTGGCAGCAGTTGCAGCAAGGTCTGGCAACCGTGGAACAAGCCGGCGGCGCTCCCCGCGCCAAGCGTCACGCCCGCCGGGGTGACCGTCAGCACATAGGCGGCGTCCGCGGCGGCCGGCGTGCCGGGGGCGGCCGGAACGAGGGTGATCGCGCCCGCCGGGGTGGCGGAGTCCGCACCCAGCAGATTCACGGTCGGGTGCAAGCCGCGCTGGCGCAAGGCCTCGGCCAACCACGCTGCCGTGGCTGCCCCTTCCGGCGCATGGGGCGAGATCGCAATGAGCGCGTTGCGCGCCAGGCGGCAGGTGCCGGAACCGCGCTCCAGTTGAGCGGGCCACGGGATCAAAGGTAATAATGGGTCGGTCGTTGACATCACAATCTTTGCGCAGTCACAGGGGCCACGCTGGTTTTCAGGGAGTGGGCGGCCCGGTCTTACCTATGACCAAGTCAAGTCCCCCTGGATATTTCGTGAGTTCGGCACCAGTGCCCATGGGGCGCGGGGACGGTTTTCGCCGCCGCGCAAGAGGCGCCTTGGTTTCGTTGAGCCTAGCTCTGAACGCGGCGGCGGATGCGCTGGATGACCATCATCATGCCGAGCCCGCCCAGCATCAACGCCCAAGTCGAAGGCTCGGGAACGGCTTGGAGGTTGAAATTGTCCACGCCGGAGTAAACATACCCGTCGGGCGTCCAGCCATTGTTGTATGTGAACACCTCCACATTCGCAAAACCGCTCTGCGCGGCCGTGAAGGAGACGCTCGTCGTCGTCCAGCTGTTGATCGCGACGGGAAACACGGCACCTTCAACTGCGGAAGTGTTGATCAACGCCCCGTCCTTGTAATTGAGACTGAAATACAGACCCATTTTGAACTGCTCCCAGGCTACTGGAGTCCACCCGGATGTGTATGCAGCCTGACCTGCGGACTCAAAGCTGAACGTGTATTGCTGACCCTGCGTCAGGGAGAACCAATCCGTTGCTATGCCTCCAGTGAATGAAGCCGTCCCGCCGATGAGTGAAACATAGCTACCGTCCGGTGGCGTGAGCCCCGAAAAAGCAGAAGCGGGCCCAAACTGGGTGTCACCACCACCAAGTGAAACCCAATTCACGGGTGCAGACCAAGTTTTGGCGTAGGGCGTCGTGCCGCCTGGGCCCAGTTCGAAGCTTCCGTTACTGATCAAGTTCGCCGCATTCGCCGTGGCAGAGATTGCCAGTGCTGAGAGAGCGATCAGGAGGGGGGATACGATGCTTCTAGCAGTTGTTTTCATTTTGTTCTTTGATGTTGGATGTTGAGTTGCATTTTTTATGTTCTCTTTTAGAACGTTATAATCTTTTTGCATTTCACCAGAATTGTCAACAGTTTTTTTGTGGACTTTTTGTGGATGGATACAGTCCCTCACATTTTTTGTGACTGAAGCTCACAACTCCCTCCAAATTTATCCAACAGATGCTGAAATCCCAAGAGAAGGCCGCGTGTATTCCCAGGAAGATTGGAGGCTACCGGCGCTCTCGGTTGGAAGGTCGCGACAAGACCTTGCTGAGGTGGATCGAAAAAAAAGAATGAAATGACAATGGCCAAAATGCGGGAGCGCTGTCTCAAGGGGATGGGCATTTGCCTGCGGCCCGTGGCTTTCCCTGTTGTTGCTTCGCATGAACAACCTCCTGAATATTCATACCCAGGGAAGCTGAGTCCCGGTTATGCCCATAGCGGTCCAGCCCACCGCAAGGAATCACCAACACCTGCCATCCATGGCGCACCAGAAAAAGCAAATCGATCAAGCCACGGGGGCTTGGTGCGGCGGAATGATCACGCAGTCGAGTTCTTCGAACACTTTCTCTCGGAGCCCGTTCATGACTTCAAGGAGGCGCTCGACAGCAAGCTCATGCATCGTTTTTGTCTTGAGCATCACGATGTAGGCCCGCAGATCCTCGGGAATCGCCACGGGGACTGATGTCACGACCACGAAGGTGAGGCCCTTCTTGATCGGGCCCAGCGCCCGGAGCTTCTTGACAAGATTTTTAAAGATATATTCGGTCGTCACCACGGAAATCGGCAAGGCGGATTTCTGGATCAGTCGGACCAGAGATTCGGGCGCGACTTCGTTTTCGCACAGATAGAGCAGTTCTTCCGCCTGCCCGGCTTCTCCAAGCGCGCTCGAATATCCGCGGACCATTTCCAGCGATATTGAAAGTGTCATCGGCTCCAAGGCCAGCGCTATGCGCGCCCCCTCGTTGGCCAGTTTCAGCGTGATACCCCTGCATGCTTCTTCGATGCGGTAACGGATCTGATGAGCCTCGCGGGGCAGTAAATGGTTGCCAACGGTCACCAGCTTGACCCCGAATTGAGGGCCGAGCGCGAGGTGCGCTTCGGTGACAAAGCCATCCAGAATCAACCCGCTGCAATGGCGTTTCTCCAGGACCGCCGGAAAACGCCCCCGGATGAGATCTTCTTCGGTCAAGGCCGCCCAACTGAACGGAATTCCACGCTCCGAAAGGTAGCGTTCAGTGTTGACGATCTCCTCGATGCTGTAGTCATCGTTCGGAGAGACGCCGAGCAAAAGTAAGGCCACCATGCCGATGTTTCCCCTTTCCAGTTTTGGGGAGACACCCAAAACAAACGTCCCCCGTCCGATCTGCCGGCTCACCAATCCCTCGTTCTGCAAATGCTCCATCGCCCTGCGCACCGTGATCCGGCTAACCGCAAAGCGTTCCCCTATTTCCCATTCCGTGGGGAGTTGGCTTCCGACCCCATGCTTGCCGCCGCGAATTTCCGCCGACAAGGTGTCGATCACTTGCTGATACTTGGGAGCCCTCAGTTCCTTCCGCCGTCGGTGGTTTTTTTCATGTGTCTTCACGTTGAATGGATTGCTATAACGTCTTTTTATAACGTCTTTTTTGAGCACGCAATAACTATTCTATGGGGTGGATTCGCGTTCCGATCAAAAAAAAGCCAAAACCCTCCCCGACGGAACCAAGGAGGTCCATTTGAATGAACAGATTCCACTCCGCGGAATGGTAGGGCTGGCAAGCCGTGACGGTTGAAAAGGTAACTCGTCGGTGAAGAAAGTGACGGGTCGTGATATATTCTTTGGTGGTCGCAGGTTAAACGGAAAGGGATGTGCATGCAGCATTACCTTTGCCCGGGGCGACGACGCCTTCGATGAAGGCCATGCCGCGAATGCCATCTTCGATTTTCGGGTAGTCGTTTTCAATTTGCGTGGGTGCGCACCCTTCCCCACCGGCGCCAATGCTTGCGGCAAAGTTGCGGTAAATATTGGCGAAGGCTTCCAAGAGCGGAAAACGCGGCGAGTTGAGCAAGGAAATCTATTATCCATCAATGACTTAGGCCACGTGGGTAGCGACCATCCCCCCAATTCCATGAGAACCTGTTTTTTCAGCTTTACACTATTTTTCCGGACACTCCCTC
>CAYOQM010000157.1:0-3668 GCA_964406065.1 uncultured Verrucomicrobiota bacterium
GTCTGAACTGGCCAAACCCTCCCGGGAAATGCCGATGATGCCCATGGAGCAGTAAGGGATTGGTTATTTCATGGTGTCGACAGAGCCCGCCTTCCGGCGGGCTTTTTGCTGGGTGCGAGCCAGGATGTGTTCTCGCTCTGGATTCTCTGGAAAAGTTCCTGTATTCTGCGGGGATGAGGCATGAATTGATTGTTGAATCCCATCGCGTCAGCGATACGCACCGGCTCGCCCGGCGTCTGCTCAAGCAGCTGCCGGGCAGGGTAGTCATGGCCTTGAGCGGGGATCTGGGAAGCGGCAAGACCTGTTTCGTCCAGGGTCTGGCGGCGGCGCTGGGGATCACCCGCCCGGTGACCAGCCCCACCTTCACCCTGGTGCATGAATATCAGGGAACGCGCCCCCTGGTGCATGTTGATTTGTACCGCCTGCGTGATTCGCAGGATGCCCTGATGCTGGGCCTGGAGGAGTACTTTGAATCCGATGGGATTGTGGCCGTGGAATGGGCGGAGCGGGCCGAGGATATCTTTCCGTCCGATGCCCTGCACCTCGATTTCAGGATTCTTCCCGATTCCCGCTCCCGCCTGATCACCATCCGGTCTTCCCTGGCCCTCACCCTGTAGACGTGGCCGCCGTCACCCTGACCGGGATCTCCACGACCGGCTGGAGGGGCAGGTCGGTATGGAGCCGTATTACGGTCCCATCCATCCCTTTTGTTACCCGCATGGGGCCGACCTTGAGCCTGACCCAGGAGGGTTTGAGGCTGTGGATGGCCACCGGGATCACCGGGGGCACGACCTCAATGTTTCGTGCCGTAAAGGTGCGTCCCCCCCGCGCCATCAGGATAATATAGTGGCTTTCCGGGATCGCGTCCGGGGCGGACTCTTTGAGGATCAGTTCGGCGGGAAAGGCGTTCAGGTCACGCACGGCCGTCATCACGAGGGGAATGGAGATAGTTTCGTAGCGGGGATGGTCCGTGATCAGGGTGACCGTGGCCCGCAGCGACCCGGCCCCGGCCGGGCAGTGCGCGGTGAGGGTATAGCGCCTGCCGGGCTCATTGGTTGCAATGTCGACAGCGGTCAGCCCTGCGGGGAAATCGAGACTCAGCGGGGTGAGGGGAAGAGACGTTCGGTTGCGCAGCGTCACGGAGGCGGTCTGGTTGGAGGACTCCGGGGTGATGTCAAACGTGAAGGCTGCCGGCGCCAGCTCCATCTCCGCGATCACGTTTCCGGTGTACTTGCACAGGAAGACCGGGGTGGCGGGATCATTGCTGTGGAGATAGATCGTGGCGTTCTTGAGGCCGGAATATCCCTTGAGCGTCAGGCGGGTTGAAAGACGGGCCGTCGCCCCCGGGGGGAGGGTGTTGCGATCCATCACGGCACGGGTACAGCCGCAACCCGATCGGACTTGAGTAATGAGCAAGGGCGCGCTCCCGCGGTTGGTGATGATAAAGACGTGCTCCAGTTCGCCGGTGTCGGGTCGTTCGCCGTAATCAAACACCGGGGCATCGCAATGGATGGCGGGCCCCTCGGGCCGGGAGAGGCCCGGCATTCCGCCGCCAGCCAGGGTCAGCACCATGATGAGGGCGATCCGGGCGTGCAGACCTCGTGGAGGATTCATGATCCCACCGTAGTCTTTTCAATTGAGTTTGTGAATGAAAAACGCCACCATCCCGCAGAACGTCAGTGGGACAGCGGAAGCAAGGGACAACATGAGCGTCAAACAACGGATTGAATTGAGTTTGGACGAGAGCGCCGGGACTCTGGCGGGGCTGAAGCAGGCCTCAGGGCTGATCGCCGAGGCCGGGTTGGGGATCGTGGCGGCGCTCAAGGCGGGCAACAAGGTTCTCACGGCAGGTAACGGTGGCAGTGCGGCCGAGGCCCTCCACATGGCCGAGGAACTGATCGGGCGCTTCAAGGCCGACCGGCGGGCCTTGCCGGGTATCGCCCTGGTGGCCGATGCCACCGCCCTGACCTGTATCGGCAACGACTACGGGTTCGATCGCATCTTCAGCAGGCAGGTCGAAGGCCTCGGCCGCCCCGGCGATGTGCTGGTGCTGTTCAGTACCAGCGGCAATGCCGCCAACCTCTCCCTTGCCCTGCAGGAGGCTCACACGCGGGGCCTGAAAACTCTCTGCCTGCTGGGCCGGGACGGGGGCAAACTCGCAGGCAAGGCGACCTGGCAGATCCTCGTGCCCGGGCCGGAGACGGCGCGCATCCAGGAGGCCCACCAGGTTATCCTTCATATCCTCCTCGAGATTGTCGAGTCGGAGTTCGTCACGCGGTCATGAATGTCTTCGTGTCGGGTCCTCTTATGTTCAGGGATGTGGTGCAGGCGGTGACGGGAAAAACCTTCCCGGCACAAAGCGGTCTGCTTCGCGGTTATGCCCAGTTTGTCCTGCGCGACGAGGGCCAGTCAGCGATGATTCCCTTTCCCGATCGTCTCGTCGACGGCGTGGTCTACCTCGAGATCGACAAGGCCTCGCTCAAGGCCCTGGATGCCTTCCAGGGTCCGAAGTTCGAACACCACGAGGTCAGCATCGAGACGGAGAACGGGAATTGGGTCGAGGCCGTGGCCTATGTCTTCAAAATCAGCCACCGGGACTTGCTGACCACCCGGGACTGGGATGAGGATGACTACCGTGAAAATCATTTACAGAAAGTGCTCGCCACATGCCGGACATGATCGCCGCCGAGGAGTCCGATGGAACGGCCTCTGATTCGCTATCGGAACGTTACTCCTTTTCACAGTTATGCCGCAAAATCGGACGGTCCCCGCACACCCTCCGGAATATCCAGGTCAAGCTGGGCCTCCATATTCCGAGAGAGACCGAGGGGTATTCGTTCGCCTACCGCCACTTTCTTGAAACCGTCATCATCCTTCGGGCCTTCTCGGTTCCCTTCGAGGATATCGGCGAACTGTTCGAGGCCGAGAAACGGATTCTCCGGTTTCTGCGGGCCGACACCCTGACGGTCTCGCCCACCTGGTATTTGGATCAAAGCGGCCGCAACGGGGAGGGCGCCAACCGGTTGTTGCTGACCAACCACGACCTGGGCGGCTCGATCACCGAGGGCGGGGTGCAGTTCCACCTTGATTTCCGCGGCCAGCACGGCGAACTTTTTTCGGGCGCGGAAATGGGTCAGGATGCCCGACGCGTGATGGCCGCCTACGAAACCCGGTTGCAGAAAATCCGCGACCGCGTGAAGGCGGAGGAACTCGTTCTACGCAGGGCGCTGGCCTGGTCCGCGCAGTGGGACGACTAAAGGGTGCGAGGAGGTGCCGGATGAGCAGGAATTCGATTTCCAAGGCGGGGTTCGGGAACTTGAACGATGGGCGTGAGGTTCATGTCTTCACCCTCACCAACGCGGCGGGCGTCGAGGCCCGCATCATCAACTACGGCGGCATCGTGGTGTCCCTGAAGGTGCCCAACCGCCAGGGAGCCCTGGGCGATGTCGTGCTGGGATTTGACCACCTGGCGAGCTATCTCGGCAAACATCCCTATTTCGGCGCCCTGATCGGCCGCTATGGGAATCGGATTGCAGGCGCGAAATTCTCCCTGAACGGAACCGCCTGTGCGCTGGCCGCCAATGACGGTCCCAACTCCCTTCACGGAGGCATCAAGGGGTTCGATAAGGTGCTGTGGTCTGCGTCCGCGAAGATGACCCCCAACGGCC
>CAYOQM010000157.1:3678-6263 GCA_964406065.1 uncultured Verrucomicrobiota bacterium
ATGGCGAGGAGGGGTTTCCGGGGACAATGTCGGTGACGGCGGTCTACGCGCTGACTCCGGACAATGCCCTGACTCTGGATTATACGGCGGTGACGGACCGGGACACGGTGGTGAACCTGACGCATCATTCCTACTTCAATCTGGCAGGGCGTTGGGATATTCTGGATCATGAGGTGCGGCTGGAGTCCGAGGTGTTCACGCCTGTCAATGCAACGCTCATCCCGACGGGCGAAGTGCGGCCGGTGCAGGGAACGCCCATGGATTTCCGCACTCCGGTACGGGTCGGCGCCAGGATCAACAGCGAGGACGCGCAGATACAGTACGGCGGGGGTTATGATCACAACTGGGTGTTGCGTAAACCGGCCGGGGAACTCGGCCTTGCGGCCACGGTGTATGATCCGGATTCCGGACGAATGATGGAAGTGCTGACAACCGCTCCTGCCACCCAGTTCTATACCGGGAACTTTCTGGACGGAACACTGGTCGGCAAAGGCGGGTGGGTCTATCAATGCCGCAACGGGTTGTGCCTTGAACCCCAGCATTACCCCGACTCGCCCAACCAGCCGCAGTTCCCGGGCACGGTCCTGAAGCCCGGCCAGACCTACACCCACACCCTCATCTACCGCTTCCCAACCCCCCGTTGATCCTTATTGAAGCGGTGGCGCCCTGACCGGCGAATTATATAGAGAGACGGGAACATTATAGAAATCGTAGATAAATCCCGTATGACGCATCTGATGTTTGTGGGATAATGGCTCCATAAAGTGTAGTTCTTTATCCGTTTTTAGGTCAGGGGTTAGCAGACAAAAGGGGGCATTTTCGCTATGAGTTCACTTAACAAGAAGGTTCGGGATGTTTTTGCCGTGTTGGTTGTGGTGACTGTCGTTCTCGGCACGGGAATGAGTGCCGTGGCCCAGACGGTGTTGATCAGGCCGCGTCCCCTGACGCCGCAGGAAATCAAGAATGCCGGGTTGACCAATACGACCCAGTTGGCCAACGGCCTCCGGAATGTCGGGGTGGGTGATCCGATCTACTTGGAAGCGCTGCTGTCCAAGGGGCAGACGGTGACCAACGTGACGTGGAGTTTCATCAAGAAATCCCCGGCCTCCTCCGCCAACTTCACCGTCAGTCCGTTGCTGACCAATGTCCTGGCTTCCTATGATGTCGGCGACAGGAATACCTATGTCATTGCCAGCCGTGCCATGCTTGTGCCGGATATTGCCAATGACATCCGCAAGACGGATGACTTTGTTGTACAGGTCGCGGTTGCCCTGAGCTCAAAGACGCTTTATGCCACGAGTACCGTCTATGGCTCCGTCTACATGGGTGCCATTGATCCGGACGGGTTGTGTGTGTTGTGTCACAATGCGCCCCTGCAGGGTAGCAAGATGGACAAGTGGGCGCAAACGGCGCACGCGACGGCGTTCAAGCGCAAGATCAATGGCGAGGCGGGGTCCGGGTTCAAATCATATTGTGTTTCCTGCCATGTCGTTGGCTACGATGCGTCAGCCCTGGCCACCAACGGCGGGTTTGATGACATTGCGAGGCAGGTTGGTTGGGTGTTCCCGACCAATCTGGCGACGGCGGCGGCGACCAATAACTGGGATCTCATGCCGATGGCGCTTCAGAACAAGGCCAACATCCAGTGTGAAAGCTGTCACGGTCCCGCCGACCGGCACGCGAAGAATCTTGGGGACAAGGCCGCCATCGGAATTTCGCTGAGTTCAGGTAATTGCGGATCCTGTCATGACAGTCTGACTCATCACACGAAGAACTACGAATGGAGCCAGTCGATTCATGGCCGCGGGACGGCCACCTACAGGCCTTATGCGTATTTTACCAACTGGGTCTATAGCGCCAGCAATTACGCCGGTGTCATGAATCCCCGTTTCTACAACACCTGCGGGCATTGCCACAGCGCCCAGGGGTTCATCCTGGATTCGGATCCCGACTGGGCGGGTGAGACCAATCCCCTGGCTTTGGGAACCGGCTATGAAGGCATCACCTGCGCGGCGTGTCATGACCCCCATACCGTCGGCATGAGTGATTACCAGTTGCGTGTCTTTACAAATGTCGTGTTGATGAACAACCTTACCAACACGCTGGGCGGAACCGGGTTGCTCTGTATGCAGTGCCATCATGACCGTCGGGATACGAGAATCCTCGACGGGCTGAAGGTCAATGACGCCAATTCGTATGCGCCGCATCATGGCACGCAGGGGGATATGCTGATCGGCGCCAATGCGGTTGAATACGGCCTGCAAATGCCTAAATCCAGGCATCTCAATGTCATGGAAAACAGTTGCATTGAGTGCCATATGGCCGAGACGCCGACCAATGCGCTGGCGATGAATCATCTCGGCGGCCATACCTGGACCCTCAGCTATACGACGAATTCCACGACCTATGAGCTGACGGAAACCTGCGTGAAGTGTCATGGCGAGATCGAAGGTTTTAATTTCGGCGGCATCGACTATGACCACGACGGCGTGGTCGAGGGGGTGCAGGTTGAAGTCCAGGGGCTGTTGGATACGGTGGCCAAGCTGCTACCCTATGGCGGGGTGTACGGGACCACGAACAAGCCC
>CAYOQM010000158.1:0-6262 GCA_964406065.1 uncultured Verrucomicrobiota bacterium
CACGCCACCCTTGAACTTGAACATCTCTTCCCGGGCAGGATCCTCCTGCGAGAAATTGATCTCAATTCCACCATTCAGGAACGCCATCTCGCGCAACCGGTTCGCCAAAATGTCCCACTCGAACTTCGTCGTGCTGAAGATCTGGTTATCAGGCAGAAACGTGATTTTAGTTCCCGTCCCGCGGGTCTTGCCAATGGTTTCCAGCTTCGAGACCGGCTTGCCGCGCTCGTAACGCTGATGATAAATCTGCCCGTCACGACGAACTTCAACTTCCAGCCACTCGCTCAACGCATTGACGCAGGAAACACCCACACCATGCAAACCACCGGACACCTTGTAACTGTCGTTGTCAAATTTTCCGCCGGCATGCAACACCGTCAGAGCCACTTCCACGGCCGGCCGTTTTTCCGTCGGATGCATGTCCACGGGAATACCGCGCCCGTTGTCATTAATCGTACAGGAACCATCCGCGTTCAGCCGGACCTGCACGTTGGTGCAATAGCCAGCCAGCGCCTCATCAATCGAGTTGTCGACCACCTCATAAACAAGGTGATGCAAACCGCGGACCGAAGTGTCACCAATGTACATGGCCGGGCGCTTCCGCACCGCCTCGATGCCCTCGAGTACCGTGATGTGAGACGCATCGTAAGACCCACTCTTTTTCTGTTGTTCAGCCATAGTTCTAACTCATTCCATTGGAATAACTTGCGACACCCGACCTGGGCTGTTCGTTGCCTTAAACAAACAGACCTTTTTCGAGGGCGTCATTAAAGTCTGAAAGATACCGGAACAGGGGGGTAATCGCAAGCGAAAATCACCCAAAAACCACAAAATGTTGGGCTAGTCACCCCACCCGTTACCCAAGTGCTTGTAGAGGAAGGACGGCTAGACCTTACGCACATGAGTAGACTCAATATATCGAAGATCCACGCCTTATCAGGCGCGGCTACGAAGAGAAACCCGCCTTTATCAACGGGCTGCTAGAGGAAGAGCCAGCATGCATCCTCCCGGTTGCTAATCATCCTGACAACACCGTCTTGACACAACTTACCGGTCGTCCTAATGTCTCGGATATCAGTTGACAAACTTTGTCTTGTTTCAAAAAGGGAGAAGAGCAATGAAACGATTGATCACACTATTGGTAATGGCGGGAGTGTTGGCGGTTTCGGGACAGGTCTTCGGCGCCGACACCGGCAAGGGTAACCTGAAGTATTCCATCACGGTCAGCAAATTCGAGAACCGGGCGGGCTGGTCCGGACAGTGGGATATCGGCGACGCATGGGGCGCCGTGATGACGGACTCCTTGAACGCCTCCGGGAAATTCATCGTGCTGGGCGAAAAGGACATGCGCGCTGAAGCGATGCGCGAACAGGATCTCGGCGCCTCCGGTCGTATGGCTGGCGGCAATAAGACTCCTAAAATCGGGCAGATGACGCCGGCCCAGTTGCTCGTCAAGGGCGAGATCACCCATGTCCAGGATTCCACCACCGGTGGTGGTGGCGGATTGAGCTTCAAGGGCATCCATCTGGGAGGCAAAGGCGACTCCGCTGAGATCAACGTAACGATCTACATCGTCGACTCCACCACCGGCCAGGTGAAAGCCTCGCAGAAAGTGGTCGGCAAGGCCGGCCGCAAGGGCTTGAGCCTCGGCTATTCCGGCTCCGCGCTCGGCGGACTCACCGGCGGCGGCGATGCCTTCAAGAAGGACAACGTCGGCAAGGCCGTGGAAGACGCCGTCTCGCAGGCGGTGGAGTTCCTGACCAAGCAGTTGGACAAGATCCCGTGGGAAGGCACGGTTGTCTCGGCCAAAAGCGGCAAGATCATCATCAACCGCGGCACCCGCGAAGGCGTGAGCGAAGGCCAGACCTTTGCCGTGGGCAAGATGGACACCACCACCGATCCCGACACCGGCGAAGTGCTCGACAGTTCGGTGAGCAAGATCGGCAAGATCAAGGCCACCACCGTCAAGGAGAAGATCTCTATCTGCGAAGCCACCGAGGGCGCCGACAAGATCGAAGCGAAGATGTCGGTGCAGCCGGAGTAGTGGTTATCAGTTAGTGGTTATCCGTTATCGGTTATTGGTTGACCGGGCTCGAGATAGAGCTATAGCATGCTTAGCCAATAACTAATAACAGATAACCATTAACCCATAACCACCCATGACCATCACCTCTTTTGAAGATCTGGATTGCTGGAAAGCCTGCCGGAATCTCAGGCTTTTTGTTGCCACTGAAATTATTCCTGCCTTGCCCAAGGAGGAACGATACCGGCTCGGCGATCAGATTCTCCGGGCAGCCCGATCAGCCACCGCCAATATCGCCGAAGGCTACGGTCGATTCCATCATATGGACAACGCGAAATTCTGCAGCAACTCAAGGGGGTCCTGCAACGAGGTTCTGGACCACCTCATCACGGCTAACGACGAAAACATGATCACCATGGAACACCTCAATCGTGGTCGCGATCTTGTCACGTCATCACTGCGCCTCCTCAACGGCTATATGACCTACCTCAAGAAGGCATCCTCTGTCAGCCGATAACTGATAACCAATAACCAATAACTGATAACTGATAACTGATAACCGATAACTGATAACCGATAACTGATAACCACTTCCCACTACAAACTATGGGGCTTCTCGAGGCCATGCTTGAGCATCAATGCCTCGTTGCCAAGAATCTCGCGAGTCAGGCCGTCGGCCATCACCTGCCCGTGATCCAGCAGGATCACCCGCGGACAAATTTCCACGACCATCTCCAGGTCATGCGTGGCAATGATGCGGGTATGCTCGAAGGACCGGAGCAGATCCATCAAGCGCCTGCGCCCGCGGGGATCGAGGTGGGATGAGGGCTCGTCCATGACCAGTATATCCGGCAGGGCCGCCAACACCGTGGCGATGGCCACCGCCCGTTTCTCGCCGGCCGACAGCTTGTAGGGTGGCCGACCCTTGAGATGCACCATTCCCACCCGCTCCAGGGCCGCCAGGGCCCGTTTGCCGGCCTCATCGGGGGACAACCCCAGATTCAGGGGCCCAAACGCCACATCCTCGATCACCGTCGGCATGAATAACTGGTCGTCTGGATCCTGAAACACCATCCCTACCGAACGCCGGACGGCGGGCGCGGTCTCGCGGGTCAGCGAAAAATCACCCACGCGCACCTCCCCGCGCCCGGGCATCAGGTAGCCGTTCAGGTGCTGCAACAACGTCGATTTCCCGGCGCCATTGCCGCCGATGACCGCCACGCATTCCCCATGCGTGATCCGGAAGGACACCCCCCTGAGCGCCTCCGTGCCGTCGGGATACGCAAACGCCAGATCCTTCACTTCAACCAGATGATGACTCATCAATACGTCTCTCTTTCTCACATGATCCACCGGTGGACCGCGATCTCCGAGCGCGGTCTGTCCATCACAGGCACCCGGCTTCACTGACGCCGCCCGGAGGTCGGCGCCCACCTCAAACACTCACATCCGTGTCAATATGGTACCCAGCCATTCCGCTCCGTTCCACACCCGGGCGGCCAAAAAAAATACCGTCCATCCCGCTACAAAGGCCGCCTCGCGCCAGCCAGGGGTCGCCGGCTGTATCAGCCGGATTTCGCCGTCGAACCCGCGCGCCACCATGGCCCGGTAGATACGCTGGGCACGGTCCATGGCCCGCAACAGCAGATGCCCGATCAACTGCCCGTAGACCCGCAGTCCCAGGGCCCGCGCATGGGATGAGCGGATTTCGACGCTCCGCTTCATCCGTAATCCCTCATCCCCGATCACAAAGAAATACCGGTACAGGAACAGGAGTTGCATCGCAAAAACCCCCGGCACCCCCATCCGCTCCATCCCCGCGCAAAGCCGGTGGATGCCCGTGCAGGACACCAGGATCAATGCCGCGCTGACCGTCAGGACAAACCGCACCATGATCGAAGCAAATGACAGCCAGCCACCGGAAACATTGAGCGTACCCACCGTGACCATGATGTGCCGGTCCATCAGGGGATTGAAGAGGCCGACACACAGGGCAAACGGCAACGCCACCACCAGTTTCCGCAACACCGGGCCAGCCGGCAAGCCGGCCGCCACCATCAACCCGACGGGATAAATGAAGAGCGGCATCAGCGCCGACACCTCATACCGTGGATAGGACATCACCACAAGGATGAACCCGATGGCCGTCACGATCTGGGCCCTCGCGTCCAGGCGATGTACCGGCGAGTCCAGCCGCGCCAACTCATCCAGCAGGCCCACCTCGTGATATGATCCGGTCATCACAGGCATCAGCCCTTCCCCCTGCCGGTCTCCGGCGGAACTGACCCCGCGAAGCGGAAGGAGGCATCCGCCTCCATCATGCGCAGGACCGAAGCGCACATGGCGGAAGCCACCTCCTCCTCACCTGACAGCACGATATCCGCGCCGGCCGCCTCAAGGGCAGGGCCATCACCCAGGAAACTGGTATTCACGAGGATCCGGATCCCCGGATTCATCTCGCGCGCCTGCCGGATAATGTCGGCCGCCGTCGGAATGCCCGGCGCGCTGAGAATCAATGTGCCGGCACGGTGCGCGCCCGCCGCCCTCAGAACATCGCCGTGGGAGGCATCGCCATAAAGCGCCGGAACGGCCTTGGCCTTGAGCCGCCTGACGGTTTCATGATTCATCTCAATAACCGTCGGCTCGATCCCATGTTCAAGCAGCAACTCACCCAACGTCCGGCCCACCGGACCATATCCGACAATCACAGCCCGCCGCCGGTCCGCGCCCGCCCCCTGATCCTCGTCCCGGTCCACGACCGGTTCACTCTCGCGGTTCAGACGGCGCCAGAGGAAGGGATGGCGCACCAGCCAGGTCTCGAGGACCCCTGCCAGCTTCAGGTAGAACGGATTCAGGATCAGCGACACGATGGAGGCCGCCACCAGCAGGTTCCGGGTGCTTTCCTCCAGCAGGCCCAGCCTTCCCCCCACCCCCGCCAGAATAAACGAGAACTCCCCGATCTGGGCCAGCGCCAGGGCCAGAATCAGCGTCGTCCGGCTCGAACACCCTGTCAGGATCAGCACGGCACCCGCAACCAGAGGCTTGCCCACCAATACCAGCGCCAATGTCGCGAGAAAGAAGGAAGGCGCGGCAAGGAGTCCCACGGGGTTGAACAGCATCCCGATGGAAACGAAGAACAGGACCGCAAACGCATCGCGCATCGGCAGGGCTTCAGTGGCCGCCCTCAAACTGAACTCCGACCTGCCGACAACCATCCCGGCCATCAGGGCGCCCAACGCCATGGAAATGCCGAACAGCGTCGAAGCCCCCACCGCCAACCCCAGCGCACTGACCAGCACGCAGAGCGTAAAGAGCTCACGGGATCGTGTGGCGGCAACCCGCATCAGGATCCAGGGAACAATCCGCCCCCCGAGCAGGAACGTGCCCAGGATGACGGACGCCAGCTTCACGATCGTGACACTGATGTCACGCACCACGTCCACGCCCGTGTGCTGCCCCAATCCAAGCACGGCCGGCGCCAGGATCAGCACAAATACCATGAAGAAGTCTTCCACCACCAGCCAGGCCGTGGCCCGGTTCCCCACCGGACTGTGCAACCGCTGGGCATCGGAAAACACACGCACGGCGGCAACCGTGCTGGCCACCGACAGGGTCAACCCGTAGAGCAGGCCGGCCTTCATGCCCAAACCAAAGGCCATCGCGGTCAACGCACCCAGCAGCGTGGTGACCAGGCTCTGCGACAAGGACCCGGGCACGACCCTGCGCATGATCCCGGAAAGCGTCTTGAGGTCGAAATGCAGGCCGACACCGAACATCAGGAGGATCACGCCAATATCCGCCAATTGAGTCGCCAGGTGGTGATTGACGACGATTCCCGGCGAATAAGGGCCTACCACATACCCCGCCAGAAGGTATCCCGCAATGGGGGAAACCTTCAACCGGTGCATCAGGTAACCCAGCACGAGCGCCGCGGCCAGGCCACCGGTCAATGTCAGGATCAGGTCAGGATCAGGCATATTCTCTCGCTTCTCGATATCCACTCACTGGCACCCCACAAGGCCGCCAGAGTGATGTTGAATCTAGTCCGCCCCCTAGGAATCGTCAAATGATTCCACCTCACCCGCGCGCCGGATCTGCACCGGCATCAGCGTCGCTTTGTCCGGATCGTCAGGATCCAGCCGGAAACGAAAACCAGAACCAGCGTCAAGGCGCCTCCCGACAATCCCGCCAGCGAGGGTGAGGGCGATCGCTTCGACCAAAAACTGGATCAAGATGTCG
>CAYOQM010000159.1:0-6252 GCA_964406065.1 uncultured Verrucomicrobiota bacterium
TGCGGAAGGCGGCAGCACTGGAGAGGGGCATGCTTGTGTTGACCCCGCAGCAAGGCATGGGGGTACTACTGGCCCACGCCATCACGGATACTGAGGACATTGAGGAGGGCAAGTGGATTGAAGTGTCGACGGATGACGGGCGGCAGCACTTGCTCGGTCGGGAGGAACTGGTCGTCGTTCTCTGAAGTGACTCTCTTGCAGGGAATTTCATTACGGCCGGCGAATAACCTACCAACCGGAAACAAGGAGGATCCCATGCCCTGGAACCAAATGCCGAAGCAAGACCGCCCACCACGCCCATTGAGGGCTAACGTGCCGACCGTGCGGGTGGAGAGACCGAAGTCGCCGCCAAAGCCACCGAAGCCACCAGAACTGGAAGGGTGGACGTGGCGTTGGCAGAAGTAACCGCATCATGCCGTTTATCCACGAGTAAACGTGGGACGCCTACCGTGTGCTTCGCTTCACATTTCCACCACTGCACTCGCAACCTGCTCCCCATCAGTCACTTCGATTGACTTTTGACACGCCTTCCGGTAAGCTACAGTGCTTGTAGTGCGGCTCTCGATGGTTTTCCCCGCCTGCCGGCTGGAGCATCGAGGTACGCATCTCAGACGGGTTGGTGTTGGCAATGAGCAACTCAGTTCGACCGGTTACTTTTGAGGGCTTCATCGGGCAGAGCAAGCCGAAGAGAGTGCTTGAGATCCTGTGCAGGGCGGCGAAGAGGAAAGGGACCTGCCCGCCGCACGTGTTGCTGTCCGGTCCTCCCGGATTAGGCAAAACCACCCTCGCTCGCATCGTAGCTGAGGAGATGGGTTCACGCCTTGTCGAAGTTGTCGCATCAAACCTGCAGTCCACTGAACAGATGGCCAGGCACCTGACGAAACTCAAGCCCCAGGATGTCCTGTTCATCGACGAGATCCATGGTTTGTCACGGGGTGTTGAGGAAGTGCTGTACGCCGCCCTTGAGGACGGCCGCATCCCCATCGTCCAGGCGGGATACGATAACCTGATGAAATCGTTGGGCATTGGCGGTGGCGGCAAGTCTCAGCCAACGACCGCCATGGTTGACCTCCCCCCGTTCACCTGCATAGGGGCCACGACGCTCAGCGGGCTGGTGTCCGATCCACTGCGGTCAAGATTTGTGCAGGTGTTACAGCTGGAGCCGTATTCGGACGCAGAACTCCAGACGATCGTTCTGAACGCCACCGCCGCCATGGGGTTCGACGTGTCCCCCGTGGTCGCGTTGGAGATCGCCGTGCGGTCCCGCGCGACCGCCCGGACCGCGATCGGCAATCTGCGGTGGTTCGCCGAGTACTGCGAGGGCACGGGATCGCCACCCGACCTGCCTGCCATCGGCGAGTCGTTCGCCCTAAAGGAAGTTGACGCAAACGGCCTAACGAAGCTAGACCGCTCGTACCTAACCGTCCTGGTCGAGGCGAACGCGCCGCTCGGGGTGTCCACGCTGGCCGCCTCCATTGGCGAGGGCGAGGACAACCTGTTGCAGGCCGTGGAGCCGTTCCTGATACGGAAGGGATATGTGCGAAAGACCGGTCGGGGGCGGATGGCGACCAGGAGGGCCGTTGATCTTATCGGCGCCGAGATTGGAGGGGGTCGGCCGTGAACGCCGACGGCGGCAGGCAGTGGGAACCAGGCCCTGAACGGTTCATGACCCGACAGGAGGTAGGCGCCATCTTGGCCAAGGCCGAAGAGCTGATGCTCCGGGGCAAGGCGCGAAAGCGCAAGCCCCTCGTGCGGGACGCCATGCTCATCTACTGTGCCCTATACAGCGGGCTCCGACGCTTCGAGATCTGCGACCTGCGGATACAAGATCTGAGTCTCGCGAATGGCCGCTCGCACTTGATCGTGCGCCGCGGCAAGAACGGCAAGGGGCGCACCGTCCACATTGGCAAGGAGTTCAAGCACCTTCTCAAGAACTACCTCGTATGGAAGGCCGAGCAGGGCGAACTCACGCCCGACTCCTACCTCATCCGTAACGCCCGTGGCGAGCGGTACACCCCGACGGGACTCTGGAAGCGGTGGCGCAAGTACGCCCCGAACGGGCACCGCCTCCATGACGCCCGGCACACCAACGCCTCGCTCCTCTACCAAGCGACCCGGGATTTGCGGATGGTTCAGCAGCAGCTCGGACATAGCCGGATCACCACGACCACGGTCTATGCAACCGTCTGCCCCGAGTTGATCCAGGATGGCATGAACCAGATGGAGCGTCTGGCCAGGACCGCACTGAAGCCGGCCTCATCCCCCGGCACACCGTCCGCCTGATTCCCGATGAAAGCCCCAAAGTGCACCGGTAAACACCGAACTGGAAGCAGAACACCTCTTCTACTTCCAGTCCCACAAGAAACGCTTCCAGTCCCAGGGCCTCGGAACCGGATGTGCTTCCAGTCCGTTGGCAGGATTTTCGTATTGGAAGCGTTCTTCCGCCCGTTCCGGGGGGGCCTGCCTTGCACGAAGGGATCCATCCGCACTGTGTCGAAGACCGAGAAGACCGATCCCATCCGACCAACTGAGGCAACGGAACCGCCTAGACTCCTCGCGCATTCACTCCTGGAATCCTCCCTTGGGCCTCATTGCCGCCCATCCACGCACCATTACTTGATCAGTAAAGGTGGGCCGCCTCGAAGGGCTAGGAATAGGCGACAACTCAAGCATGTCCTTTAGTAACGCCCAATCTATCAGGGCACCTTCTATCACGCTTTCCGCAGGCAGATGATGGAGGGGGAAATGGGGATATCAAGTGTGCCATTACTTAACACCACTACATATATCTCATTCATTCTTTCCTTTTCTAACTATAGAACAATAAACACCCCATCCCCCCTTGCCATCCCATCAACCTGATGTTGCGCTACTTGTGTTGGGGGAGATCGACGGCAGCAACACCCCACACATCCCCTTTCTACCTCAAAGCCCCCCACCCCAACTGTCCTATGACACCAGACTTTTTCCCCGGGGGTGGTATTGCTGTCAGGAAGGGGGCGTTCGGAGGGTTGAGCCGCAAGACAATGGGGCGTTTGCAGAATCGATCTCCCCCCGCACTCATTCACTGGATGAAAGCCCTACATAGACATTCTGGTTGTGCCTGACTACAGCCTGCACCCCAATATGCGCGAGGATAGGTGCAATCTTCTTTGGGGTCAGTGGCGACCTGAGCACTTGCATCCGGTTGATGGCATCGGCGATCTGCCTCCCCGTCATGGACACGTCACTTGCACAGCGGTGGCGGTCCACCCATTCACGCACTGTGGCGACCTTGATATCCTCTGAGAGCCCCAACAATTGCATCTTCTTTGTATTCATGAGGGGCTCATTTGCCTTCGCCTCATTGATGTCTCGTGAGAGCAGGTGCAACATGAAGGCGGGCAGATCGGCCACCAACTGGGAGTAATCGAACCACGCACAATGACCAAGGTTCATGTCCCCCCCACCGCAGACAACCGTATAGCGGCGGTCATCTTCCTCGATAACCACTGGAACGCAGGTGACTTGCTCATTTGATGTGATTGCGACATAGTTATTGAGCTCCGTGTTCATCACGTTTCGGAACTTGGCGTTCACGCTCTGCCGCTCGTTGACCAACCCCTTGAGGGTGCTCTTGAGGCGTATGGCATCCCTGTCGCTATTTGCCAGCTCATCCAGGATGACGACCGCATGGGTCTTCCAACAACTGAAAGCTGACTCGACCATTGCATTGTCAACGATGATGCAATCCCCGATGGCCTTCCCAAACTGCTCCATCAGCGTGGTCTTGCCCGTGCCCTGTTTCCCTAGGATGATTGGGATCGTCCTCGGCTTGCGGAGGGTCTGCGCATAGGTCGCCATATGGTTGAGAAGCCACTCCTTTTCCAGTGGTCCGGCGACATTATCCAGCATATTTCCCCATGTTGTAGGCAATGGAGCACCACGCATAGGCTTCTGCAGCAATAGGGACGATGGCGTGAAGAGGTTGAAAGTACCCACGCCTGCTTGGTTCGGCTCCCTTGACACCCGCCAATCCGGCCTCTTTGCAGGTATGCTTAACATCTCCATTTTGAGTTTCATGTCTGGGTTCCGCTGGTATTGCACGATATTGTCGATAAGGCTGTTCTTCCTGAATATGTCGTATTGCTGCTGGCCATCCCTGAACCGACCGCGAGGGTGGATCACGTAGACGTGGTCGTCATACCTGAACATCTCGACACCATTATAGAACACCTCGTAAGGCCTCCGGAATCCCAAGACCGCTTTCACAATTCCGAGCACTTCCCTGTTGCGCACCTGCCTGTCATCGGACTGCTCCTTAAGAATGTGTGCTAGCCGCTGTACACCCTCAAAGTCGCCCTCCATAACAAGAGTGGGTATTAGGTTGCTGCAGAATTCAGCATCGCCAGCCAGGACTTCCGAGACGGGCCGAGCAGCCTCGATCATCATCCTTATGGCGTCCACCTGCCCTTGCTTGTGCATGTCGTTGACATCGACCTTCCGTGCCGCTGGGTCGTGCCTGACCAACCTAACATCGATGCCCTCCAGCCAGAGTGCATTTGCCAACTGCTCGGCCGCCTCGTTTCCCGGACGCCGCCCGCCAGCTGTGATCTCGTCGTTGTCGAAGCAAATGGTAAACCGCCATGACGGCTTGTGCTTTCGCCGCCACCTTAACGCCTTTACAAGTTGAACGAAGTGGGCCTTAACAGGATGGCATGTGATTTCCCCTGCGACCCCGTACCCCAGGGCCTTCAAGGACACGCAGTCAAACATACCCTCAGCCCAGACGACGTTCGGATGCGTGTATAGGTCGTCGGCATTCCAGATCGGATGCTCCAGCGCAGTTCCATCCAGCGGGGCTTTCTTGAAGTCCTTCCCTTCGATGGAGCGCGTACAGTAGTACACTGGACGGCCACCGACCATGTACCATAGAATCAGCAGACCCTCTCTCTTCCCCAGTCCTGTGAGCGCAACCTCATCATTGTCCAATTCCTCCCGCAGCCTTCCCTCGGGCACATAGGAGAAGAATCTGAGCGAATCACCAGAAACCTTTCTCGATGCGAGGTAGTCCGTCACCTTCTGCGGAGTCACATCCCCAATCGAGAAGACCTTGCTCACACGCTCAAGCGCATTGAGTGCCTTCTGCCGGTCATCCAGAACCCTTTCATGGTTGTCACCTTCGCTGAAGACCACACCAGCAGATGTGCAGAGGCTCCGAGCGGCTTCCTTCCTGTCATTATTCTTCATCCTCAGTGCCAACTGCCACACATTGCCCCCTTGTCCCGTCACAAAATCATACCACAGAGAACCGCTAATGCTGAATGAGTGGCTATCAGCACCCGCCCTGTAAGGTGCGTCAATGCGGTCACCGTCTCTTGCCGTGAATCCAAGCGAGCCGAGATAGCTCGCACAGTCCTGTTTAAACACCCCGTCATCGATTTGCTTCATATCAGATTCCCTTCATCTACCCTCCGTCTCTTGAATAGAGCTTCGTACTAGAGGATCGTTATTGTTGTCGGGGAAATAATGGCCATAAGAACACGCCCATCTTCCCTTTCTTAGGCGGACCACCAAGCCCGCCCCCGTCCATGTCGATGTCTAACCTTGTCTCACCCCCCTTCTACACTGCGACCTTGGTTCATTCGCCATCAGCTATCATATCAGCGACACCCGCCTTCACTTACACCGAGCGTTGTATTCGCATTTCCTGTGCTGCACGTTTCAGCCTCTGCATCACGACCGCATTCATTCTGAGAGTCTGCACTTCAGAGCTGATGCCGGCCTTGTGTCTCTTCTTTTCCATTGATTCCATTTCTCTCACGTTCTCCACGACATTATACAACGTAATGCGTTATCGCCTTTGTGTATGACTGTTCCACGCACCCATGATGTCCGTTGTTGTGTTCTGAACCCGAGTGTTACTTCGTAAGCAGGCATCGGTAATGTCCATAGTGTGCATCCCTAACATTTTGCCGGCATCCGTCCCGGTCATGCACCTCTCCCTTGACCGTGACGGCGTGATGACATTCACTGAAGTGTTACGGTCACTGGGACAAGTGATCTGTCACGGGAATGCGTGAGCGACGCCGAAGGTGATCGCGTGACAGGTGCGGGCGCGCGGAAGGCGACATGTCGAGGTGACGACTGCACCGGAATGTCAAGGGGTGACAATTTCGTCACCTCTTGGATGACCGCGGTACGCACTGTCGGTTTTAGGCTCTGCAGCCAAGCATCCCCATCACGGCGAGTCCTACGGCCTTGGCCAACGGC